>JAISJM010000152.1 GCA_031261525.1 Eubacteriales Family XIII. Incertae Sedis bacterium
TAAAGAGAAGAGCAAGATTGCAAAAATGCGTGGACAGTCGGATGATGATGCGCAGATATCGCTGTTTGCATTGATCGATGGTGGTGGCGCGGATTCCGGACAGGTGGCTGGTGTTGGTAACGATTATGTTGGTAACGATTATGCTGGTAACGATTATGCTGGTAACGATTATGATGACGAACCTGATGTGCAGATTGAGACGATTGTTGTTCCTGATTCCACTCTGGATGCGTTAAAAGCACGAATTATGGAGATTGATTTGTTGGAATTGACACCTGGGCGTGCAATTATGCTGATTGAGGAATTGAAAGAATTGGTGAAATAAGAAAAGACGATTGTGATACAAATCATCACTGAGCTAGGAGATACGAATTGAAAAGTGCACAAATAATAAAACTGGATAAATCCGTTGCTGAGAAAATTGCGGCTGGCGAGGTTGTGCAAAACCCGCTTAGTGTCGTGAAAGAGCTTATCGAAAATTCAATCGATGCTGGCGCGACGCAGATTGAGTTGCGCGTATTTGGTGGCGGGCAGGAGCTTATCGAGATACGCGATAATGGTAGCGGTATTGCTAGGGATGAGCTTGAACTCGCTTTTGTAAAACACGCAACGAGCAAGATTCAATCTGCAGATGATTTGAATCATATTGGGTCACTCGGGTTTAGAGGGGAAGCGCTTGCAAGCATCAAGACGGTTGCGAAAGTTGAACTTGTGACACGGACTTCTATGGATGATGTTGCAACATCGATTTCTTTTGGTGACAGCAATGTCTATGTTGATGGTGAGGCTGCCGATCAGTCTGTGATTCGTCCTGCAAGCGGCGAAGTTGGTACGAAGATTATTGTAAAAGATTTATTCTATAATACGCCTGCGCGGAAGAAATTTCTGAAGTCTGATCGCACGGAGACGAATCGTATCACGGATTTCATCACACGTCTGAGCATCGCATATCCTGACATACGCATTACTTATTATGTGGATGGAAAGCAAGTTTTGGCTACAAGGGGTGATGGTAGTTTAGATCATGTCATCATCAATGTGCTCGGTGCAGATGTCTTTAGCGAATTGATTTATGTAGATAGTTTGAATTATGCGGGGAGCGTCGTTCCTGATGATTTATCACCCACGATAAGAATTCGTGCTTATATCAGTAGGCAGGGAACTTCCCGAAAGAGCAAAAAATTCCAAGTGTTTTATGTGAATCGACGTTATGTACAGGACAATCTTGTCTCGAAAGCAGTTGCAAAGGCATATGAGAGTTTGATTATGCCAGGTCGGTATCCTGTCGCATATGTGTTTGTCGATGTGGATCCAAGCAAGGTTGATGTCAATGTACACCCCCAGAAACTGGAGATACGTTGGGCTGATGAGAAAGAAATATTTGATTCTGTAAATGCCGCTATTCGCCGCCGATTGCTTGATGGTAGCGTCATTGGTAGTGCGAAAGAGGCACTGAATCCGCAAGCGGAAGACTTGAATTCGAGTCCAGATTATCAAGAACATCTTGAGTTTCAAAACCGAAAAGCTGCTCTACGAGAGACAGCTTTGAACAATGCAACTGTAAAATATGCACAGGATACACAAGATATACAAGGTCCGCAAGAGATGCAAGTGACCGGTTCTTCTGATTATAAAGCACCACATTCTTATCTTGCTGATACCATCAGTCATACGATTAATCAGTCGGATGTGAATGCGATTGATTATGTGGATGCAAATGCTCCTTTTGTGCCCGTAGTTAACATAAATCGATTATTGTCAAGTGATGATGATTGTGTTGATTCGAGTAAACATACGAATGGTATGGAACCTTTAAATAGCAGTATTGCGAATAAAATGGAAGCGGTGCCTGTACAACCTGCACAACCTGAACACGGTGATGGCGGGGCATTGCAGGCATTTGCAGATATGGAACACGGTTTTGATTTATCATCCATCGATACTATGGATACTGCGGATTCAGGTGAACAGACTGTTTTAGATCATCACAATTTGCAGTATATTGGCAATGTATTTGCTACCTATCTCATTGCGAAGGATGAAAAGAATCTCTATTTGGTCGATCAGCATGCAGCGCATGAGCGAATCAATTATGAGAAGTTAATGAAAGCTGAGCGAGCGCGTCAGGATACGGGAGAGAAGATTGCTTCACAGTCGTTATTGATTGCGCAGACGATTAATCTATCCAATCAACAGATGGATAATATCAACGAGTTGATGCCAGATTTGGAAGATATCGGGTTTGAGTTTGAGCAATTTTCGCCGAATGATATCATCTTGAGAGCGATTCCGATTGCAATGGATATTGATTCAGCGATTGAGTGTATCCGCGATATTGCGATGTCTGATTCAAGTATTCATCCCGATGTTGCTGATGATGAGGCGCGACATGAGGCTTTGATTATGCGTGCCTGCAAGATGAGCGTCAAAGCCAACAACAATCTTCATGATGACGATGCCAATCGTTTGATTCAGGATTTATTTGCATGTGAGAATCCGTATTCGTGCCCGCATGGAAGACCCGTGATTATCAAGCTAGAGAAACACGATATGGAGAAGATGTTCAAGAGAGTATAGAGATGAAAAATATATATTTAATTGGTGGCACAATGGGCGTAGGGAAGACGACTCAAAATTGATGTATCAAAACTTAATCCAGAAGACGTGGTCGAATTGATTCTGGAGAACACTTTAGTAAATAGACAGGAGCATTTAGATGATATTATCAGGACTAGAAATTAAAAAGCAAATTGAGTCTGGAGACATTGCTATAGAACCATTTGACGAGAAATATCTGAATCCGAATAGTTATAATTTGCGTCTTCATAATGAGATGCTTGTATATACGGATGAGATCTTGGATATGAAGAAACCATTACATACTGAGAAAATTATCATTCCCGAAGAGGGATTAATCTTGCAACCTGGCAAATTATATCTTGGTCGCACTTTCGAAAAAACGGCTACAAATTATTATGTGCCAATGCTTGAAGGTCGCTCCTCTATTGGTAGATTAGGACTATATATTCATGTGACTGCCGGGTTTGGTGATGTTGGATTTTCAGGTTACTGGACGCTTGAAATTCAATGCGTGCAACCTGTCAAGATTTATCCGATGGTCGAGATTTGTCAGGTGTATTATCATACAATTGATGGCGAGTATACCGTATATGATAGTGGTAAATATCAAAACAATATAGGGATTCAGCCAAGCTTGCTCTATAGGGATTTTGAATAATAATAGTTGTTGCATAATTCATAGATGGTTATTTTTTATAGACAGAAGGCTGCATAAAGCGGTACTGCTTTCTTTCCATTTTCAAATCCGAAGTTTTTAGTTGAGAGTTTAATTGCATATTCAGGCCTGAAAGCTTTGGTATATACTGCGAGACTTTTGGCTTTTGTATTTTCTGCTGACTTCACTTCAATAGGTATAATCTTTCCTTCGCGCTGAATAATAAAGTCAATCTCAGCATTTTGCTTGCTTGTCCAGTAATAGCATTTGTAGCCATTTGACACTAACTGACCGCAAACATAGTTTTCAGTCATACCTCCTTTGAAGTCATTGAGTTCTGGAGAGTTGTAGATCACATCATCAGCAAGAAGGTCTTTTTTTGCACAGAGCAATCCTACATCTGAAACATAGGTCTTAAATGCATCAATATCACGATAATTCTCAAGCGGTTTCATGGGATGCTCTATGCGATAGATTCGTGTAGCGATTCCTGACAACACAAGCCATTCAATGGCATTTTTAAATTCAGCCGCGCGCCCACCTTTTTTTATCAGCTTATACTGAAAACGTGTGTTTTTCTTAGATAACTGTACTGTTATATTGTCATAAACTAAATGTGTTTTTTTAATCTCATTTTGCTTATTGTACTTGCTCATATCCTTTAAATAACTTTCTGAAATCATGTCTTGCGTATGTCTTAGTAAGATGAAATCTTTTGTCTCAAGATATTTATCAACGCACTCTGGCATACCACCGCAGACAAGATATTCTCGGTAATATGCAAGTGCCGCTTTATGCAGTGCATGTGGCATGGGTTCGTCATTTTTAAAACAGTCTTTAATCTGTGCGATCAACTCGATTTCATTATAGGCAAGCAGAAACTCCTCCATATCCATTGGATACATTGTTTTTATGTCTACCTTACCGACAGGGAAAGAAAATTCGTCTCGATTTACTGCTACTCCGAGTAGGCTACCAAGTGCAACAATATGGTATTCGGGGGCATTCTCACAGAAATATTTTAGTGACGTTAATGCTCGTTCACATAGTTGAACTTCATCAAATACAATCAATGTTTTTGCTTTGATTATCGTCTGTCCAGAAATGCGTGACAATATAGGAATCAAGTATGATGGATCAATACTCTCGCTGAATGTCTCCGCAAGATTTACATTCGTTTCAAAGTTGAAATAAGCAACGTTCTCATATTCTTTACGCCCAAATTCAAGAATAGAATAGGTTTTGCCTACTTGTCTGGCTCCCTGTAAAATGAGTGGCTTACGATATGTGCTGTTCTTCCATTCATTCAAATATATCATTATTTTACGTATCATATTACACCTCCAATATGTCTACTGTGCTAATTATCGCATATATTCCTATGTTATTCAAGGGAATATGTGCAGCTTTTAGCATTATTTCGTACGAATAGTGTGCAAATGATGTACAAAATATCTTGGTTAAAGTTTATCATTTCACTTGACATATGGTTAGCTTTGGCTTACTATATAAGTAGTTGTTAGCAGTTGCTAACTTATTCTTATTAGAAAGTGAAGGGAGTCATAAAATTATGAGTAAAACAGCGATTGTATATTGGTCACAGACTGAAAATACGAAGAAAATGGCAGAATTAATTGCGGATGGAGCGAAGTCTGCAGGTGCGGAAGTTGATTTATTTGAGGTTGGGAGCACCACTCCTGACAATGTATCTGAGTATGATTTGATTGCGCTTGGTTGTCCATCAATGGGCGCAGAAGTATTGGAAGAAGGCGAATTTCAGCCATTTTATGATAAGCTTCGGGAGAAGCTTACAGGCAAGAAAGTTGCATTATTTGGATCTTATGGCTGGGGCGATGGGCAATGGATGCGTGACTGGCAAAGCGATGTTGTTGCTGCCGGTGCCAATCTTTATAATGGCGAGGGATTCATCGTTAATTATGATCCAACAGATGGCGAGACCGAGAATTGTAAAAATTTTGGTAGCGGGTTTGCAAGTTTCTAGATGATATCTAAAATTTCGTGTCATAATTTGTAACGCAAAAGAATAGACCATGATAACACTGATGGGAGTATGTTATCATGGTCTATTTGTTTTTTGTTAACTTTTATTCCATTGCTTTCAGCGATTCCACCATATTTAATTTGCGAATCTTTCTTGAAAAGAGCAAGTTTACCAAGATCGAGATTCCAAACGTAAATACAAATGAAATCAGCACGGTGGAGATATGTAGCATTACAGGATAGTCAAAGGCTTCACCTGTTGAATTTACGAGGAGTATAACGAGACCAATGCCACATGGAATGCCTGGAATGAATCCGATTACGGAGAACCATATACTTTGGGTGAGCAGTAAGGAACGCAGTTTCCCCGATTTCAGTCCCATGACTTTCAAGGTTGCCATTTCTCGTTCCATCTCTGTAAATGATAGTAAACCTAGATTGTATAGGACGACGATTGCTAGAACTGCTGCAGCAAGAATAAGGACGTATACCATTATGTACATCGCTTCTGTGAGGTCGTTCCAACCCGCAATTGTATCGGCTGTGGATAATACGGTATCGACGCCATCTAGTAGAGGCTGTGCCGTTTGCGGTTTCATGTCTTCTGATGACAAAACAGAGGTTGCCTTAAATGGGATATCCTGTGCTTCGAGATAGGCTCTACCCATACTGATACCTTGCGATACTGGTTCACGATAGATTGCTAGAATCTTACTTTTATGCCACTCTTCGGAGCCATAAATCTTCCACTCAATCACGTCACCTTTTTCTACATGCAGTAAATTCGCCATTTTAGCAGTAACAGAAATGCCATCTGATGGTAGTTTGATGGGTTTAAAATGGACATCGGTAGGGGATATCAGTGTGGTATTATCAGTCACACATAGAGCTCCTGTTTTCTTGATATCATCAGCTCGCAATTCAACGCTGGCTTCCATGATGGCTTCCCCGTCTGACATTTGCATGATTGTCTTGACTTGATTTTCTGTGACATCTGGATTTAAGAGCATTTTCGATTCGAATTTATTGATGTCTTCATACTGCCAATTTTTCAGATCGTTCATACTTGTATTCATTGTGATTGCGCAGATGATGAGGGCGGTGCAGCCCAGTACGCCAATGATTGCCATGAGTGCCCGAAGACGATTGCGCGAAGCATCTCTGAAATTCCACTGCGCGTTGAAACCCAGATATTGCCATAATGCAGTCTTTTCAATCATATGATGTTTGAATGATGTTGGTGCTTTGGGGCGCAATGTATCTGCGGGGGTATCGTGAAGCAGCTTGTTACATGCGAGGAAGGTGACGAGTACACCTAATGCGACCATTAGTCCTGCAACGACGAAGAATGTCCCTGAATATGCGGTTTTCCATGTTGGCAACGTGTAGAAACTTGACATGGATGGAATAAATAGTTTTGGTAATGTCACGGGACCTACAAATAATCCGCAGAGTGATCCGAGTAATGATAGGAAGAAGCCGTAGGCAATGTAATGCCTCAAGATTGCGAATTTTTTGAATCCTAAAGCCTTTAATGTGCCGATTTGTATACGCTGATTGGTGACGAGTCTTGTCATCGTCGTCAACATGGTCAACAATGCGATTAGTAGAAATGCTACGGGAAAGATGTCGCCCATCATTTTGTGTTGAAGGACTTCATTGTGAAATGTCGACACACTTGGATTGTCTTTCTGATTCAGATAAACACTGAATTTGCCGTCTAAAGCTTTTGTGATTTTATCTTCAACTGTTGTTAAATAGGCCGAGTTTGCTTTTTCTGAATGAGAAGGATTCGTCGTTACGAGCAAAGTGTTATAGGCTGGTATCGAACCAAAGGGAAATGCCTTGGCAGATAGAAATGCACAACCATTTGCACCAAAATCTGGTGTTAAGGTATCAGAATCTGATAAAAATACACGCTCAGGGGAAGCGATGAGACCCCGTACTGTTTTAGCAAAATCTGTATTATTATATGGTATGATGAATGTGTCTGACACTTTTATTTTGTTGGCATCGGCAAATCGTTTATCGAGCCAGATGCCGTCTGCATCATTGATATCAAAGTTACTACCTTCGATGATTTGTGGCATTGAAATCTTATTTTTTTCTAGAAAATTCAAAGTGAGTTTTGGTGAATTTTCCATGTATGGTAGGGCGATATCAACTTCTAATCGGCGCTCAACTTCATCGACATCTTTGACATCTTTTACAGATTTTGCTTGATTATCTGTGACATTTTCACTATAAATCCAGACATTACTGAGATTCGTTTCTTCATAGAATTCATCAGAACTTTTCTGAAGACCACGCCATTCTGCACCAACGCCTGTATAGATGAATACTGCGAGGAAAGCCATTAAAAAGATTGAGACAAACTGACTTTTATGTCGATTCATGTCTCGGAGCATTTTCTTCATCAACATTTTACCAGTTTACCTCGCTGATTGATTTTGGCGTTGCGTTTTCTGTGATGTCTCGAATCTTGCCATTCTTAATTCTTATCACTTTATCGGCAGCTTCTGCAAGCGCAGCATTGTGCGTCACGATGATTACCGTCTTATCGCGGTCGCGGCTCATCTTTTGAAGCATTTCCAGTATGACGATGCCTGTTTCTGAATCTAATGCGCCTGTTGGTTCGTCACAAAGTAGCATTGTCGGATTTTTAGCAACGGCTCTAGCGATTGATACACGTTGTTGCTCACCGCCAGAAAGTTGTGCTGGAAATTGATTTGCATGATCGCTTAGTCCGACCATGTCTAAGACTTCTCCTGCGGATATGGCATTTTTAACAATTTTCTTTGTTAAGGCGATATTTTCCAAGGCTGTCAACGTTGGAATCAAATTGTAAAATTGGAATACGAATCCGACATGTGCGGCTCTGTATTCTGTTAGTTTGTCATCTGTTAGTGAGGCGATGTTGTCTCCATCGACGATAATTTCACCATGTGTGGCATAATCCATACCACCGAGTAAATTGAGTAGGGTGGACTTTCCCGCGCCAGATGGCCCGAGAATAACGACAAATTCACCTTCCTTGATGGAGAAGCTGATGTCATCTAATGCCCTAAGTGTGTGTTCGCCAATTTGGTATTCTCTTGTGACATTTTTAAATGCGATTGCGTGTTTCATCGTATTTCCTCCATTCAATAGATTGTTAAGTTAAAATTATATGGTTAGCTGTAACTAACTGCTTTGTTATAAGATTAGCATTGCCTAACTTAAATGTCAAGTAGTGCCCAATGATTCTACAAATATTGTTACCTTTTAATACGTTTTTAATGAGGTTTTATTTAACGCATTTTGAATTGCGCCTTCGATTACTTTACTTGAATTGGTTGCACCTGTTACTGCATCAACGTCTATCTTTTGCTCAGAAATGATTCGATTGATTATTATCTCTGCAAGCTTGCCGTGCTCATTTTTATGTTCCAATAGATCATAAGTGCTATTAAAATGAAATACAAGAGGCATATAAAATTTTCTTGTCAAATAGATTTGATTCTGTTAAGCTAAACTCTATGAAAAAGAAAGAGAAACTCACAAAATTTCATAGGGATAATATCTTGTCAGCTGCAAACAGTCTGTTCCAAGAAAAAGGGGTGGAGAGAACGACGGTTGACATGATTTGTAAACGTGCCGAATATAGCAAAGCGACGTAAGGTTGGTATCAATTTTGAGCAAAATAGGCGAAATGTGATACCAAGCTTACATCTCATGCGAGTTAAGCAGGTTTTTTGTAATAACTTGATATGATTCGTGGGTATGTACTGATTATCGCTAGGATGGAAACAATATGACTGAAATGAACAGGTCGCAGGCGCAGATTATTGAAAAAATATTTGACGAAACCAATGTGCTGATGTTGGAGCAGAGGAATTCGCGCAACAGACAGTTGCTTTCATTTGCCGATAACCTATGTAATAATGTATATAAGGCATCTTACACCATCATTGAAGGAGAGTAAATTATGGATTTGCAAGAAGTGATTGTTGAAATTAGAGAAAAAAACGGGCTATCTCAAGAAGAAATGGCCAATAAATTATTTGTAACAAGACAAGCCGTATCACGCTGGGAGCATGGGGAGACCTATCCTACAATCGAAACGCTCAAGGCAATTTCTAAAACATTCGAAGTCGATATTGCAACACTTCTCGGACTTCAAGAAACACCAATATGCCAGAGTTGTGCAATGCCAATTCAAAACATCGATGACTTTGGTACAAATGCAGATGATACCGTCACAACGGAATATTGTAGTCATTGTTATAAAGGGGGATCCTTTACACATAACCGCACTGTGGAAGAAATGATAGAGTCCAATCTAAGATTTTTGGATGCGTTCAATGCTGAAAATGGCACAGCTTATTCGGAGGAGGAGGCGCGCTCCATTTTTAAAGCGCATCTGTTAACCTTGAAGCGTTGGCAGAATCGTGCCTAAGTGAGAAAATGATGTATGATATATTATTAATTGAAGACGAGAAAACCATTCAGCGAGAATTAAAAATATTGCTAGAGAAATATGGGTATCACGTAACCACAACGGACGACTTTGAAAATGTCGTCTCTTTTGCTTTCTCGAAAAGTCCACATCTCATCTTGCTCGATCTCAATCTACCTGTCTTCGATGGCTATCATATCTGTAGAGAGATTCGCAAACAATCGCAGACGCCGATTATTGTTGTCACGAGCCGCGACAGTGATATCGATGAATTATTATCCATGAATCTTGGTGCTGATGATTTCATTACGAAACCGTATCATACCCAGATTTTATTGGCAAGAATTGCTGCAATTTTAAACCGCACTTATCATAATGAATCGTCAAATGTCATCTCATTCTAAAATCTATCCTTGTATATTGTTAAGAATATTGCTCGTTATCATAACGAGGAGACGAGTGATTCTAATGCGCAAATGAATCACATCGAGCTGTCGCGGAATGAAGCTCATATTTTTGAATTGTTAATAAAAAGAAATGGCTCAATTGTATCACGTGATGAAATCATGAATGAACTTTGGCAAACAGACGAATTTA
>JAISJM010000167.1 GCA_031261525.1 Eubacteriales Family XIII. Incertae Sedis bacterium
TGCATGGAATATACTTACGAGACGAGTCTTTCCACCTGATTTGATGCCCACAGAAGAACGAGCAATCGCAGCTGTGGCAGGTACGCCACCGAAAAATGGCAGGATAATATTGCCGATTCCTTGACTAACTAAGTCACGATTTGGATCATATTTTTCGTGTTTTTCTTTGGCACCAATTTCTCCACACATCAAGGTCTCCATCATATTCAAGGCTGCGATGGAGAGACATGGCACAAGCATCTTCTTAATCAATGAAAAATCAATCCCAAAGATATCAAGTCGATCTTTTGGCAATAGCGATTTTGGAATCTCGCCAATCGTATCAACAGGAAAATTCGCGAGAATGGATACCGCAGAGACGACAATCAACGCAACAAGCGAGGATGGTAGAATAGCTTGCCATTTTTTAGGCCATAGAATCATAATGAGCATGACCGCAAGCGCCACACCAATCGCGTAAGGATTTGGTGTAAATGGATGTGTGAAGTATCCAACAAATTTCAGTGCCGTTGATTCCGCGCCAGGCGTCTTCGCCCCTAAAAAATTGTCAATCTGACCAATTGCAATAACCAACGCAATCCCAGAAGTAAACCCAATCACCACGGGTGCAGGGATAAATGTCACAACTTTTCCTAGTCTGAGGACACCGCATAAGATAAGCACAATACCACTCATCACACCAGCCACAAAGATAGAATTGATTCCATAATCTTGAACCATCAGAATCAAGATTGCCATCATTGCCCCCGTAGGACCAGAGATCTGCGAAGATGCTCCTGCAAATATTGCAATGATACTTCCCGCAATGATTGCTGTAATCAGTCCAGACTGTGCTGTCGCACCACTTCCAATACCAAAAGCCAACGCTAATGGCAGTGCAACTGCTGTAACAGTAAGACCAGCCAATAAATCATTTTTTAATGTAGAACCATTGTATCCTTTAAACTCGCGCCTTATATCCTGTACATACCGCTTTACCAACTCGAACTCTCCCCCTTGAAAACAAACAATATCAAAACAATGTCATTCCACATATATTTAATGGTAGTGACACAAAGAACTTCCTTTTATCCCCCAGAATATGCAATTAAAAGCATACCAAATAGTGGCAATGTAAATATTGAAAAAAAAGTACTCAGAAACGTACCTTCACTTGCAATCAATACATCACGTTTATATTCTTCCGCAAAAACGACACCGATTGCTGCACACGGGAAAGCCCAATTTATTGTAAAAATCGCTGCTTGTAATTTATCAATCACACCAAAATGAACGAGTGGAAGACAAACGGCAAAGCCAATTCCAGGAAGAATGATAAGCCGAAATAGTGACATAAGCGTAAGCTTATGATTCAGCAAAACTCTCTTAATATGACTCTCACTAAGCTGAATCCCGATAATCATCATCGTGAGTGGTGCCATCATAGCACCCAACGTATCTAATAGAAATGTTAGATTTTCTTGAACCGGTATCTGTAAAAAGAAAATAAGAAGTCCAATGAGCGAGGAAACCATAGGAATATTGCATAAATCCTTGAGCATGCGCTTAAAAGATGCAGCCTGCTCCAGATTAGAGGAAGCATCATTCGATTTATGACGTAAATTTAAGATTCCAATTGAGTAGACAAAGATGTTCATGACAATATTTGCGATGACAAGATAAAATACTCCAGTTTTGGAGAACATTACCATCGCAACAGGAATACCCATAAAGCCATTATTTGTGAGTAAAAAAAAGTTCTTATAGACGCCTTGCTGATTTTCTTCAACACGAAACGCTTTCGTAAGTAGTGTTGATATGCCAATCATGAGGATATATCCAGCAAAAAGCAATCCAAAAATCAACCATGTAGAGATAAAATTATCATGGGTCAATTTATGACCTGTCATGGAACTAATAATGACACAAGGCGATGCAATATTGATGACAATTTTAGAAAGATATTTTGAGGAATTAAGGTCGAGCCATTTTAGCCTTGATGAAATGAGTCCTACTAGCACAATGCTAAAAATACACAGAACTCTAATAATGATCATTACTCCCCCTTGTAATCTTCGAGTGTTGCAATATTATCTTCGTACATTTTCGTGCTTACATCGTTACCCACATATCGAATATGCCATGGTTCAGGTGTTGTATGCGTCTCATCCTTATTGGCTTCTGTAAAGCTGAAAACGAAGCCATATTTGTGCGCATTTTCTTGTAACCATCTGTATTCTGGCGTATCTGCAAAGACAACGGACGCCTCTTTATTGACATTTACATCCAATGCCAAACCAAGCTGATGTTCACTAAAGCCTGGAAATGCAGCAGATCGATAGGCATTTACAGGATCTTTTGACAATTCAGAAAGGAATATATCGGACTGAGCGTCATAGTCTCTGTAGGCTGACACGATGACAAGATTTAAATTGTTATCTTTCGCAGCGTCTTGTAACTGTGTAAAGGCATCCGCAGCCACCTTGCGTAACTGCATACCATCAACTTCTACAAGATCTTCTGGCGTATAGCTACGCTCAAGGACTTTATGCCGATTGACATCGGCAAGCAATTCAGCGGGATCAACGATCGTACTTATATCGACATAACCATAATCATATGCAAATACACCTGTTGCAGATCTAGAAATCGCAGCAAGAATATTGGAAAAGTTACCTTCAATTGGTGTGCTTCCATCCGCTTCATACAATGCTCTGATTTTATATGCTTTTAATGCACCAGTATCAACATCAGCATCCCTGTATTCAAAATCACCAGCGGCATTTGCCACGAAATCAGAAGTGTTCATGGTTGCCAATGTTGTAAATTCACCTGAATAATCTGCTGATGTCTCAATCACATAGCTTGTTGCATCAGGAACAGGAGTCCATGAAAGTATAATCCCGACCTCTTCAGGAGGTTTTGTTGCATTTACTTGGAAATTCTCAATGGTTAGAGCAAGTGACTGTGTCAGAACAGTACCAATCGATTTACCAGAGAAAACGTCATCTTTACCATCTTCAATTCGAACAGACACAACAGCAACTTGATATTGTCTTTCAGGGGTAAGTCCCGTCAATTCAATCTTGCTATCGTCTACGCGTCGATACAATTCGTCATCAATATAGATATCATAGGCATTTGCATCCTCAATATCCTGCCAATCTACAATCGCATAATCAATGCCAGCCTCAGGAACACTAATCTTTCCAACAGACTGTGGTTTATTTAGCTGTAGCATCAAATAATATGCACCATAAAAAAGAGCCAATACGATTAGTACAATAATCACTTTTTTCAAAATTGCACGTGGTGACGTTGGCTGATAAGGGACAGAATTTTTAGGGGGTTCATCATCATCGTCAACATCATCAAGATCGTCAACACGATCTACAACATCATTATCTTCAATATCGACCAAATCATCAAAATTGTGAATATTTGCACCATCTCGTAAGGTTGTATCTGATTCCACTCCTTCATAATCATCCACAACCATCATGCCGTCATCGATTTTATACAAAACATCGAGGCTATCATCATTTTCTATCTCTTTGTTTCTGCCTTTGAGCTTCGCCATTCATTACTCCCATAATTAAAAATGATTACTAAAAACGCATCATATTAATTATACCATAAAAAAACCCATCCTTTTCAGAATGGGCTTCGATTCTTGTGCAATATCACAATCTTTTGTAAATAGAAGACTATTTAAGTGTAACTTTACCACCAACTTCAGCGATTGATTTCTCAATTGCCTCAGCTTCAGCTTTGTCAACACCTTCCTTAAGGATTGAAGGAGCCTTGTCAACAAGTTCCTTTGCTTCCTTAAGACCAAGACCTGTAAGCTCTCTTACAACCTTGATTACCTTAATCTTCTCGCCGCCAACTTCTGTCAACTCTACGTCGAAGTCTGTCTTCTCTTCTTCAACAGCAGCGCCAGCAGCAGGACCAGCTACAACTGCAGCTGCAGCGGATACGCCAAATTCCTCTTCAGCAGCCTTTACGAGCTCGTGGAGCTCAAGAACTGTCATCTCTTTGATTGCATCAATTATCTGTTGCTTATCCATAATAAATTCCTTTCGTTTGATTATTCTGCAGCAGGTTCTGCTGTCTCTTCTTCTACTACAGGCGCTTCTTCAGCAACTGGAGCTTCTTCTACAGGAGCTTCTGCTGGTGCAGCAGGTGCTTCCTCTGTGGCAGCTTCTTCTGCGGGTGCAGCTTCCACTGGCGCAAATGTTCCATCTTCCTTTGCCTTTGCAACCTCTGATACGAGTCTTGCAAATGATGCAACTGGACTCTGAATGCTTCCGAGGAACTTCGCGATAAGCTCATCTCTTGATGGAAGATCTGCAATCGCCTTGATTCCGTCAGCATCATAGATTGTTCCTTCTACAACACCAGCTTTGAAAGCCATCTTCTTGTACTCTTTGATGACACCGTTGATTACTCTTGCCGGTGCAGCAGGATCATCGTATGAAAATGCAAATGCACTTGGTCCAGCTAGAGCATCCTTAAGATCCTCAAATGGTGTACCAATGATTGCTCTTTCCACTAAAGAGTTCTTGTAAACCTTGTAGTCAACGTCAGCTTCACGAAGTTTCTTTCTCATTGCATCAGCTTCTACAACCGTTGTTCCGATGTAGTCGATGATAACAGCAGAAGAAGCCTTCTCAAACTTTTCTTTAATCTCGTCAATTACAAGTTGCTTCTTTTTTAGATTTGTCTCTGACATATGTCTCCTTTCCGGTCCATATAAAAAGACCTTATATGATCCGCAGACATATAAGGTCATGATAAGTCATGTTCCTTACCTCGGTAGGATTTATGGATACCTACTGTCTACGGCTATATCATCCAAAACTCTTAGACGAGCTTTAATGGATTGATTTTAACGCCAGGACCCATTGTAGAAGCAAGTGTAACACTTCTTAGATACTGACCCTTTGCAGCGGATGGTTTTGCTTTGATGATTGCATCGATGAGAGCTGCAAAGTTCTCTTCGAGCTTCTCTTTACCGAAGCTTACCTTTCCGATTGGGCTATGAATAATATTGGTCTTGTCAAGTCTATACTCAACCTTACCAGCTTTGATGTCGGCAATCGCTTTCGCAACGTCCATTGTAACTGTTCCAGACTTTGGATTCGGCATGAGACCTTTAGGCCCCAAAATCTTACCAAGTCTACCAACAACTCCCATCATATCCGGTGTAGCAACGACTACATCGAAATCGAACCAATTCTGGCTCTGAATCTTTTGTGCAAGCTCATCAGCACCTACATAATCTGCGCCAGCCTCTAATGCTTCAGCCTCTTTTGGACCCTTAGCAAATACGAGAACTTTCTTAGACTTACCGGTACCGTTAGGCAGTACGATTGCACCTCTAACCTGCTGATCTGCGTGACGACCGTCTACACCAAGTCTTACATGGACTTCTACAGTCTCATCGAACTTAGCATGCGCAGCCTTCAGTACAGTTTCGATAGCAGCATCAGTATCAAACTGAGTCTCTCTATCGAAGAGTGCAGCAGCCTCTTTGTACTTCTTACCTCTCTTAGGCATGTTGTCCTCCTCGTGGTTCATCGATCCATGCGGATCTCCCACATACTAACCTTCTACGATTATCCCCATACTTCTGGCAGTACCTTTGATCATCTCTGTGGCACTGTCAAGATTTGCAGCGTTCAAGTCAGCCATCTTAGTCTGTGCAATTTCCTGTGCTTGTGCAAGGGTAACTGTTGCGACTTTTTTCTTGTTTGGCTCGCCGGAACCGCTTTGAAGATTTGCAGCCTTCTTTAGAAGTACAGCTGCAGGCGGTGTCTTTGTGATAAAGCTGAAAGATCTGTCAGCATAAACAGTGATTACTACTGGAATAATCATGCCTGGCTGATCCTGTGTTCTAGCATTGAACTGCTTACAGAAGTCCATGATATTGACACCCTTTTGACCGAGTGCTGGACCAACTGGTGGTGCAGGATTTGCTTGACCGGCAGGAATCTGGAGCTTTATATATCCATCGATTTTCTTAGCCATCGTCTATCCTCCTTTCTTACAAAGATTTTTTGGGTCTATTCCCAAGTCCAAAGATCTTGGACTGAAAAATGCTTAGATTTTGTCAATCTGATCAAATACAAGCTCAACAGGCGTCTCACGACCAAACATAGAAATCTTAGATTTAATCGTCTGACGATCCATGTTGACTTCTTCAACGATACCAATGAATCCTTCAAACGGACCATTGATGACTTTGACACTATCGCCTACTTCTATATCAAGATCAATATAGACTTTCTCAATTCCCATGCGTCTTACTTCTTCTTTCGTTAGTGGAACTGGCTCAGTGCCATGTCCAACGAAACCTGTAACACCTTGTGTATTTCTTACAAGATACCAACTTTGGTTGTTGACAATCATCTTAATAAGAACATAACCAGGGAAGGATTTCTTTGTCTTTAGCTTTTTCTTGCCATCTTTAATCTCGATATGCTCTTCCGTAGGCACGACAATCTTCTTAATGAATTCATCCATGCCACGGCTCTTTGCAATCTTCTCAATATTGGCTTTGACTTTGCCTTCGTGACCCGAATAAGTATGAATTACATACCATCTCGCGCCATCACTACCATCGTCATAGGTGTCTTTACCAAACAATTCCTCTTCTACCGCAGAATCATCGTCAATGGTATCAGCAAGGACATCTTCGTCGATTTCAGTGGAGACAATATCTGTATCGTCTTCATCTATATCAATGTCTTCTATGATATCAACATCGTCAATATCAGCATCTTCTAGGACAGTCTTCTCAAGATCAATCTCATCAGTAACATTTTCATCATAAATTTGAGTCATCTGTCACCACCTATATATTAATCTTAAGTAACTCACGAAGTGCTGCTAAGAACGCAGAATCAAGTCCCCATATAACGAGTCCAAAGAATACACAAGCTACAAGAACTACTATTGTATAAGAAGTTAGCTCTTTTCTTGTAGGCCATACAACCTTCTTGGTCTCAGTCTTTACACCTTTAAAATATTCCTTCAAACCGCCTGATTTTGGTTGATTTACTGGAACTTTCTTCTTTGCTGGAGTACTATCTGTTTTTTTATCTTTTGCCATCTTGGAGCTCCTCTCTGCCAACGCTAAGACTACTTAGTCTCCTTGTGAAGCGTCTCTTTTCTACAGAACTTGCAGTACTTATTGAGCTCAATTCTCTCAGGATTGTTCTTCTTGTTCTTCATTGTGTCGTAATTTCTCTGCTTGCACACTGTGCACTCAAGCGTAACCTTCGTTCTCATCGCAAATCTCCTTAATTTTATACCAAAAGTAAGATAATAATATCTTTATCAGCAATTAAATAGCTGCCTCTACTCTTGCAAAGACAGCTTTATAATTATAGCAACAATATATGCAAATGTCAACAATTAAAATGAATCAGAAATTAATCATTTGGTGCACCCAAGAAGACTCGAACTTCCACGTCTTGCAACACACGGACCTGAACCGTGCGCGTCTGCCAATTCCGCCATGGGTGCACATATGACCGAGCGTTATTATACCCTATTTTATGGGATTATGTCAAGTATTATGCATCTTGACTTTCCGCATTTTTACAAAATTGTTTTGAAATATCAACGATTTAGCTAATTGTGAATAAACATCTTTATAATCGTGATAAACAGCTTGTTTGCATCATTCATTAACTTCACAAAGTCAAAAATGCGGAAACTCAAGTTATGCATTGATACACTAGTTACAACGGGTAGGAATTTGTTACGTCACAGTAACAGTGTGTTACGTGTTATTGTTAATGTTATTGTTATTGTTATTGTTATTGTTATTGTTGCGTAGCGGTGATTCGTCAGCATGAAGTTATAACAAAAACTGTGATTCATCTGCCCGAAATTGGGATATGATCTAGAGGTATGAGTAGATTCCTAATTAGATTACGAAAGTCCAGCATCAACAACCTGTGATTTGCAAATAACATTTATAAATAAACAAAAGATAAGTATCTTATTATTCGGGATACTTATCTTTTGGGGTACTATAAAAGCGGAAGTAGGAGACTCATTCATTTGAGTATCTCAAACCTGCGCTTATTTTGTTTGTATCACACGAGCATATAAAATATTCAGTACGGAATATTTTATAGGCAATCTTACGATAGCACTTCCTCTGTAGCAGGAGCTGCCAGCGATGCCCAAGTCACATTGCCATTTGCAATATAAAATGGTGCTAAGATGGGGCTGTCGGGCTGTCCATATAAATCTTTCAGATGTGGACTTACTTTGAAAATTTCTTCTTTGATGACATCTCTTTGATCAAATACAGCTTCGCCACTTACCCTAATCCAGTTATTCTCAGCATCTGTAGCACTGATCTCAACCTTTGGATTGGCTTTCAATTGTGCATAGCTCGGCTTTGATTCATTTGTTGAAAAGTAGAGCTTTCCTTCAAACTCAAATACGAGTCCAAAAGGTCTCACCTTTGGCGCATCGCCCTCCACTGTCGCCACATAAAAAGTCTTACCTAATAAAAAATCTTTCACTTTGGTTGTAACACTCATTTTCTTACCTCCGAAACTTCTAAATAAATAATAGAGTATGACTCAATCACATAATACATAGTACACATATATGTTAACATGGATATATAAATACTGCAATAAAAATCAGCAAAAAAAGAATCAAGGCTCAATCAATATTCCACGCCCGCGCGCGCCATAACATGCAAATCATAGGGGTGTTTATGCTTTGTCATCTCTGTAACATAGTCTGCGGCATCCATGATTTTCTTAGAAATTCCATGCCCTGTAAGCACAAGTTCAAGCGAATCTGGCTTCTCCTGAATGAACTGCAACAACAAATCATAGCGAAGATGATCGTAGATACATGCTGTGAGCACCTCATCTAAAATGAGTAAATCATAATCGCCAGATGATGCAGCCTCCTGTATAGCCGAAAACAACGCATCATGTTCCGTCTGCATCTGCGCCGTCTCGTCTTCATCCATCTCCCATGTAAATTTCATGCCAGGCTGCGGATGGATAATCGTCACACCAGCGGTCTGCTGCAAGAAACGAATCTCGCCACTTTCATTTCCTTTAAAAAATTGGGCAACAAAGACGCGTTTCCCGTTGCCGAGTGCGCGCATGGCGAGCCCCATCGCGGCTGATGTCTTTCCCTGCCCTTCTCCATAATAGACATGTGTCATACCAATCATGATTCCACCAATCCATATTTTTTCTTCACACGTGACAACTTTTCAATCATAGGCTTTGCAAGAATCAACAGGAAAATCATTGTTGAGACGGCATGAATTGCATTAAATGGAAGTCCTGCCAAATAAGTCGTCAAGAGGACTTCTTTTGATAACCGAGGCGTAAACATCATCGCCGACGATGTATCCACAATCAAGCCGTATAGAACCAATGTTGAAAATCCTCCGAAAATACAAACGGGCAATCGTTTCGTCTTCAGCGGACTTCGCCTAAATAAGATTCCTGCGAGAAATCCGATGATGCCCAACGCAAACATTTGCCATGGTGTCCAGGGTCCTTGCCCAAAGATAAAATTGGAGAGAAAACCAGCCAATGCGCCGACGAGGAATCCGCTCTGTGCACCGAGGCTGACACCAGCAATGATGATGATTGCAATCATCGGTTTCACCTGCGGAACCATAAAAAATGCGGCACGCGATGCAACTGCGATTGCGACTAAGACAGCGACGATAACCAAATCACGTGCCTGCGGCTTTCTACGTTCAAAAGCCATTGCAAATGCCGCAATTGCCAGTACAATTAATAATAAGCTAATTAGATAATAGTTTGGCATTTTTCGATTACATCCTCTACCGTAATGGCATCTTCAAAGATATGGCGACTCATTCTATTTGCGGCTGTCGTATAAAAACTGTTGCCTGAAAAGAATTCGCGTGGAACATTTTCTGTTACAATACTACCATCAAAAAATAACGCACAGCGATCGGCATACATTGCGCAAAACTCCAAATCATGTGAGACTAGAATCACGGTCATTCCATTTGCTCTGAGGTTTCTCAGAATTTCAGCTAATTTTCGTTTAAAAAAGCTATCCATGCCTTTCGTTGGCTCATCCATCAAAAGTAGTTTTGGTTCTGTGAGAAGCACCTTTGCCAACGCGGCTCGCTGTTGTTCGCCGCCACTGACATCATATGGATGCATCTCTAATAGATCTGTAATCTCTGTTAATTCAGCAATGTCATCTATGCGTTCTTTGGATTTCGTCATATCCATGAGATCTTCTTTGATTGTATTTCTAGTGAATAATGTCTGTGGGTCTTGCGGGAGGACTGCGATACTACCTTGAGGTAAGCTCGCGATTTTTGATTTTGTGATATCGACACCAAGCATCTGGGCTTTACCGCGATAGGGTCGATATAGACCAGACAGCACGCCGAGCGCAGTCGTCTTACCTGTACCGTTGCCACCAACAATGCAGTACATCTCACCGCGATAGACTGTGAGATGTAAGCCGCGCAGGATATCCGAAGCATTTTTTTCATATCGAAACCAGATGTTTTTTAATGTAACAATTGGAGAGTCATGACTCTGACGGCGATCATGTCCATTATGCATGTCATCACTGCTGCCACGCTCAGCATGCTCGGAAATATCACGACTATCGTTGCCACCAAAACGGTCATGTTCGGCATATATATCACGGCTGTCACTACGGTCATGTTCGGCATATATGTCACGGCTATCACTACAGTCATATCCGTCATGTATGTCACCACGATTGAGACTCTCATGTTCGGCATATACATCATGACAATCACTGGCGTCACAAATACCATGTTTGAGTGTACTTATTGGCTCTCCCGTAGATGTCGTTGTCTGAGGGATTCCTGCTTTCATGGAAGTGGCAGGCTGCACTGGAATGGCAGACTCCACCGAGACAGCAGGTTGATATTTCTGCAAATAATCGCGTCCATCTCGCACGGTAACGGGGCAGACGGATTCAACATTGTCTTCGAGCGCTAGATATGTCCGCATCGGTGTCGGCATAGCATAGAGCATGGGATCATCGGTACGTTTCAGCTCGTGTCCAATATGTGCAGGCGATCCCTCGCAGGCAATTTGACCCTGATTCATGACAATAACACGACTTGCGCCTGGCAAAACCTCCTCGAGGCGATGTTCTGATAAGATAATCGTCGTGCCAATTTCATTATTGATTTTATGAATGGTTGCCAGAAAATCGGCAGCAGCAATTGGATCAAGCTGTGATGTTGGTTCATCCAAGATTAAGACATCTGGCTGCAATGTCATGACCGACGCCAAGTTGAGCAATTGCTTTTGCCCACCTGACAATTCATAGACCGATTTATGGTACCAATCTTGTATGCCGAAAAAGCTTGCCATCTCCGCTACACGAAGCCGAATAATAGCATTTTCATATCCGAGACTTTCAAGACCGAATGCCAATTCATGCCAGACTTTATCCGTCACAATCTGATTCTCTGGATTCTGCAGGACATATCCAATTGCTGACGTTTGCGCACGGAAACTGACCTCATCAAGTGGGACATTTTTAAAAGAAATGGAACCATTCCTTGCACCATGCGGAGTCAGTGCCCCTTTCAAATGCCGCAGCAATGTGCTTTTTCCACATCCCGACTGTCCACAAAGGACAAGAAATTCGCCATCGTTTACATCAAGATTGATGCCTACAAGCGCAGGCGTGATACTGCCTGGGTACGTAAATGTTAAATTTTCAATCGCAAAGAGCGCCATACAATGTCTTCCCTTATATCGAGTAGCAGTGGCAGCAAGCAGAGAGCGGCATATGCTGCATAGAGGATAAATACAATACCGTCAAAATCATTCATAACAAAAGCCGGAAAATAGACAATGGAAATGAAATGTGCACGGATGGCGATGACAACCATGATAAATAAGACCATAAGAACAACGGTCAGCGTCCAGTCGCGCACATCAAATCTAAAATTAGAATAGGACGTACGACCTTTTAAGCCATAACCACGCGCACGCATGGCGTCCGCAGTATCGACACCATTTTCAAGTGCCCATGTAATCATGATCGATAAAATCGAAACTCCACTTTTGATTCTTCCGATTAAATTGCCCGCGGAAATGTCACGACCAATGCCGCGCTGTGCATTGGTAATACGTTTGATTTGAATCTTATACCGCGGAATAAAACGCAGCGCCATGGAGATAACCAATGACAAGGCTGGAATCATCTTGCCAAATAAGTATATAAATTTATCCGATGTCATAATCGCGTTATAGCAAGAGAACCACAAGATGACAGAACCAATCATAACGGCGGCGGCAATGCCATAATAAATGGATTCATATGTAATGGGATTATCTCTGATGTAAGTTAAAATCGTCATGCCTTCATGATTGAAAGCAGGATTTATGATTGCGGCGATGAGCATAAGTGGCAATAGAAAGAAAATGTTGAACTTTATAGCTTTCATGCCATTCAAATAAATCGAATAAATCATCGCCGAGGCAAATGAAATTCCAAGAATCACAGGGTGTTTGACGCACATTGTGATTACAAGGACACAGGTAAAATATATAAAATTGACAATCGGATTGCAAGATGAAAAGGTATCACGCATATCAAAATCCCACTCCAAAATCTCGTCCTAAATCGCAGGTATAATGAAACTCGATACTGTCACCATCTTTCAACTTATAATTACTACTTCCGTTATTTGCAAATTGACCGTTTACACTGTAGATCCATCCCGATAATGAGCCGCAATCAAATTCATAGAGATTGGCAATACCCTCGATGTAAGCGCTGTTATACGCGGGTGTATTTGTAAATTCAAGATGGATGCCATTGTTTCGCGTCTCACGTTTGAGTAAATCAAATGCAGAGTCTCCTTCATTAAAAGCTACCGTCTGCTTTGCATAAATGATTCCATTTTTGGGTACTATCCCCACTTTTGCAGGATCGAGCTTTGCGATATTATCCAAAATTTTACCACATTCTATAGAGAACGTACAAGTATGTTTATTTTCTACAGCTGGAGCTGGATTCTGATTCTGGGAAGCATTTGCTTGTGTGTTGTCAGTTGATGTGGGTGCTGGTTGATTATGATCTGCAGATGTCGGTGAAGATGGATTCGCTGTAGGTGCGCTTGCAGCTTCATTTGGTTGTGTCGACGTGGGCACATCTGCATCAGTTGCCTCGTTTTTTGTATCGTTATTGCTCGTTTTTTGAGTCTTTTTTAGTGTATCAGAATCTTTTGCATCATCCGCAATTGCAGATGCGGTCGTAGCTTCATCTGTTGCTGCGGCATCCTCAGATTTTTCATTTGTGGTCTTCTTTTCCGAAGTATCCGATTCTGATGCGTCTTTTTGTGGCTCTGCATCCTTTTTTTGTATCTGAGAAGTAGATTGCTTCGATTGTCCCAGACCACTGAAGAAATGCGAAATGCCAGTGCTTGGGAGAAGACACCAAGCACTGACAATTCCAAGTATCACAATGATTGAAATAATCGATATCGTTGTTTTTTTCTGCATAAATTATTTCACCAATTTAGCCTTTTTTCTATTTTGCATCACCAGGAAGACAATCAACGCGATTGCAATCAGACCCGCGATGATACCAATGACGGTTCGAATTGGCAATCCATTTTCGGCATCACTCTTTGTGGTATCGCCAGAAACTTTTGGTTCTTGGCTTTCAGGGATTGCATCGCGAGCAGCTGTCTTTTCTTTTGAAGTCGCACCAATGGACGCCTCTGTTTCTGCCGCATCTGCTGTATCTGCGGCATTTGCGGCATTTGCGGCATTTGCCACAGTATCTTTTGCCAGTTCACCTGCCAATGCTTCTGCATTGGAGAGAAGCCGATTCTGTCCTGCCGCATTTGAATAGACGCGAGTCAAATTGCTTGCAGATGAAGCGCCAGTATCACCTGTAGTGCCGCTATTTTGTTCGTTACCGCTATTCGTCTCATTCGGGATATTGCCGTTATTTGGATTTTCATTGTATTCATTCTGATTATTTGGCTGATTTTGTTCGCTGCCAGATTCACCTTGCTTGCCACCTGATGGATTTTGTTTGCCGCCTGGTTGTGTATCTTTACCCGAAGGCAGCGTATCATCATAGGTCGCGACATCGGACATATCATAAAGTGGCTTTGCTCCAGTAAGCGCACGGTAAAGAGAGACGAGCGCATAGTTTGCTTGCTCCGTTGCGATGCCATTTGCCTTTCCACTTAGGGTATGCTTAAACGCGCCTTGTGATGGAATATAATAAGTCATTAAATCATCATACAATGTCTTACCATTTTTAGCAAATCTTACATCATTTAGTGGTATCTTCAGCGTATTCAATGCGGTCATCACCTGTGCATCACTTTCACAAGTTCCATACCCAGCGGTTTTGGAATTTTGTAATCCACTTAGCGTCAAAATCGCTTTATCTACAGTATTTTTTATCTTTTTATCCGTACTAATATATGGGGTTAACGCTTGTAATACCATACTTGTTGTATCTGGATCTGACTTTGGCGAACCTAGACTCCAGCCACCGTCAGACAACTGTTTGTCCAAAATAAATTGAATCAATTTGTTTTTTAATGACTGCGTCTGCGTTTCTTTGACAGAAAGTGTGGATACCTTTGTCGCAGTAGATGCGGCGTCAAGCGCAATCAGCGCATATGCAGCACCATTGACGCCCTGCTTCACAACTTTGTCATAATCGTAAAGATTTGCAAGTAAATCATAGCCGCCAACATCATGCGCATCAATGCCAAGAGCGGACAATGCGATAATCACACGAGCGTATTCCGTATATTTTGATGTGCTCAATACACCATCAGATTCTTTCAATGTGGTTACGAGATTTTCTAGATATTTTTGGGTATAATCATCCGAAATTGCACCATTTCGCGCAAGAGCTAATACAATCCATTCATTGCCGAAAGTTGGATTTTTAGCGGTTGACGTCTGATATGCATCTAAAGAATCGAGCGCTTTCGTCACATCTTTAAGTGGCGGCAATTTTACTTTGCTGTCACCACCTTTATCATCTGTAGCGAGAATCAAAGATGATATTGCCGCAGCAAGTGTTGTCTCAGCCTTGTTTACCTGTGTCTGCGTTGCAGTGTCGCTATTTGCAATGCCTTGTGCATTGGTAAGTGCTGACTTAAAGGGCTGCCACGTTTCCGAAGTATAATCAGATTCCACCAATTTTATTGCACGAGCGATTGTCTTGTTCAATGCAGTTTTATCGGCTACAGGTGGTGCGATTTCATCGTCTGTTACGGTGACGACGAGCCACGGAGACATGAGTGGCATCTTCGAGGCCGATGTGACGTCGATTGCGGAAAGGATATAAGTTCCAGCTTCTGCAAATGTCACCGTAGTATTGCCATCAGCATCGGTGACGGCAAGTGGCTCACCCAAATTGCCCACACCATCTTCTACAGTGACTGGCACAATGCCAGCGCCACTGAGTACATCATCATAGGCACCATATTCGCCATAAATTGCACATAAAGTGCCACTGACATTGATATCTAACGGTTGG
>JAISJM010000184.1 GCA_031261525.1 Eubacteriales Family XIII. Incertae Sedis bacterium
CATTCATTTGAGTATCTCAAGCCTGAGTTTCTTTTTAATAGGTGTGTGATTACTCCAGATATCCCACTTTCGGCACAACCTGAAACGACGCTGCAAGCGCGACCAATTCTGAATCCGTAATCGTCTGTTTTGCACCGCCTTGCGCCTGCACATAGGTATAAATTTCGGCGGATTTCTCAGCGGTCTCAATCAGTCCGAATACTTCGTCCATATCCTTACCAGAGCCATACATTCCATGATGCGGCCAAAGGACGAGCCGCGTCTCTTTGAATTTCTCCGCCGTAGCCTTGCCGATTTCAAGCGTCCCAGGCACCAACCAAGGAATGATTCCGATGCCATCGGGCATGACAACGAGACTTTCCGAACACATCTGCCAAATCTTCCGCGTAAAGCTTCGTTCATCGAGTTCCTGCGTGAAACTCATTGCAATGAGATGTGTCGCATGTGTATGCATGATGACCCGATGTTCCGGATCCACAGTCAATCTTGATATATGACTCATAAAATGGCTCGGCAATTCACTCGTTGGGACGCCGCCATCTTCGAATCCCCAAAGTAATTCCACCGCGCTACCATCGGCTGTAACCCGAATCAATCCGAGATTGTCGGCAGGCGCTTTTGCGACATTTTTAAAATACTTTCCCGAACCTGTGACGATAAAATACTTCCCCACAAGTGATGCCGCGTCAAATGGAATCGCAATCGTTCTTGTGACATTTGCGAGATCCACATAGGGACTCACTTCCTCCTCACGCAGCAGATATGAGACATTGCCGCCGTTTCGCTCGTCCCATCCGAGGCGATACAGGTTGCTCGTGACCTCGATCATCTCCTGCGTCCAAGGCGAATCTATTACTGAAATTTTACTCATCTTTCATTTCCTCCTTCATCAAGTTCCCACATTTTGGTTCATACACTTTGATATCGAATGATTCCGCGATCAAAACTCGCGCGTCGGTTCTATTGCAAATGTCGCCGCAAGCTATCATCTGGCACACAATGTTTCCGATGGCTGTCGCCTCACTTGGACCAGCATGTACGCGAATGCCAGCTTGGTCCGCGGTCAACTGATTCAGAATATCAACGTTACTGCCACCACCAACAATGTATAAATCTGTAATATTTGCATCGGTCATGCTTTTTAATTTCTCAAGTTCATTTTTGTATGAAATTGCAAGGCTACTATAGATGCAGTTTACAACTGCACCCGCGGTAATCGGCAGTGGCTGCCTCGTCTGCGCACAATATGCGCGAATTTCTTCAATCATGCTTTTAGGATTATTGAATCTTGCGTCATTGACATCGATGATTGATTTGAAAAAGGGCGACTTGCAGGCTTTCTCTGCTAACTCGGCATAGCTGTATTTGTAGTCATAATTCCGTGCAACTTCTTGCACAATCCACATACCCATGATATTTTTCAGGAATCTAACGGTACCGTAGGCGCCCCATTCATTTGTGAAATTGTTGTCAAAGGCGTCCGTGGTATTGATTGGTGCATCAAGTTCCATGCCGAGAAGCGACCACGTGCCACTGCTTAGGAACGCCCAGTTTGGGTGGTTGTTGGTATTGTTTGAATTGCAAGCCATATGTGCGTTGATGTTGCGCTGATTGTTGTTGATGTGTCGATGATTATTTTTGCTCATGCTACAATCTGCTTGCGTATTGATATGGCGATAATTATTCTCGGTCATGATACAATCTGATTGCGCATTGATATGGTAGTGATTATTTTCGGTTATGCTACAATCTGCTTGCGTATTGATGCGGTGGTGCTTATTGTCGGTCATGATACAATCTGATTGCGTATTGATATGGTAGTGATTATTTTCTTGATGCGCCGCTTGATGCTCGTTTGTGTATTGTTGTTCTGTGTATCGTTTATCTAAGTTTTGTCCATTAATATGCAGTTCATCTCCATATAATTGCCAAGCTGGCACGCCAAGTACTGCTGATGCCGTGTCATGTGTTGCAACTGCGATGACTTTGGCTTTTGGTAGATTATAGGTATCATACCATTTTTCAGATATCTCGCCTAGAAATGTTCCTGGCTGAATCAATGGTGCAAATTTGTCTCTAGATATTGCAAGTAGATCCAGAATATCTTCGTCAAATTCCGCCTGCGGAAAGTTTGCTAAGCTGAGCATCTGCGTTGTCGAAGCATTTGTCACTTCGCAACTGAACTGTCCCGTGAGCACGTAGGCGATATAGTCTGGAATAAGGAGCAGTTTATCCGCCTGATTGATTAACGCGCTGTCGATATTTTGTTCTGCATATAGTTGATAAAGAGTGTTTAGTTCGAGGAACTGAATACCTGTTTTTTTATATAAAGTTTCTTTGGACATCGTTTTTTTCAAAGCTACTCTTTGTGAGAATCCCTCTTGTGATATTGTTTCTATTGATGATGTTTCTGCTGGTGTCGATTCTTGTGTTGATGCTTCCTGCGACGTGATTTCTTGCGATATCGTGCTTTTCGCGTTATCACCTGTTACCTCTTCGATGAGACCTTTCGTCCGTTCATCGCGATATGCAATTGGATCCGCAAGTTTTTCGCCATTTGCCCCAATCATTACATAATCAACTGCCCATGTATCAATACCAATGATGCAGTTTTCAATACCGAGCAACTTGACTTTCTCAAGTCCTATAAATATCTCCGTAATGAGACGGTCGATATCCCAGCGGTCATGCCCATCTATGAATCGAAATCCGTTTTGAAATCGGTGAATTTCTGTGAGCTTGAGTCGCCGATTTGAGGATTTATTTGCAGCCGCTCGATTTGACGAATTTACCGATGTGCCATTACATATGGTTCGATTCGATTCACGTAATTTCCCGAGCATGAGCCGCCCACTGGAGGCGCCGATGTCAATGGCAACGTAATAATTGGGCTTGAGATTGGTATTCGATTCATGATTATGGCACACATCATGTGACTGACCTCGATTGCCACCCTGATTTTTATTTTGATTTCGTATGGGATTATGATTCCAATCTTGCCTTTGGTCATTATTGAGATTGGTATTCGATTCATGGTCATGACACTTATGATGCGACGGATCTGGATTACTATTTTGATTACAATTATGATTCTGAATGCCGTTTATTTGATCGCTCATCAATATCACCTCTAAATTCGTTTAGAGAGCACATCGGATTCATACTGTTTCACAATGTCAAGCCACACCTCGGTAGCAGGCATATCATGTTTCTCGCAGAAATATGCCCACACATCACCAATCGGATACGTCTTCACCTCTTCTTGTTTGACCAAAAGCTCCGTAAACGACTCGCTATCTTGGAGTTTTTTATATTCATTATTTGGTAGAAGCAACGCAGCGAGCAAAGCTTTCTGCAGATTCCGCATACCGAGCACCCATGCAGCCACACGGTTGATACTCGCATCAAAATAATCAAGCGATAGGAATGTCTTGCCAAGTGCGTCATTTACAATCAGCTCCTTTGCAATCTCACGTGTTTCGTCATCAAACCGAACGACATGGTCGCTATCCCAACGCATCGGGCGTGTTACATGCAATGCAAGATGGTCAAAGAATGCAAATATCGTAGAAATCTTATCCGACACCACTTCCGTTGGGTGGTAGTGACCGTTATCCATAAGTGGCACGAGCCCATTTTCCTTCACATAGAGCAAGCTAAACTCCGATGAGCCAACCGTATATGCCTCATAACCAATGCCGAAAACTTTCGATTCGACGCCCACATAGACCTTCGCCTTGTCATAGTCAATTGCTAGAATCTCATCAAGCGATTTCTTAAATCTGAGTCTCGGCCCAATTCTATCCGCGGGGATATCTTTGAAGCCGTCAGGAATCCATATATTCATAAAGCAAGGCACACCAAGCTCGGTCGCAAAATACTCTGAGATTCTGATACATGCCTGCGCATGACGAACCCAAAATGTACGAATTTCTTCGTCGGGATTTGAAAGCGTGAGCCCATTTGCATTCTCATGCGAAAACAAGGTTGGATTAAAATCCAATCCAAGCCCACGTTCCTTTGCAAATGTCACCCATTTGGCAAAATGCTTTGGTTTCAATGCATCGCGGTCGGCAAATTCGCCTTCTTCAAATATCGCATAGTTTGCATGCAAATTAATCTTGTGCTTGCCCGGAATTAGGCTGAGTGCCTTGTCGATATCGTCCATAAGTTCCTGCGGCGTACGTGCTTTTCCTGGATAATTTCCCGTCGTCTGAATCCCGCCAGTAAGTGGTCCATCGTAATCAAAGCCAGTGACATCATCACCCTGCCAGCAATGCATCGATATGGATATATTCTCCAATTCGTCAATTGCAGCGTCAACATCAACGCCGATCCTTTTGTAAATGTTTCTTGCAGATTCATATCTTGCCTGTGTATCCATTTTCAATCTCCTTAATATGTAGGAATAGCACTGAAATAGCATGTATATTGGCTATACCTACACCCTTTCTCTTGTTTTAGTTGCAACGTATAATGCTTGTTTGGCATTTTCGCCTATCGCTCAGACCATTTCGAAAAGACTCTAACCATATCAATGATATGCGCGTAAAGTGTCATTGGCACTATATCGGTGTTGATGCAATCATAGATGACTATGCAATAATTGATGCCAAAGCAATCATTGATGGCGAAGCAATCATCGATGGAGAAGCAATCATCGATGACTAAGTAATAATCGATGGCGAAGCAATATATAAAGATATAGTCATTTCAATACATCACTTATGTAATGCATCATTTATGCAATGTGCCATCAAAATCTTCACCATAATTACACGGCATCTTATGATTGAATTATATGCCAATGGTTGACCGCGAACAATCACGTAGATACACTGACTGGTGACGAAATTACAGGTATTGTTGGAATCATCTTGTGCAAAGAAAATGCATGAGTCTCCTACCTACGCTTTTTATAGTACAAAACCAAAAGTCCCTTCGTTGCACCACTACTCCCATATTATATAAAATAAGCGCAGGCTTGAGATACTCAAATGCATGAGTCTCCTACCTACGCTTTTATAATAGCAAAAGTGATTGTAGATTACTTTAATCGCGTTCACATTTGATTTATCCATCACGATTAAAAAAATATCAAAATTTCATCAAAAGAATCCGTGCGACTCCGATTAAAATCACCTTATGTTGAT
>JAISJM010000079.1 GCA_031261525.1 Eubacteriales Family XIII. Incertae Sedis bacterium
ACGAGGGAATTCTAAAATGCCGCAAAAATTGTTTTACGCTGGAATCTAACCAGTAAATAACAATGTTGATGATTTGTAAAAGTGCAAATCAACAGAACTATCTGCTAAGTACTCAGCCCATTGCCAAAAAAGTCTGTCGTACATTTAGCCCAACAACAGAACAATCTGTCGTGTGCACAACTACATCAACAGAATAGTCTGTCACGCACTCATCCCATTGCCAAAAAAAGTCTGCCGCGCACTCAGCTCATTGCCAGAACAGCCGTCTGTACACTCAGCCCATCGCCAAAATAGCCTGCCATGTACTTAACTCATCAACAGAGCAGCTTGCCGCGCACACATTACATCACAGAATACCCCATCAAAATCAAAACTATAAATCAAATTTTGTAATAGCCACTCAATATAACGCAACTTGGTCTGTACAAAACCAAACTTGACCAAGTGCAGCTTGACCAACTTGACCATATATGCTAAACTATTTATTATACAGCAAACAAATTGATTCATTAAAACAGCATGAGAAGAGGATTTGGATTTTACTATGAAGCCACACAAGCCACACAAGCTTCACATTTGCACAGATTATTTGTAGAGGATTAAGCGTGAAAAAGTTTCACACGCCGCTGAAGGCAATACAACCATTTTGCCACACGAATCGTAAATCCTTTGAACACTAAACGCTAAAAAATATAGTAATCTATTTCGTATAGAAAGAGGCAAGATAGAATGAGGCAAGATATGAAGATAAAAATTTGCGGACTATTCCGAGACGAGGACATCGCCTATGTCAACGAAGCGGAACCAGACTTCATCGGTTTCGTCTTTGCCAAAAGCAAGCGTCAAGTGACGCCCGTGCAAGCGAAACAATTGAAGTCAGAACTCAAGTCTAGTATACTTAGTAGTGGTGTATTTGTAGATGCGCAGGTTGAAGATATTGTCCAGCTAGTTCAAGATGATGTAATTGAGATTATTCAGCTTCACGGTAATGAGGATAGCAAATACATCGAAAAGCTTCGGGCGGCTCTTGAAGACACGGAGTCTCGTTGGCGCAACAAACCTAGCGACAGTGACGACACATCTCTTGCTCAAAACGGGAATCATATATCGACAAGCGCTCTTGATTGTATTGTGGATGCCCAATTTTCAGACATACAAACAGATGAAATCGCGTCTATATTGGCTTACGAATATAAGCCACCCGTGCAAATTATCAAAGCTGTCAGCGTCCAGACCACGGACGATATCGTGCATGCACTACTGACATACGATGTCGACGGACTCCTGCTAGACCATGGCCGAGGTGGCACCGGCAAAGCATTTGACTGGTCAATCCTTAAAGCACTGACTTCAGGCAACGAACTTGCAGATTCAAATGACTTACAATCGTGCCAAATCGACCGAGATGGGCACATCGCATGGATGCTTGACTCCGAGCTAGAATTTATTCCAAGGGTGAAAAGGATCTGGCTAGCCGGTGGCATAAATGTCGCAAATATCGATAAAATCCTAGAAGACGAAGCGTTAAATCATCTCGTCTACTGCATCGATGTAAGTTCAGGCGCAGAGACATTTGGAATCAAAGATAAAGCAAAAATTAACACATTGGTACATAAGGCTCATTTACAACAGTAATTGATATTGGAGGAATTATGGCTACAAATTTAGAAGGAAGATTCGGAGATTATGGTGGACAATATATCCCCGAGACGCTCATGAACGAAATCATCAAACTCGAAGAAGCATATGAATATTACAAAAATGATTTGGAATTCAACGCAGAGCTGAACGATTTATTAAAAAACTACGCAGGCAGACCGTCCCTACTATACTATGCGGACAACATGACGAAAGATTTAGGCGGTGCAAAAGTCTATCTAAAAAGAGAAGATTTGAATCACACAGGTTCACACAAAATTAACAATGTCTTAGGTCAAGCGCTCCTTGCAAAACGCATGGGCAAGAAAAGGGTCATCGCAGAAACTGGCGCAGGGCAGCATGGTGTTGCAATTGCAACCGCAGCGGCACTTTTAGGTCTTGAATGCGAAGTATTCATGGGTAAAGAAGATACGGACAGGCAGGCATTAAATGTCTACCGCATGGAATTACTCGGCACGAAAGTCCACCCCGTCACATCGGGTACGATGACGCTGAAAGACGCTGTCAATGAGACGATGCGTGAATGGACCAACAGAGTCAGCGATACGCATTATGTCATCGGATCTACCATGGGACCACATCCATTCCCAATGATGGTAAGAGATTTCCAGAGTGTCATCAGTAAAGAAGCACGAGAACAGATCCTATATAAGGAAGGAAAATTACCAACGGCTGTACTAGCATGCGTCGGTGGCGGATCCAACGCGATGGGCACATTCTACAACTTCATAAAAGATGAAGACGTCAGACTTATCGGTTGCGAAGCAGGCGGCAAAGGGGTTGATACCGAGCTTCATGCAGCAACGATTGCAAAAGGCGAAGATGGCGTATTTCATGGCATGAAGTCCATCTTCTGTCAGGATGAATATGGTCAGATTACGCCAGTTTATTCCATTTCTGCAGGTCTTGATTATCCAGGCATCGGCCCAGAACATGCACATCTTCATGACATTGGCAGAGCGGAATACGTGCCAGTGACAGACGACGAAGCTGTTGACGCGTTCGAATACTTATCAAAAATAGAGGGAATTATCCCAGCAATCGAGAGCGCACATGCTGTCGCACATGCGTGTAAGATAGTACCAAAAATGGATAAAGATGATATTGTAATCATTTGCCTATCGGGTAGAGGTGACAAAGACGTTGCGGCAATCGCGCGCTATAGAGGAAAGGACTTGAGAGACGATGAGTAATATTGCACAGGCATTTTCAAAAAAGAAGGCATTTGTAGCCTTTCTCACAGGTGGCGATCCAACGATTGCAAGCACGAAAGAGTATATCCTAAGGATGATCGAAGCGGGGGCAGATCTCATCGAAATCGGCATTCCATTTTCTGACCCAATCGCAGAGGGTATCGTCATCCAAGAGGCAAATATCCGTGCACTCGCGCACGGCACAACCGTTGACAAGCTTTTCGACTTGGTAGACGACCTGCGCAAGAATGAGCATGTTACAATTCCACTCTGTTTCATGACATATTTGAATCCAGTCTTCCATTATGGTTACGACACTTTCTTTGCAAAAGCAAAGGCAGTTGGGCTCGATGGTATCATCATTCCAGATTTGCCATTTGAAGAACAAGCCGAGGTGAAGACGGTTTCAGAGCAATACGGCATTGATACAATCAGCCTGATTGCGCCAACATCCGAGGATCGAATCGAAGCGATTGCCAAAGAGGCGTCAGGCTTCATCTACCTCGTGAGCTCCTTGGGCGTGACCGGTGTGCGAAGTAAGATTACTACCGACCTAAGCGCAATCACGAAGATTATCAAAGCCAATTCCGATGTGTCCGTAGCAATCGGTTTCGGTATCAGTACACCAAAGCAAGCAGCGCAAATGTCAAAAAAAGCAGATGGCGTCATCGTTGGCTCCGCCATCGTGCGCATCATTGCAGCACATGGCGAGGATGCCGGCGATGCGGTGTATGAATATGTGAAGTCGCTGGTAGACGCGATATAACCGTGATATAGCATATTACAAAATTAGAAAATATTACAACAAAAAAACAGCTGCTTTGCATATTTTTGCATAGTAGCTGTTTTCAATTCGGAGCATCTCGCTTACGATGTGATGAATGTTACGCAACATATTTGTCATTTGCGAATGGCTACTGCAAATTTGTTTGGAGAATAGCTTATTATGATAGTATCCAAGTTAAACGAATTGTATTTTATAAAGCATTTGCGAACACCACTGTTGCCAATAGAAATGAAACAATTGTGCATGAAGTAGGACATACTTTAGGACTGAGTCATACTCAATCTGCGAATGATTCAAAGGCAGTCATGCGCCAATATGGGTTTAATAATAAGGCGTACCCATTAAGTGATGAT
>JAISJM010000083.1 GCA_031261525.1 Eubacteriales Family XIII. Incertae Sedis bacterium
CCTTTGGCTCAGGCAAGATATACTGAATCGTCGCATCAATTTGGAGCCGCATACCTGCATTGATACGGTTATTGATGACCGAGGCGATGATCGGATATTCACTTTTTGTAAATGTCTCACGCTCAATCAATGATGCTTCAATCACGACGTCACGAACTGATTTCCCCATCGATGCTGCTTGATTATACATCTCAGGTGTCCATTTTGATGCAAAGGTATCCAGCATCTTTCGTATGACTTCGACTGGCTCCGTTTCAAAGACAAACGTATATTCATCTGGGTATAAAAAGCCTTCCAGACGCGTCTCATCCTTTGGTGCGCCCTCTAAGAAATCATAATCCCATTCGCCATTTTTAACCAAATCCCAGAACTGCTCTTCCGTCATTATGCCTGCAGCAACGACGGATTGCATAATTTTCTTTGTTGTATCGCCAGGCAAGATGTTGATAACATTGACTTCCGATACGCCAGAGTTCATAATTCGAAGCAATTCATCCGCTTTCATTGACGCGCTTAATCCATAGATACCAGGCTTAATCCCACTATCCATATGTGTGAATTTTGCACGAAGTTTAAACCAAAACGGGTTTCCGATGATACCCTGATCGTCCAAATCCTGCGCAATGCTGTCCACGCTCGCACCTTCTTTAAGCTCATAGTATATCTTATCTGTGGATGACATATTATATGCTTGGCTATTGTTGTTGTATAAAAAGACGGCAACGCCAACAGCAATTGTTATTGCCACGAACAATAATACGATGATCGTGATAACCACTGTGATGGCTTTGCCGTCTTTATTACGCAACAAATGTTTGTATTTTTGCGTATTCATATTCATTCTATTATCCGTTTACTCTACCTAGATAATCTCCCGTTCTCGTGTCAATCTTAACAATTTCACCTTCTTCAAGGAAGATTGGAACTTGTACTGTTGCGCCCGTTTCAACGATAGCTGTCTTTGTGACATTTGTAGCTGTATTGCCTGCAACACCTGGCTCTGTCTCAACAATCTTAAGTTCCACAAAGTTTGGAGCTTCCACTAGAAATGCTGCGCCATTATAGAATTTGATTGTCGCATTGTCATTTTCACGAAGATAATTCAAGGCCTCTTCAACTTGTTCTTTCATTAGAGGCACTTGATCATAACTTTCAGGATCCATGAAGTAGTATAATTCGCCATCGCTGTAAAGATATTGCATCGTCTTTGTCTCAATATGCGCCTTCTTAAACTTATCGTTTGGGTTGAATGCTTCTTCACGTGTCGCACCTGTCAAAATATTTCTATATTTTGTTCTTACAAATGCAGCACCCTTTCCTGGCTTAACATGTTGAAAATCCAACACAACATGTGGCTCTCCATTCAATTCAAATGTAACACCTTTTCTGAAATCACCAGCACTTACCATATTTGTCTTCTCCTATTTTTATCTATTGTTATAACACAATTAACTCTTTAACTGAACGTACAAGGTTAATTATACCAAATTCTGTCACTATCATCAAGTCTTCAATACGCACACCGAGCTCATTTTCGATATAAATACCCGGCTCAACAGTCACAGCAAGCCCTGAAGTAAGCACACTATCCGTCGAATTATTCAATCGCGGCTCTTCGTGTACTTCGCGCCCAACGCCATGCCCTGTTCCATGTATATATTGCGCACCATAACCAGCATCAGCGATGATATCGCGTGCAATACTGTCAATATATCGTGTGGAAATGCCCGCCTTAACGGCTTTCGTAGCTTCTGTCTGTGCAAGCAAGACGATATCATAAATTTCCTTTGCCTTTTCGCTCACCTTGCCCACAGCAACCGTTCGCGTCATATCACCGCAATACCCATTCACAATACCACCGAGATCCATCGTAACAAAATCACCAATTTCAATCAACTTGCTCGAAGGTTCTCCATGGGGCAGACATCCACGTGCGCCAGAGACGCAAATGGTCGGAAATGCCAATTCACTCGCGCCATGCGAAAGTAGATAAGCATCTATCTTGTCAGCAATTTCAAGCTCACTCACGCCAGGTCTGATATGATCCAAAATGTAATCAAAACATAAATCATTCAAAGCCGCAGCATCGCGAATCGCACGTAATTTTTCATTATTGTCAATATCAACCATAATTCCTCTTCACTTAGATAACCTATTGTACACTGCATTAAAATCGCGGATTCGTCTAGCCTTGCATCGCCTCACCCAAAATCTGGTACACATCATTTACCATCAATGAGAAACGAATCTGTGCTTGCATATATTCTGCAGCTGCAGGATCTCTCATGAGAATCTGATACAAATCCTGCACTTGCTGCATAAATTCGCCACCAGTATCTTCTCCAACCATCTGTTTTTTCTGCAGTTCGATCTGCTTCTCCTGAAAATCATTCAGCATATCTGCAACGTCCTGATTCTCGCCAGCTTTCTCTTTCGTCGTAAGATAAGTCTGAAATTCTTCACTCGCTTTAATCATATTTGCAAGCTCACGAGCCTTTTCTTGTACAGTCATATGCTACTCCTTTTCATCATTCATATATAATATCATCATTTCGAAACTGTGCTGTAAGCGGGTAGAAAACACAAGCAGTTTATGCATTTCAAATGCCACATAGTATCAATATTATTTCGATACTGTGTGCAAGCTGAACTAAGATTGCACACAGTTTTAAGCTTCCATGAATATCGGCAATATAACAGGATTCCGCTTCGTCTTCCCATAGATACTGCGGCGAAGCTCATCACGTACAGCAGCTTTCAGTGTAGCCCAATCCTTTTTATTTGCATGCTCCAATTCTTTGAGCTTCTTCTTCGCAATCTCGCGTAAATCCGCAATCATATCCTCGTTTTCTTTGACATAAACAAATCCGCGAGAGATAATATCTGGTCCTTCAACCACTTTACCCGTCTTCGAATCAATGGTAGCAACAAGAATCAATAATCCAGACTCACTGAGTAATTTACGATCCCGAAGCACAATCGCACTGATATCGCCAACACCGAGACCATCTACAAAAACTGGCTCTGCAGGTACTTTTTCCTTATGATTGACAGCTTTACCATCTTTGATTTCAAGCATATCGCCATTTTCCATAATGAAAATATTTTGTTTTGGCGTACCGAGCGTCTCCGCAATGTGCGCATGCTGCTTCAAGTGACGATATTCACCATGAACAGGCATAAAGAACTTCGGTCTGATGAGCATCTGCAAGAGTCTTAATTCATCAGACTGTGCATGCCCTGACACGTGTATGTCCGCAATCTCGGAGTATACGACATCCGCACCCTCTTCAAAAAGCTTGTTGACGATTGAGCTAACACTCTTTTCATTGCCTGGAATCGGCGAAGATGAGAGCACAATCTTGTCACCTTTTTTAATTCTGATATCTCTGTGCTCGTTGTTTGCCATGCGCGCAAGTGCACTCATCGGCTCACCTTGCGAACCCGTTGTGATGATACACAATTTAGAATCTGGAATATTTCGCGTATCTTTCAAGTCCATTAAGCTGCTCTTTGGAATCTTGATATACCCGAGTTCCATTGCAATATCAAGGATGTTGAGCATTGAACGCCCCGAAAGCGCAACCTTGCGACCATGCCTTACAGCCGTATTGATAATGGTCTGTATTCGATGAACATTGGATGCAAATGTCGCAACAATAATCCTCGAATCTGTATTGTCAAAGATCTTCTCCATGACATTTTCAATACTTTGCTCCGATTTTGTTGAACCCTCTCTGAGCGCATTGGTCGAATCGCTCATCATGAGGATGACGCCCTTACTTCCAATCGCAGCAAGCTTCTGGAAATCAATGGGTTCGCCATCAACAGGCGTATAATCGACTTTGAAATCACCTGTGTGGAAGACGGTACCAACGGGCGTCTCAATCGCAAAGGCAAGTGCATCCGCAATGGAATGCGTCGTACGGATACATTCAATCTTAAAAGGTCCAATACGAAGCAAATCACCGCTGTGTATTGTTCTAAAATCACCCTGAAGTCCATGTTCCTTAATCTTATTTTTCAGCAGTCCAAGTGTCAATGGTGTCGCGTAAACGGGTACATTCATGCGCTTTAGAAGATATGGAATTCCTCCGATATGATCTTCATGTCCATGCGTAATGATGACGCCTTTTACCTTTTGTTTATTTTTAACAAGATAGTCAAAATCTGGAATCACAACATCGATACCAAACATGTCATCTTCTGGAAAACTCATACCACAATCGACAACGAGAATCTCATTGTTATATTCAAATGCCGTGATATTTTTACCTATTTCGTGAAGTCCACCAAGCGGTATGACTTTCAATGCACCCGCAGGTGATTTCGACTTATGTTCTTTCTTCGGCGGTCTGTTCGTTTGAGGTCTTGTATTGCTCTTTGTCGTAGGCTTTGCAGTCTGCTTTGTCGTCGTTGGGATAACGGTTGGTGCAGGTTTGTTCGTGCGCAAATCTCGATGATCTGGCGCTTTTGGGCTTCCTGCTGCCCCAACAATTGCTTTAACGGAATTGCCTCTGGGGCGTCTACGTCTCGAGGCAGTATTGGTACTCGCACTCGCTGCAGCCCCTCCCGGATTATTGGTAGTCTGTGTCATTATTCTTTTGTTCCTTTCACGTTAACCGAATTTTGTCCAAATTCGATTATCCTTTGATGACAAAGTTGACAAGTCTTCCAGGAACAGCAATCTTCTTGACGATTTCTTTGCCATCAATCAACGCTTTCGTTGCATCGATTGACTCCACATAAGCCAATAAATCGTCCCTACTAAGATCTGCGTCCACGGTAATCTTCTCTTTCACTTTGCCGTTTATTTGTAGTACAATCTCAACGCTATCATTTTTTATAGCATTTTCATCATATTCAGGCCACTGCGCATTATACACAAAACCTTCCCCACCAAGCTCCGCATATAATTCTTCGCATAGGTGTGGCGCAAATGGCGCAAGCAGCAGTACCAATTTCTCTATCGCATCTCTTAACAATGCAGGATTGAACTGATCTGTGCCGATTGCATCTTTATATTTATACAACGCATTGACCAGCTCCATGATGGAACTAATCGCTGTGTTGAAATTAAATCTCTTTTCGATATCGCCTGATACCTTCTTAATGGTCTGATTCAGCGCAAATGCCAACTTTTTATCAGCATCTGATTTTACGGTTGCATCCGACTTTATACCATCGATATATTGCCACATATCGAAGATAAATCGCCAAACCCTAGATAGGAACTTAAAGCTTCCCGCAACACCGTCATCGGACCAATCGAGTTCCTTTTCAGGAGGTGCCGCAAATAGAATGAAAAGTCTCGCAGTGTCTGCACCATATTTATTGATAATCTCTTCTGGGCTGACAACATTGCCGACAGACTTACTCATCTTTGTGCCATCTTTCAGAACCATGCCTTGGGTAAGTAGATTCTTGAATGGCTCAGATGTCGGTGCATAGCCGATATCATATAAAAATTTATTAAAGAATCGAGCATAGAGTAGATGAAGAATCGCATGCTCAACGCCACCGATATATTGATCGACGTTCATCCAATATTTTGCCTTATCTTTGCTAAACGCTTCCTCGTCATTTCTGGCATCTGTATATCTTAAGAAATACCAAGAAGAATCAAGGAAAGTATCCATCGTGTCAATTTCGCGTTCTGCCTTGCCGCCACAATTTGGGCAAGTCGTCTCACGGAATGTCTTTGATGTTGTCAATGGGCTTTCGCCTTTCCCTGTAAATTCAACATCTGTTGGAAGTAATACAGGAAGATTCTCATCTTTCTCAGCAACCCAGCCACATTTCTCACAATAAATCATTGGAATTGGTGTACCCCAATAACGTTGACGTGAGATAAGCCAATCACGCAATCTAAAGTTATCGGTCTTCTCGCCGAATCCTTTTTCTTTTACATATTCAGAAATCTTTTCCTTGGCAACAGCACTATCCAGACCGTTGAACTCACCAGAATGAATCATCGTGCCTGTTGCAACGAAGGCTTCTGTCAGGTTTTCAAGGTCAATATCGGCATTTGCAGGGTCTACCACAGGAATGATGTCAATATCATATTTTTTAGCGAAGTCAAAATCTCTTTGATCGTGAGCAGGCACTGCCATAATCGCGCCTGTACCATAATCCATAAGTACATAATTAGCAATATAAATCGGGACACTGGCACCATTGAGCGGATTGATTGCATAGCGACCAATAAAGACGCCTTCTTTTTCAAGTGTATTGGAATTTCTGTCAATATCACTCAGATATTGGAGTTTGTCTTTGAATTCTTTCACTTGTGCAGCATATTCCGTACCGGCAACCAAGGATTCCACAAAAGGATGCTCGGGTGCGAGTACCATATATGTCACACCAAATAGTGTATCAGGACGCGTTGTAAAGATTCTCAGCTTCTCATCATAGCCATCGATATCAAAGTCAACCTCGGCACCTGTACTCTTGCCGATCCAGTTTTTCTGCATCGTCTTAACCTTGGTAGGCCAACCGTCAAGCTCGTCCATATCGGTAAGCAGCCTGTCCGCATAGTCCGTAATCTTCAGATACCACTGGCTTAAATCTTTCTTTCCAACAGGCGTACCGCAACGCTCACAAGCGCCGTCAACGACTTGCTCGTTGGCAAGTACTGTCTCACAACTTGGACACCAATTTACAGGATTCTTTTTCTTATATGCAAGTCCATGCTTAAAGAACTGCGTGAAAATCCACTGTGTCCATTTGTAGTAATCTGGCTTACAAGTCGCAACTTCTCTGTCCCAATCATAGGACAGTCCAAGCGTATTAAGCTGCGCTTTCATCTCAGCCATATTGTCCGTCGTCCATGAATCTGGATGGATACCATTCTTAATTGCAGCGTTTTCTGCAGGCAAGCCAAACGCGTCCCAACCCATCGGATGTAGGACGTTTTTACCATTCATCTTCAAATATCTCGCAAGGACATCTCCAATTGAATAGTTTCTCACATGACCCATATGGAGCTTTCCAGAAGGATATGGAAACATCTCTAGGAGATAATATTTTTCCTTACAATCATCAACCTCAGCTTTGTATACATCTGAAGCTGCCCACTTGTCTTGCCATCTTTTCTCAATTTCGCTAAAATTATACTTATCTTTCATATCCACCCTACCATTATATTTATTAATTATATAAATCAAGAAAACTGAACCGACACAAAACTAGCGTGTTGGTTCAATTTTTCTACTTTAGTCGACCAGTATGCCATCGCTCCATATCTTGTCAATATTATAAGTCTGTCGCTGTTCTGGCAAGAATATATTGATGATGATATCACCATAATCCATCAAGAGCCATCCAGAACTAGGTCTGCCCTCAATCCCCTTTGGAAGCAAATCGTGCTCTGCATGCAGTTTCTTATCAATCTCGCCGATAATTGCATCAAGCATGCGCTCATTTGTAGCAGTCGCATTGACGAAAAAATCCGCAAATCCTGACTTCTCACTGATATCAATAATTGTGATATCTTCGCCTTTTTTATCATCGATAATATCTTTGATCTTCTTCGCTAATTCTAGCATATATTCTCCTATTCATATCAAATCCACATTGTTGTGAACTTTTAGATGTCATTATAATAAGCCAACGCAGCGGCGGTATCGCCCGAAAGTTCCAAGCCTTTTCGCGACAGATAGGCATCCATATCTTCAAGTGTCGCTTTCATACCAGCCTCAAGAGACTCATACGTCGCCAATCGAATCTTATGAACCACAGGATACTCGCGTCCAGGTTCAATCGCATCAGCCAAAAAGATAATCATCTCGAGCCGGCTCATCGCAGCACGACCTGTTGTGTGAAAACTTACAGCATTCAGCACATCTTCATCCATCACGCCATACATGTCGCGAAGCATCTTCTCTGCATGCTTTGAATGAAGTAGCGCATTACCCTCTTCATCCTTATCCTTACAAATGTCATGTGCGACGGCTGCCAACCTTGTTCGTACAACATTTTCACCGAAAATCATACTAAGGCGCACAGAAAGCTCCTCTACACGTAATACATGTTCGTAACGTCTCTGTGACACACGATGACTTAAATCGATTCGCAATTGATTTATAAGTGTGGTTCCTTCATAAATTCCGTGCGCGTAGATATAATCATAAACGCTCGCAGGCAATTCATACTGTACAGAATCTGCACCAGCTAAAAATCCTAGTTTCATACGATTTCTAATATTGCTCGATGCAATATCAATCAATGGATTTTCAATCAAACGGATATCCGTCTGAAAGTCACGCTGAATATCTGTAATCAATTCAGAGACTTCTGAGATATCATAACCTGGTCTTACGCCAACAAGAAAAGAGAATTCACTTACAAGCTCTTCGAATTTGTACCATTTGCGTATGAGTCTGAAGATATCTACGCCGACAATAAAATAAATATTATCTTGAGGATATTCCTGTTGCAATTCCCGAAGTGAATCAATCGTATAGGATACACTAGCGCGCCGAAGTTCAACATCACTCACCTCAAATCTTGCATTGTCTGAGGTTGCGAGCCGAAGCATCTGTAGCCGATTTTCACTTGAAGCTGTCTGATTGTCCTGCTTAAATGGCTGGATATAAGTCGGCATAAAGATGACTTTGTCTAAACCACCGGCCTCAAGCATATGCTCCGCGAGCATCAGATGACCAATATGTACGGGATCAAAAGATCCACCAAATACTCCAATTTTTGCATTCATCTCAATATTTTATCACAATTACGCAGATATTGCGAACTTATGTGTCTTAATCGCGATTTTCAAACACAGCTTCTTATTTAGACACGCGTACCTTGCAAGCAGTATCATACATTACAACCCATCATCAATTCATCATTCTTCAATTCAATATGTAGCTCGTCAAGTTGCTCTGTCGTTGCTTCACCTGGGGCATCGCTGACAGGATCTTCAGCAGCTTGATTCTTCGGAAATGCGATTGTCTCACGGATACTTTCTTCACCCAACAAAAGCATGACGAGACGGTCCAGTCCATATGCGAGCCCGCCATGTGGCGGAACGCCGTATTTGAACGCTTCTAGGAGGAAGCCAAACTTTGCTTCAATTTCAGATTCCGAAAGTCCAAGTGCGCCAAACATCTGATTCTGCAAATCTGTATCATGGATTCTGATACTGCCACCGCCGATTTCACAGCCATTTAAGACGATATCATATGCCTGCGCATTTACACGCTCTGGCTCGCTATCAAGTAGCACGATTTCATCTGGGTTTGGCATTGTGAATGGGTGATGCATTGCTTTTAAATCACCCGTTTCATCGTCTTTTTCAAACAATGGGAAATTCACGACCCACAGGAAATTAAATGCATTTTTATCAATAATATCCAATTGCTTTGCGATTTCACATCGTAAGAATCCAAGTGTATCGAATACAATTTTGTCTTTATCAGAAGCAATAAGAATCAAGTCGCCTGCCTCACCACCAAAGGCATCTGCCAATGTGCGAAGACCATCTTCATCATAAAATTTAGCAAAGGAACTACCAAAACCATCGGCATTTACGCGTAGCCACGCCACACCTTTTGCGCCGAAAACTTTCGCTTTATCAATAAGCTTGTCGAGATTCTTTCTCGAGAAACTATCGCTACCTGCTTTGATATTGATGCCGCGTACACTACCGCCTGCTGCGATGGCACCTGAAAATACTGGAAATTCACTATCCTTTACGAGCGAAGAAATGTCAACAAGTTCATATCCAAAACGTGTATCTGGCTTATCTGAGCCAAATCGCTCCATCGCCTCTTTATAAGTAAGCCTTGCAAATGGTGTCTCAAGCTTGATGTCCATCAGCTCGTCCATGACGCGCGTCAAATATCCCTCTTGCACAGCAATGACATCGTCAACATCGACAAACGACATCTCCATATCAATCTGTGTAAACTCAGGCTGACGATCTGCTCTCAAATCCTCATCACGGAAACACTTTGCAATCTGAATATATCGGTCACAGCCACTTGCCATAAGCAATTGCTTATAAATCTGTGGCGATTGTGGCAACGCATAGAAACCACCTTTATTGACACGGCTCGGTACAAGATAATCACGCGCACCCTCTGGTGTCGGCTTCACCAAAATCGGTGTCTCAATCTCCGTAAATCCAGTCTCATCAAAATAATCACGTGTCAACTTCGCAAGCTTATGTCTGAAAGTCAGATTCCGCTGCATATGTGCTTTTCTCAAATCGAGATAGCGATATTTGAGTCTCAGATTCTCATCGACATTATCATCATCCTTGACATAAATCGGCGGTGTCTGTGCCTTTGAATAAACGGTCAATTCCGTTGCCAATATCTCCACATCACCACTAGGCAGATCTGGATTCTTTGCCTCACGTTCCCGCACGTGGCCCGTAATACCAACAACATACTCAGACCGAAGACTTTCCGCAAGCGCAAAGACTTCAGCATCTCCACTTTCATCAAACACAACCTGCACGATGCCAGTCTTATCTCTCACATCAACGAAGATAATCGACCCAAATCGTCGACTCTTCTGCACCCAGCCATTGATACTCGCATGTTCACCAGCATTCTCAATGCGAAAGTCGCCACACATTCCAGTTCTCTTAATCAAAGCCATCTTTTTATACCCCTTATTACAACATTTTCCTAGACTGACACTACTTAATATAATCCGTTAGACTTTCAAATGCAACTTTGCATTGTTCTCCGCTGACCAAATCCTTGACATTTGCCTCTCTTGTCTCAAGCTCCTCATCACCAAGAATGATTGCATACTTCGCGCCAGACTTATCGGCATATTTGAATTGTCCTTTCATGCCGCGTGCATTGACATCGATAATCGCGCGCAGACCCGCCTTGCGCAAATGATTCAAAATTTCAATTGCCGTTGGCTTTGCTGCATCGCCTAAGAAGATGACGATTGCATCTGTGTGGTTTTCCTCTGGCAACTCAATGCCCTCCGCTTGAAGTACTAAAAGCAGTCGTTCGATCCCAAGGCCAAAACCAACACCAGGTATCGATGGACCGCCGAGTTCCTCAATCAGATTGTCATAACGACCGCCACCACAGACCGTGCCCTGCGCACCAATATCCGTCGATACAAACTCAAACGCCGTTTTTGTATAGTAATCCAGTCCACGCACAATACCAGGATCAATGACATATTCTACATCAAACGAAGTCAGATTTGTCTTCAAATCCTCAAATGCCGTCTTGCAATCATCGCACAGATAATCAAGCATGACAGGCGCACCCTCTACAAGTTTCTGACACTCAGGTGACTTACAATCAAGAATCCGCATTGGATTCTTGTCAAATCGCACCTTGCAAGTATCACAAAACGAATCAAAATTCGGTCTCAAGAAATCCTGTAATACCTTACGATAGGCGGCTCTACAGGTTGGACATCCAATTGAATTGATATGAAGTTCGAGTTTCTTCAACCCAAGACCGCGCAAGAAATCATTGGCAAGCGCGATGACTTCGGCATCTGCAAGCATATCCGACGAGCCAAATAATTCAATTCCAAACTGGTGAAATTCTCTTAATCTGCCAGATTGTGGTTTCTCATATCTAAAACAATTAATCTCATAACTGTATTTTGTTGGCTGAACGGCAGCATAGATTTTATTCTCTAAATACGCACGAACAGCGCCAGCGGTCCCCTCTGGACGCAATGTAATCGACCGATGTCCGTAATCTTCAAAAGTATACATCTGCTTTTCAACAACATCTGTCGTCTCTCCAACACCACGTTGAAATAACTCTGTATGCTCAATCGTAGGCGTGCGCAATTCGTTGAATCCATACGCGCGCGTAATCTCAAAGAATTTTTTCTCAAGATATTGCCAAGCTTCTACGCTACCTGGCAGTATGTCCTTTGTCCCCTTCGGTGCTTTCGTAAGCATAGATATCCTCTCTATTCTTTCGCTCTATGAGCTCATCAATACGCTGTACATAATCGCGTGCAATCTTCACATTGAAGATATGATCAATACGATTCATGTCAGGATAATAAACCTTTGTCGATGCTCCTGCGCCAAGTGCAATAATCGTCTGTTTCTCTTCCATAATCCGAATATTGTAGACATTGCCATGGCCCGGTTTTGCATAGCCGATATTTTCAAGATTGTCGATCATATTTTTCTGACGATAAATATAATAGGGTTCGAACCCCGCTTCTATGAGGCGTTCGTAAGCATAGTCAACCATCGGTGCCACACTTCCGCAGCGATCATGGTGATATTCACTGTTATCCGCAATCAGATTGGAGCCTTTTTTAATGCTCAGTGTATGAACGGTAATCCCACAGACTTCTAAATCAATCAACGAATTGATTGTCTCTTTGAAGTCCTCCAATGTTTCGCCAGGAAGTCCCGCAATGACATCGGCGTTGATATTGTCAATCCCATGACTTTTAGCCAATTCGATCGCCTCGCAAATGTCACGAGATGTGTGATTTCGACCAATAAGCTCAAGTGTCTCATCTTTCATCGACTGTGGATTGATACTGATGCGCGTCACATGTGAATCCGCGATTGCTTGCGACATTTGCGCTGTAATCGTATCTGGACGCCCTGCTTCCAACGTAAATTCACAATCTTCCAGTTTTGGAAAACTCGTCCACGCCTTATCCAATAAATCAGATACTTGTTTTGGATTTAATGCAGTCGGCGTACCACCACCGATATAGATAGACTCAAGAAGCATATGGTTATCCCAAAGTTTCTTCGATACAAAATCAATTTCTTTGTATAATGCATCGAGATATGCCTGAACAGATTCAGGTTTTACAGTCTCAATATCTTCCGAAAAGAAAGAACAATAACTGCACCGAGACGGGCAAAATGGAATTCCAATATATAATGATACGAGATTATGATCAAGAATACTCGTCTCATCGCGGTAATGGAGCACCTCGAGTTGATTAGTTTCAATACGATTCAGCCGAGCAATCTTCTCATCACTCACAAGATAGGATTCTTTGAGTTTATCTTGCGCCGACCCCACACTACCGAGTTGCTTCATGTATTTTTCGTACATCTTAAGTGGTTTGACACCCGTGAGCGTCCCCCACGGAAGCGTCTTGCCTGTGATTGCAGAAAGTCGCTTGTAGATGTCACGCTTAAGAAGGTCTTTATCAGGCGCAAATGTCACAACATTAATCGAATCCGACTCGCCAGACGCTTTAGACTCCTCGGGCATTTTGAATTCTTCGAAAAAAGGGCTCTCCTCGACATCAATATTATCGAGAATCTCCACAATCTCAAATTCATCATCTCGCAAAAACATGCGACCAAGTTCCAGAAACTCACTTGTTCTCAGTCCCGCAGGAATCTCGATGACAATCTTGTCATCATCAGCGATGTAATCATTGATGAGAGTCACGCCACAGCTACCGTCTTCGTTAAAATCACAACCTTGCAGAGCATATCTGTCGTCTTTGTTGGAGCTACAATCTTGCACAGCATCGCTACCGTCTTCGTTGGAACTACAATCTTGCACAGTAAATCCATCGTCTTTGCTGGAGCTACAATCTTGCACAGCATCGCTACCGTCTTTGTTGGAACTACAATCTTGCACAGTAAATCCATCGTCTTTGCTGGAGCTACAATCTTGCACAGCATCGCTAC
>JAISJM010000085.1 GCA_031261525.1 Eubacteriales Family XIII. Incertae Sedis bacterium
TCTACAATGCCGAAGATGTGGTGGGGACAATAGATGCGTACATAGAATTCTACAATTCTGAGAGGCCATCATATTCACTTGGATATGACACTCCCGACAACTTCTATGCAAGGTTCATGCGGTGAGATCCCGCACGGGGACACCTTCAAGGATAGAGTCCTTGACGAAACGCCCAAGTTCATACAAAAGAAGCGCGAACACAGCAAACAAGCAGAAGATGATTGGGTGGAATAGATGCGTCGCTTACACCGCAGCAGAGACCCGAGTTTACCCCGTGTCTACTTTTAAACCACAAAAAAAGAATTTTCCAGCTCCTGTGTCTACTTTTAAATCGCAATTATAGCTCTGGTGTCTACTTTTAAAAAAGAAAAGTGAAAAATATGTCTACTTTGCTTGACAGCTACAGGGCCGAATGCTTATTCAGCCAAACTCGGAAGTAAAACGTTGCCAAACTCGGAATCAAAACGTTGCCAAACTCGGAAGTGTATGCTATGATAAAATCATAGTGATACGAATCTTCTCATGAGAAAGGCATAGATATGAAGCAAAAATATCTACCAAGAATAGCCGATATTGTATTGGCAGATGCCCTGCAGGCAACGGGGGCGGTGCTTTTGGAAGGTCCAAAATGGTGTGGTAAAACACGAACAGCACAAGAACAATCAAATAGTACTCTTTTTATGCAGGACCCAGATAGGAGTGAATCTTATGTAAAAGCTGCAGATACAAAGCCATCCCTTTTGTTGAGAGGCAATATGCCTAGATTGCTTGACGAATGGCAGGTGGCTCCTGTTCTCTGGGATGCGGTTCGTTTTGCAGTCGATAAGGATAATACTCCTGGACAATTTATTCTCACTGGTTCTGCTACACCAACAGATGATGTTGTAAGGCATACAGGGACAGGCAGAATTGCTCGTATGATGATGCGTCCTATGAGTTTATTTGAGTCATTGGAGTCAAATGGAACCATATCGCTCAAGGATATATTTGATGGAAATGATGATGTATCCAGTTTGTCTACTCTTACGATTGATGATCTTGCATATGCAATGGTTCGAGGTGGATGGCCTGCATCAATGGGTCGAAAAGAAAGTGTTGCAGTGCGAAGCTCATATGAATATATTGATTCTATAATCAATATGGATATCTCTAAAGTTGATGGTATTGAAAAGAATCCAGCAAGGGTAAGAGCGTTATTGAGATCTCTTGCTAGAAATATTTCAACGCAAGCAACAATCGCCACGATTAGAGGTGATATCGAGGCAGATGAAGAAAGCATTTCTGAAAAGACGATATCTTACTATCTTAATGCACTTAGAAGGATATTTGTTGTAGAAGATGTCCCTGCATGGAATCCCGCAATGAGGTCCAAGATTGCAATTCGCACTTCTGCAAAGAGACACTTTGTTGATCCATCCATTGCGACAGCTGTATCAAGATCATCCACAAGCAGTTTGTTAGAAGATTTTGAAACTTTTGGACTGTTATTTGAATCGCTATGTGTGCGAGATTTACGTGTATATGCACAGAGTATTGATGGTGAAATTTTTCATTATCGTGACAAGAGTGGTCTTGAGGCTGATGCCATCGTACATCTTAGAGATGGACGATGGGGGGCAATAGAGATTAAGCTCGGATCAAAAGAAATTGAGATGGCTGCTGAAAACTTAAAACGACTAAAATCTAAAATCAACACAGATAAAATGAAAGAACCATCCTTTTTAATGGTGCTTACAGGTTCTGAAATCGCATATAAACGAGAAGATGGCGTCCTTATTGTTCCAATTGGATGCTTGAAAAACTAATAGATACCGCTGGACTCTATACTGTGTTGGGACGATATCTATGTCGCAACACTCGTTTACACTCCGTTTAACGTCAATTAATCTTCAGTTTAAGTTGACACTGCTATTTATTAGTATGATGGTATTGTTGATGTGCGCAAGCTATTTGCCACCGCTCATTACGGTTGCCATGCTCACATTGATATTGGTGATTGGGTATAAATCAATCATCGTACCGTTACGAAAACAAGATGGATGAAACGGGAGATTACGAATTGGCGATATATAATCTGAAAACGAGATACAAGAAAGTGCTAGGTGAAGAGTCGACGAAGCTACTTTCGATTGGCAATGTTCAGTGGCGTGACAATCGTTTCAACCGTGTCATACACAAGCACGATGACCAAATTGAGTTTCTACTCATTACAAATGGCTCTGGTACGCAGCTTATCGATGGCGTGTTTTATAAAGTGAGCGCGGGCGATATCATAGTCCACGACGCAGGTTCGATGCACGAAGAGGGTATGAGTGATGAGAAAGGCATGGACGTCCTATACATCGCGGCGCACGTGGATCTTGGCAATGCCAATGGCAATATCAATAGGCTTGTGCCTGATGGCGTCTCTCCGATAATCCGTAGAGAGCAACATTTTCATACGATCTTTTGCATGTGCCAGTCGATGTACAAAAAGATTGATCAAGTTCTCTCGCAAATGCCAGACGATGCGATCGCCTATGCACATGCGCTCGAACTGAACAACTATATGCTCAAGGCAATTATTATGATTGTCATGGATATCTATGCGGAATCCGAGCCGCGGCTTACTCCTGCGGAGGATGTGCTCGGCGCACGAATCAGGCAATATCTTGATGCGCATTATCTCGAAGATGTGAGTCTTCAAGACATTGCAGATAGCCTCAATATCAATCGTTATTATTTATCGCATGTGTTTAAAAAGATGACGGGCGTATCGCCAATGGCATATATCATTCGCCATCGAATCGGAGATGCACAGCGGCTATTGAATGAGACAGAAGACCAAGTGTCCGATATCGCGTACCAGGTGGGTTTCAATAGTTTAAATCATTTTAACAATATGTTTGTGCGGCTTACGGGCATGACGGCTAGTAAGTTTCGACGGTTTCGGCGTGAGGATATGTAGGATTATACTATAAATTGGAATCCAATCGGAATTTTTTGAGATTTTGTCATCTTCGCTGGATTTCAAAGTATTCAAATATGTTGAAATTTGTCATTTATTTCTCAATAGCAATATACTTACATTGTGAATTCGTTCACAATCATTTGTTTCGAAATTTACGTAAAAATCATTACATCAAAAATGAAATATAGCATAATCGTTGTCGCGAGCAGTTCTTGCATGGAATATACTTGTATCAAGAAACATAAAAATAAATGTGCCCAACAAAGGATGTGGCGATTGTAACATCAATAATATCAAAGTTGACAACATATATGAAGGATTCAGCAAGATTGAGTAAGATATTGTGTGTTGAATGTTATATTATAGATGTGCAAATTAGATGTGCAAATTTAAATATTGGATAGCTGGGAACAGCGGGATTTTTCTTGAAAGGATGGTAAATGAAGTGAAAATTGCATTTGACGTGGACGTGCTTGCAAAACAACTAAGCATATCGGATATGGTACAGCAGGTTGCGGATTGGGGCTATCAATATATTGAACAGTCTCCACATCCAAGAATTAATCCGTTTTATAAGCACCCACTCTATTCGAAAGAGACGGAGCAGGAATACAAAAAGGCACTTGCCGCAACAGGGGTGGAGATTAGTTCGCTCATTGTTGTCTATCGTTGGTCTGGCCCAGATGAAGAGCAGCGCAAGATGGCGGTTGCAAACTGGAAGAAGATTATTGAAGTGGCTTCTAGTCTTGGGGTACAGGTCATCAATACCGAATTATCTGGCGATCCAAAGCAGCAAGAACGTTGCAATGGCATGTGGTTCCGCTCTATGGAAGAATTACTGCCTCTTTTTGAAAGAGAGGGTATTCGGGTTGAGATTCAATCCCATCCCTATGATTTCTGCGAATTAAATGATGAGACGGTGGACATGGTTAAAAGTTTCCGTTCTGATAATCTCGGGTATGTATATTCTGCGCCACATGGATTCTTCTATGATCAGGGGAAAGGTGATGTGAGACACATGCTTGAATATGCGGGCGACAGTCTATCACATGTGCTCTTTGCTGATACTTTCAATCAGGAACTCGATTGCCGCTATATTGTCAATCCACCTTGGCTTGGTCCTACCGATGCTGTTGTGCATCAGCACCTTGCAATGGGCGAGGGTGATGTAAACTTTCCTGAGATTTTCAGTACGCTGAGAGACTTAGACTTTGCGGGTAAGAAATTCAAGGTTGGCGGTGATTCGATTGCATGTGTATCGTATTTTGGATTTCCAGATAAGATGCAAGATCAGGCGCCAGCTGCGAGAGAGCGAATTGAGAAAGAACTGCTTGGCAAATAGGCGGCTGCGCAGTGTTGTAAACTAGAATTTGCCAAAATTTGCGGATGTGAAATTGCCTTGAACTGATTTGAATGATAAAATAATAGTGGAATTTAAATTATTTTACATAATGATAGAAGTTGTATTGTCAGCCATGTCACGAAGTGACGGCATATAAATTTATAATAATCGTGAAACGATTGTTATACTATAAATATCATACCATTTGGTTGTGATGCAACTGTGAATCGATATAATCTGGAAGGAATGAAATCATGCGCTTGAATCGTGACGACGACTCGAAAAATTTAAAAGAACATTTTGTAACGGAGATGATTGAACAGATCTTGACTGGCAAATTATCTGTTGGACAGAAACTGCCATCGGAACGAATTATCTCGGAGCAGATGGGAATCAGCCGCAATGTCGTGCGAGTGGGTTTGGCGGAATTGACGACAAAGGGATTTCTTCACACGGAGGCGCGAAGAGGGACATTTGTAAATGACTATATCAGGGAAGGTAATTTGCTTACACTCGAGGCGGTGCGCAGTGCACAAGTGCCAACGACCCCGTTGATTTTGCGTAGTATGTTGGATTTTCGAATGGCAATATCCTGTGATGCGGCAGCATTGGGGGCGCGGAGGCGAAGTGAGGACGACCTTGTACGCCTCGCCAAAATTCTTGATGAGCAGGCGCAACTTAACAATGACGAAAATGAGACATTTGCAAGGTTGGATTTTCTTTATCACAAAGAAATCTATATTGTATCGGGCAATATCGTATATCCGATGATTCAGAACTCTATATTCAGCATGCACCATGAGTTGGCATTGGCATTTTATAAGGCACTTTCTGATAAAGATAAAATTAAAAGAGGTCACTGTGGAATCTACAATGCCATTCGCGATCAGGATGAGAATGGTGCGCGCAAATGGATGCAAGATGTATTGGAACTCGGTACTGAAGTCCTTGCAAAATTATCCTATTTTTCATAATATTTGACCGATATCAAACCATTTAAACGATTTGAGACTATTAAATATAGTCTCATTTTTTTTGTGAAAATGAACATTCGTATTTTTATTGACAATGGTAGTACCAACGTGATAAACTTCGTTATGAAATCTGGTAGTACCAGTTTATTGTAAGTAATTATGAAGGGATGTAAAGGAGGAATGCAAATGAGCACAACAATTAAGCCTACAGTGAAAGAGCCATATAATCTTTCCCCAAGGATTCAGTGGCTACGAGATTACTATTTTGAAGGGGCGAAGCGCAAATGGAAAAATGAGTCGATACCTTTTGGTACAGGTACACCTTGGGATATTGTATATGATGAGATGACATATTATATTGTCCCTGAGTCGTATCCAGCATTTTCAATCTTGGACACATCTCTTCGAATTTCGGCACAGCCAGTGCCACTATGTGATGGATTTTGGGATAAAAGCCTTGTTGAAAGACGCGCATGGTTCAATCGTGAGGTCATTGTCAACCATTTGCCACAGGAAATTTTACCTGGTGATTTAATCTGTGGTGCAAGGTTCAATATGTATACTTCACGTTGCTTGAATGAGCAGGAAGCAAGAGAACGTAGAGCGATGCTTGAAGGTCCAAACGGACTTCGCGAAGAACTTTATGCATATCATGACAAAGGATATGGCAACGCGGGCGCAACATCTGGACATATCATTCCTGGATATGAAGATATTCTGAAACGTGGATTTATCGGTGTCCGTGCAGAGCTTGATGAGCTTTATGCAAAGCTTAGCGATGAAGAAAAAAAGGGCTCAAAAGGTGCGCAGCTCCGTGCGATGATGACATCAAGCAGTATTCCAGAAGGTCTATGCGAAAAATATGCAGATCTCTGTCTCGAACTTGCAGAAAAAGAAGTGGACGATACACGTAAAAAAGAATTCCTACAGATGGCAGACGTCGTCAGAAAAGTACCAAACAATCCACCTGAGAATTTCTGGGAGGCATTGCAGGCACTTTGGATTACACATATGCTCGTTATGTCTGATGAAAATTATCCAGGCCCAGGCGTCTCTTTTGGACGTGTCGATCAATATTTGCTTCCATACTATGAAAAATCTGTTGCAGATGGCATGGACAGAGAATTCATGAAGGAATTGTTAAAGTGTTTCTTTATCCATTGTAATTTTGCTTACGATTCCATCATCAATAACGGCAACAATGGTATCACTGCTGGATTTGGACAGCTTATGACATTGTCCGGTGTCGGTGCAGATGGAAAGGATATGACAAACGATCTCACATGGCTGTTCTTAGAGGTCATCGATGAGATGTATCCAATTCTTGAGCCAAAGCCAAGTGTAAGACTTCATAAGAATTCATCACCAGAGCTTATTACACGTGTCGCGGAGATGATTTCAAAATGTCAGGGTGCGCCATTCCTGTTGAATTTTGATGAACGTTCGATGGCTGGTATGCTTCGTGAGGCGAGAGAAGCAGGACTCGAAGGTTTAATCAATGAAGACAATGTCTTCGAATATTGTCCAGTTGGCTGTCTTGAAAACACGATGGTCGGTAACGATAGATCTGGTACTGTCGATGTCAATATGAATCTTGTAAAAGCGGTAGAACTCGCGCTTGCAAATGGTCAGGATATCACGGACTACTACACAAGTAGACATGAAGCTTATCCACGCACACAGGATGGTCCCGTGACTGGCGATGTTGTTGATTTTGCGACATTTGATGATTTCTATGAAGCATTCACAACACAACTAGACTATATGATTAAGAAGACCGTAAATTTCTATAACAGATGCGATATCGTTCGTGCGGATTTTGCGCCAACACCATACCTGTCATTACTCATCAAAGGTTGTGCTGAAAGTGGTAAAGATGTCACAAGTGGCGGTGCTCAAATCAGATTCGTTACACTTGAGGGTGTTACCTTTGGTACGACAATCGATTCCTTGCTTGCAATCAAATATCTTGTATTTGACAAGAATCTTTGCAGCTTGACAGAACTTGTTCAGGCACTTCGTGCAAACTGGGTTGGTTATGAGATTCTTCAGGCAAATGCCATCAATAAGGCGCCAAAATATGGTCGCGATGATGACGAAGCCGATGAGATGGCGCGCAAGGTCATGGAACTTTGGTCACAGCAGATCTGGGGTTACAGGACACCAAAATCCGATGCTGTATGGCGTGCAGGTATGTTGAGCTGGAATTACTGGGCAGCCGATGGTTCCGTGGTAGCTGCTACAGCAGATGGTCGTAGCCGTGGGCAATATTTATCTAATGCAATTTGCCCATCTGCAGGTGCTGACATCAACGGTCCAACGTCCAACATCAATTCAGTCGGTAAGGCGCTTGGTGGTAAGGTGTTTGGCGATGATGCAACGGGTGATTATAAGGAATATGTAAATTATCTTCCAAATGGAGCAAGTCATACCATCACCTTGAGTCCAGCCATCGTCCGCAATGCGGAGAACAAAGAGAAGTTTGAAGGATTGCTTCGTGGCTATATTGCCAATGGTGGTACCGCACTTCAGATTAATATCCTCGATCCTGACATGCTTCGCGATGCACAGGAGCATCCAGGCGATTACAAGAATCTTCTCGTACGTGTAACGGGATATAATGCTTACTTCACGACAGTCGGTAAGGAGCTACAAGACGAAATTATCGCGAGAGAAAGCCACAAACAATTTTAAGTAAAATGTTATAAAGGAAGGCACATAACAAAAATGCTAGAAATCACAGAACAAAATAATCACGAAAATGTCATCAATATGCTCGATATCCAGCGTCTATCTACGGAAGATGGACCTGGACTTCGAACCACGCTGTTTACGAAAGGATGCCCGCTCAAGTGCGCATGGTGTCATAACCCGGAGAGTATTTCGCCAAAGCGCCAGCGTGTCTGGATTGATACACATTGCATGGGTTGTCAATTGTGTGTAAAAGCTTGCAAGGCAAATGCACTACAAATGACGAATACTGGACTGATAAAAGATGCTGCTCTTTGCGCGGATTGCGGAGCTTGTGCTGACATCTGTCCTACAGGTGCAATTGAGGTAAAAGGTGACAAAAAATCCGTTGATGAATTGTGCTATGAACTCTTAAAGGATCGTGCGTACTTTGAAGAGAGTGGTGGCGGAATTACAATCTCCGGTGGTGATCCACTGATGCAAGCTGAAGATACCGCAAAATTATTTGCAGCATTGCAGGCGCAAGGCGTGCAAACAGCACTGGATACGACACTCTTTACATCTAAGGAAAAGCTAGATCTTGTATTGCCTCATGTCGATTTGCTATTACTCGACATTAAAATATTTGATAATGTGAGGCATGAACAATGGACTGGTGTGTCAAATATTCGTATCCTAGAAAATGCACGATATATCGCACAGCGTATGCGCAAGGGTGAAAATCCTACACGTCTTTGGATTCGAACACCGATTATCCCAGGTGCAACAGATACTGTGGAAAATATCAAGGCAATTGCACAATTTGTTACGGCGGAGCTTGGTGACATTTTCGAACGATGGGAACTATGTGCATTCAATAACTTATGTAAGGACAAGTACACGAGGCTCGGACTGGATTGGACGTTTGCAGATGCCACGCTCATGCGTACAACACAGATGGACGAATTGCTCGCTGCTGCAAAGGCGACATTTGCTTCATCTGTGTCATCTGCGTCATTGGACGCATCTGCAGACTCGGAGAAGATAAGCTGGACAGGAGCTGTCCAGATGGAGGATTAACCGTATGAGAAATACAATAAATGAATTTGATATTGCAAATTTTGCCGCTCCGATGAAATATTCTTTTGTTGCGGTAATGAATGATGAGGGCTATCCACACATGAATCTCATCACATCACTTGAGGGACGTGGTGAGAAAGAAATCGTCTTTGCTAGAAATTATGCTGGCGAGACGAAAAACTTGCTCGAAGAAAAAAAGGATGCTGGATTTATGAGCCTCGGACTAGACATGAATTTCTGGTCAGGCAAGATGCGTCTACGTGAAATTGAGAACGAAGGCGAGCTCATGGCATATTACAACAGCAAGCCGAGCAGTCGTTATAATACCTATTTCACATGTCTATCCGTGTATCTCAATGACTTGATTGGCATCGAAGGACCAACCCCAATTAATGTTGCCGCGATTGGTTCCTATGTACAACAAGTGCTTCCGCAAATGCCAACACTTGTCTCAGGCGGAGAAGATGGTCCAATTACATCGAATATGATTGACATCATTACAAGACAAACAACAGCTAAATTCATCTGCTGGCAAGGCGAAGATGGTATCCCTGAATTTGCACCATTGTTCGGCGCAATTCCTGCAGGCAGTGCCCGTATGGCATTTGCACTCGAAGAGTCTGCAGACAGACTTGCTGGAATTCCTGACGGTGCAAAAGTGACGCTTCATATGATTGACGCGATGACGGTTCATGCAATTCAGGTGAGAGGCGAATACCATCAGACACCAGATGGCCTAGGCTATATTGATGTGAAGCAGGTTTATAATCCAATGGCACCTCGTCCATCAATCGTATATCCACGTGTTCCATACGCAGCGGTTACGGAATTTTAATTTAGGGATTTATAGGAGGAAATTTACATGGCAAAATCTTATGACGTGGTTGTCATTGGTGCGGGAAACGGCGGCTTGGTCGCTGGTCTGACAGCAGCTTTGAATGGCCTAAAAGTCCTAGTTGTTGAGCAACACAATCTGCCAGGTGGTGCAGCGAGCAGTTTCGTACGCGGACGTTTTGAATTCGAGCCTGCAATCCACGAGATGTCACGTGTTGGTACAAAAGAAGAACCAGGTCAACTTCGCTCCATGATGGATGCGCTCGGCATCAATATCGACTGGGTCAGGGTTCCAGAAGCCTATCATCTCGTCGTAAAAAGCGAGGGTATTGATGAAGAGATGCCTTTTGGTGTCAAAGAGTTCATCGAAAAGATGGAATATTATCACCCCGGTAGTGCAGGCAAGATGCAAGAGTTCATCGCTTTATGTATCGAAAGTCTGAAAGCTTTTGGATATCTGCAAGGTGTGCGTGATAAATATGATCGCGCTTATCTCGAAGAAAATTTCCCAAATTTCTTACAGGTTGCAACGTTGACCATTGATGAAGTATTTGAAGCGGTCGGTTTACCTGAAGATGTTCGAATCAATCTATCAACCTATTGGAGCTATCTAGGCTTGAGCACGGATAAGGAAGATTTCATGCTCTTCTGCCCAATGCTCATGGGTTATCTGACAAATGGTGCATATGTGCCACCAATGCGTTCTCATGAAGTTTCTGCAAAGATGGAGAAACGAATCGTCGATGCAGGTGGTGAGATTTGGTTCAACACACTTGTTGAGAAGATTATCATGGAAGATGGGCATGTCGCAGGTGTTGTAACAAATCGCGGTGAAGTCCGTGCAAAAGAAGTCATTGCAAATTGTTCTCCACACGTTGTATTTGGTAGCATGCTTGATCCAAAATACGTCCCAGAAGACGAAATCCGTCTGGCAAATGCAAGACATTATGATTTCTCCGTAAGTATTGTATACCTTGGATTGAACAAGTCGATGGAAGAATTAGGCATCAAAGACTACACCGTCTTCTTCCAAGATTATGTTGATAATGCAAAAGCTTTCGATAGCCTGAAGAAACGTGATAATAATCACAATGTCGTCTCCACCTGTTTGAATGCAGCCGTTCAAGGCGCTTCTCCAGAAGGAACTTGCATGATTGCATTGACGATTGGTGCACTGGAAGATTCATGGTCTGACATCGAACCAGAGGATTACGTCAAGGTGAAGAATCAATTTGCACTTCAAGCGATTGAGACCTTTGAAGATGCAACAGGCTGCAAGATTCAAGATGCAATCGAAGAATTTGAGATGGCAACACCTGTGACATTATCTCGTTATATGTATACGCCACAGGGCAATATCTATGGATATCTTATGTATGGTTGGGACGGTATCCTCTCGCGTGGATTGACCATTGAGGAGGACAATAATCGTGTCCCTGGATTGAAATTTGCTGGTGCGCATGGTTACATGGGTATGGGATTCTCAAGCTCATATTTTTCAGGCAATCTCATTGCCAATATGTCGATTGAAGCGATAAAGGAGGGTAAGTAGAATGGCTGAAAAATTGCAATTGAAAGGTCTAGGGCAAAAAGAGGTCGATGCCTTTTTCAATCTAATAAATACGCGTCATGAGAAGATTGCAGAAGCGCCAGCAACACCGCTTCAGACAAAATTCCCAGTAAATGAATTGATGCGCAAGCTCCATCCAATCAGTCAGGCACTTGAAGTCTGCGAGATTATCGAGCACACTCCAGATGTAAAGACATATGTATTCAAACGCACCGACGGAGAACCTGCATATTTTAGAGCAGGTCAATATCTAAGTCTTGTTATCCCTGTGGCAAATGTCACAGTAACGCGCCCGTACTCCATCTGTAGCACACCAAGTGAGACAAAGAATGGCATCTATAAAATCACGGTTAAGCGTGTTGACGATGGATTTATCTCTCCTTTCATCTTAGATAATTGGACGGTCGGCACGCAGATTACATCTTCTGGTCCGCTCGGAAGATTCTACTATGAGCCAATGCGTGATGCAAAGACAGTAATCGGCGTTGCTGGTGGTAGCGGAATCACGCCATTCCTTTCTCTCGCTGGCGCAATCCGCGATGGCGTAGAAGATGCAAATCTGATTCTACTCTATGGTAGTAGAACGGAATCGGACATCCTATTTAGAGATGAATTCAAAGCGATTGAACAGGCTTGTCCGAAAGTAAAGGTGGTTCACGTATTGAGCGATAGCACCAGTGGCGATCCAACAGACGGCATCGAACACGGCTTTATCACTGCTGAGCTTATTCAGAAATACGCACCAACGGATGAGCCATACAGTGTCTTCCTATGTGGTCCTCAGCAGATGTACAATTTCGTCGATGGTGAATTGCAAAAGCTCGGTATCATCCGCAAATATATCCGTCATGAACTATTTGGTGAGATTAAAAATCCGCAAAATATCCCAGGATATCCAGAAGATCACGCCAATCAAACATACCGCATGACAGTTCGTAACCTTGGTGAGACAACTCAAGTTGACTGCAATGCCAACGAGAGTATCTTGGTTGCATTAGAACGCGCCGGGATTGCAACTCCTGCACACTGCCGCAGCGGAGAATGTGGATTCTGCAGAAGCAGACTTGTCACAGGAGATGTGTTTATCCCAAGTGATATCGAGGGACGAAGATTGGCTGATATTGCACTCGGATTCATCCACCCTTGCTGTTCCTATCCATTGTCAGATTTAGAAATTATTGCACCACCTCGTTAAAATGCTTCATTAGAAATATCGCTCGCACTCAATCATTGGGTGCGAGTTTTATTATCTTGTTCCTTTTTAACTGCGTCGAATTCGACACGGTTAAAAGAATCATTGTTAAAAACTTCCCAAAACCTAAAAATGCAACTGTTGTTTTTCATCTCATCCCGTTTTGAATAATATAACGAGGATTCTCTTCATCTTTATATTTTGCGATATCCGTCAATGATATATAGTCATCTTGATCTCCTTTCGTCACAACGGATGTCCATTCCCTTTGCATTAATAGTCTCTCTATACTGTTTCGCAACCATAATAATTTCCTCCTCAGCTTCATCTACAAGCATTATCCCACAATCAAAACAAAAAGTCAAACAAATGTTTGCGAAAATATGTTTGCTAAATCTGTCAAATACACCAACCATACCAAACCTGCTAATTATACCAATAACTACCACCACGACTTTTGCTTCAATATTTAGAAATTACCGCAATTAAAATCAACAAACCCAAGCAATTTGTGATAATATAATATGCAACGCATCCGATAGATGCAAACACACATAGACCTACACATACGCACACAGACACTCACACAGAAACAGACACTCACACAGAAACAGACACCGCAACAACAATCCAATCACAAACGAGGAAACAAAACACAGAAAGTCGAGATTCCGCCCATGAATTTAGATACGGCAAAGCTTAAGTCTCAAAAGCTCAAGTCGCTCAGACACAATATCCCCAAAATAATCATGGCGGTTGTCGTAATCCTCATTATTTTTCTATTGGTCATGGAAAGCGTGACAATCAGTGAAGAAAGTGGCGAGACGCCAGTTGTAGAATTATTCGGTGAAAAAAGCAGAGCCTTCGGTGACATCATTGCGCCTGAAGATTTTGATTGGCGGCAATATGAAGGAGTCGTCTTAGATTTTATTGTAGAAAATAATATCAACGCCAATATTTTGTATAAAGAAAGTGAGACATTTACTGAAAAAACGGGTATCAAAGTCAACATCCGAAGTATGGATTTCAATACGATGAGCGAGAAAATCAGCATGGATTTTATCTCAAAATCTGGCGCATACGAACTGATTTACGTGGACCCTTATCAGACATTGCAGCGATTTCACAATCAACTTGAAGATCTAAATCGATACGAAAAGGACGAAAAATTGCCCCATATTGTGAATGGTCTCGATGAATTTAAGGAAGAGCATCTAGAAGTCTGCTCCTATATTGACGGAAATCACGACAAACTGTATGCGATTCCATTTGACTCCACCTCGATGATTATGTTCTATCGCAAAGACATCTTTGAAAAGTATAAAGATGCGATGGTGGAAGATTTGGGGTATGAGCCCATTCCTGGCAGTAGTTCCTTTACTTGGGAGCGATATTCCGACGTCTCCAAGTGGATTTCTGCAAATGTCCCAAAAGACGAAATCCAATATGGAAGCCTCACGATGTCGGCGAAGCACAATTCCATCTATACAGAATTTTCAACTATTCTCGCGGCATATGGTGCCGATTATTTTGTGGACGATGATATGGCGACATTTGGCACACCGAAAGAAAAGTTCATCGATGCCCTTCGCATGTATAAATCTCTTGCGATGTTAAATCCGCAAGACGCGGAAGATTCAAATTGGTCCATGACGAACGAAGCGTTTCAAAACGGTGAAGTTGCAATGATGGTGAACTGGGATGAAAATGCCGCTGCGGTCGAGAATCAAGAATATTCTAAAGTCAGTGGCAAGGTTGGCTACAGCATATTGCCGTTTGGCACATCGCGAAGTGCCAATATTTATGGCGGTTCAGGCATTGGAATCAATGCCAATATCAGTGATGAAAAGAAACTCGCATCGTGGCTCTTTATCGTCTGGGCGACGTCGCCCTATATCCAGACAAAGATTATGCTCGAAGAAGATGGCGGCAACATGCCTACGCGGATGACGCTAAATCGATTAATCGAAGCGCAATATATGGCAAAATTACCGCATGCCTATGCTGCGATTCGTTCACAAGATAAAAAATACGCCTATTACAGACCGAAACTGGAACAAGGATATGAATTTGAGACGCTCATGGAGGATGAATTATATCGCATGCTCGAAGAAAACCTTAACGAAGAAACGGTATATGACGAAATGTCAAAAGGTTGGGAACGTATTCTGAGCCAAGAAAAATTGCTTGAGGAATCGTGATGCAGATAGAGAGACGCGAAAAAAAGAGAAGCATCGCCGTGCAATTGATGGTTGCGGCATTGTTATTTGCGCTCATTCCAATGAGCATGTCCGTGCTGCTTTTCCAAAATATCAAAAAAGTCATTGTGGATAATTATAGTATCTCGGTGGAACAGTCCGTAGAAGCGGTTGCCGAAAATATCAATTACACCTTGCGGGATATTGAGGATTTATCCAATTCTCTCATGATTAATCACGAGCTGATGGATGCCATGAAAAATAAGAATCTACAAGCATATGCGCAGGGGCTCAACAGTTACTATATCTCAAGTTTTACAGTAGATGGAATCTATACCATTACGGACTGCGGATATACGAGTGCTGGCGCCGAGTTGATTGGCGGTGCGTCGATATTTCCAGTCGATGTGCTCGCGAACACATCAGGCGAGACCATCTGGTTTCCGACTATGGAGCAGCGTGTCAAGATTTTATCAGGCAGCGTCTCCAAAGATTATTTTTCAATGGGCCGTAAGATTATCGATGTTAATTCGCTGAAAGAGCTCGGTTATATCCTCATTCGTGTGGATCAATGGGTCATTCAAGAAGTCTGTTCAGGCTTGAATGAGGAAGGAAGTGACATCATCGTATGTGATGCAAATGGCGACATTATCACCCATTCAAATGGAGATTATACGCCATTATCGGAGCGTTTCATCGACAACAAATCGAGTAAAACAATTCTAGGAAATTCCAATACTGGAAGCCTAGAATACAAAGTAGATGAAAAAGAATATGTTGCCGTTTATTCAAGCTGCAATAACGACAAATGGCGTATCATCAAGACAATTCCAAAGGATTTATTATACAGGCAGATTAATTCGATTCAGGCAAATGTATACAGGATTGGCAGTATCGTACTAGGAGTTATGGCAATCATTGCATTTATCTATTCAAGAAAGATTACAAATCCAATCATACGCATGATGGAACAGATGAAAAAAGTTGAGCAAGGTAATCTGGACGTGCGCGTCGATATTGAAGTGCATAATGAGCTTGACGATTTAGGTGATAGTTTTAATCAGATGGTGAGTCGATTGAACGATTTGGTAGAGGAAGTCGTCACCGTTGAGAAACAGAAAAATGAAATGGAACTGGAAGTGTTACACGCCCAAATTAATCCACACTTCTTGTACAATACACTGAATACGATACGCTGGATGGCGAAGATAAAAGGCGAAGACAGCATCAGTTCCGCTGTTTTGGCATTGGTAAAACTCCTTCGTGTCAGCATCAGTCTAGGTAAAAGTATGATTACGATTGAAGAGGAAATTGAATATGTGCAAAATTATCTACTGATTCAAAAATTGCGTTTTAACCAGACGTTTACAATGGAATATTCCATTGACGATGAATTAAAAGAGGTCAACATTCCGAAATTAATTCTGCAACCCATCGTGGAAAATGCCTTAATTCACGGCATCGATGAGGTTAGTGAAGAAGACAGAGACGTGCTCGATATCCGTATTTTCACAGTAGATAAGGGCGATTCTTTCGAGCTTATCATCGAAGATAATGGTCCTGGTATGGATTCGCATACGATAGAGAATATCTTCAGAGGCGAAAAAGATATCAATAAATTTAGCACGGTTGGGTTGAACAATGTAAATCAGCGAATCAAGATGTATTTTGGTGAGGCGTATGGCTTAGACATTCTATCAACCGTCGGTATCGGAACAAAAGTAATCATTTGCTTACCAAAACATAGTGCAGACGAAGTAGTGGAGACGATAGAAGTAGTGGAGACGATAGATGTATAAAGTGATTATCGCGGACGATGAAGTCTTGGTGCGTATTGGTCTGAAATCAATGATTGATTGGGCAAGTATCGGTTTCGAAATTGTCGGCGAAGCAAGCAACGGTCTCAGTGCGTATGAAAAGTATATCGCATTGAAGCCCGATGTCGTGATTACAGACATCAAAATGCCGCAAAAAGATGGGTTGTGGCTCACAACGAAAATTAAGGAAATGAATCCCCAGACAGAAATCATCATCTTGACTTGTCATGATGAATTTGACTATGTGCGCGAGGCGTTGAAGTTGCACGTCTCTGATTACATCTTGAAAGCGGAGATGGAAGAAGATGAGATTCACAATCTCATGCAGAAGAAAAAAGAACAATTGGATCTGCAATACCAATCTGTGGAGAATACCAATGCAATATCTGACCAAGAGGATACGATTTGTGAAGTTAAGTATTCGGATGACGATATCATAAGTAGAATGCTTGAATCAAAATCATCGGCTGAAGACATTCGTGAAGCGTTATCGCAGCGAGAGCAAAATTTGCAACATAAAAAGTATTGTTTTTTATTTTTCGATTTTAGTGCTGCAATGATTGATCCTGCCTATACAGATGAAAAAGCGGAAAATGTCATCAAAGCGTGCGCTGAATTGATATCCAATAAATTTTCAGAAAATGGAACGCTATTGCAGTTAATGAATCGGGATGCATTTACACGATCTATTTTCTGTTGCTATATCGGGGACAATGCCAAAGAATCCCTGATTGAGCAATCAATCGCAGAGGTAAGCTCGTCCATTAAACAGTATTTTGGTCTTACCATCAAGACCGCAAATTCTAAAATCATGCATCACCTTGAAGAGACAATGGTTGCAAGCACATGGCTACAATATGCAGAAAACAGAATGTTTTATGCTGAAAATGGCATACATCTCACGTTGGATCATCACGTAATTGAGACGGGAATCAATGCTGACTCAGATACTCATTTAGATAAGAATCTTCATAAAAAGATGAGCAGTCTGATTCTCGAAGCAGACCAAGAACGCGCCAATTTAGAGATTGATTCTCTCGCGGAGGTTTTACAAATGCGGCAAAAAGACGCCTTTGCAACAAAGCTGTATCTGGCACATTTGCTCAACGATGTCATTGCAGAATTGAATGTATATCTTGGTGATGACAGTGAACGGTACGATGTCCAAAAGGATATCCTAGAGACAATCGAATTATCGCAAGCGATTCGGATGATGAAGCGTACAATCAGTCAATTAATCGATACCATCGTTGCACAGCGAATTGACAATTCTGAAGTTATCATCAGAAAGGCAGTGCACTATATTCAGTCGCATTTTGATAAGAAAATCTCTCTAGACGATGTTGCTGGTCATGTGGGCATCTCAAAATATTATTTATCGACGTTGTTCAAGAAAGAGATGAACGTAAATTTCTCTGTCTATCTGAACCAGATTCGAATTGAGAAAGCGAAAGAGCTCTTAAAGAATCCGAATACGACAGTGACCTCCATCTACACCGAGCTCGGCTTCAGTGATCAGCAGTATTTTAGCAGGACATTCAAGAAGATGACAGGCATGACAATCACAGAGTATCGAGCGCAAGGGTAAGCATAAAACATAAGAATCCACAATAAAACAAAAGTCGTTAAAACAAAAGTCATTCGCCAATTCTCGGGAGTGACTTTTTTTTGTAAAATTATATGCAACAAATCTATCATTTTCACAAAATAATACAAACCCATCACAACATTTTACACTTGTTAAAAAAATAACAATCAACTCTTCAACATTATCCAAACAATTCAAAACATGATGTATTCCGAATCACACGTATCCTCGATATAATTACCTCACAAGATAGATGAAGGGGTAAGGAGGAAACGCATGGGACAGGACATTAAATTAAGAGTGTCAAATATTGAGAAATCATTTCCCGGTGTAAAGGCACTGGATCGCATTGATTTTGCAGTACGCAAGGGGACCGTTCACGCGCTATGCGGGGAAAACGGTGCAGGCAAATCAACGCTTATGAAGATTATCAACGGCATTTATAAGCCAGACGGCGGCGAGATTTATATCGATGAAGTCCCCGTCAAGATTCAAAATCCGATACAGGCACGAGGGCATAAAATTGCAATGATTGCACAGGAACTGAATTATGTACCAGAGATGTCAATTGAGGAAAATGTCTTTTTAGGCCGCTTGCCGACAAATAAATTTGGCAAAGTCGATTGGCGTAAACTCCGAAAAGAGACGATCAAATTCCTAGAGATGGAAGAGCTTTCCTACAGCCCATCTCAGAAGATGAAGACGCTGACCGTATCAGATATCCAGATGCTCGAAATCATCAAAGCGATTTCAAACAACGCAGAGATTATCGTCATGGACGAACCAACATCAGCCATCACCCAAAAGGAAGTCGACAAACTCTTTAAGAAGATAGCAGAACTCAAAGCACAGGGTGTCAGCATCGTATACATCTCTCATAAGATGGATGAAGTCTTCAAAATTGCAGATGATATCACGATTCTGCGTGATGGCACGGTCGTCGATTCCATGCCCGCCAGCGAATTAGATGTAGATAAAGTCATCTCGTTGATGGTTGGGCGTAAGATGGAAAGCATCTACCCGAAAGAGTCCGTTGAGACGGGGGAGACGCTACTTGAAGTAAAGAATTTATTCAGCACAGGCGTCTACAAAGATATCAATTTCAACGTAAAAAAAGGTGAAATTATCGGATTTGCAGGGCTTGTTGGTGCAGGACGTACCGAAGTGATGCGCTCCCTGTTCGGACTGGATCCAATCACATCTGGTGACATTTTCATCAAAGGACAAAAAATTGACATTCGCAAGGTGTCAGACAGCATCCATAACAATATGGTCATGTTATCTGAAGATAGACGCAGGTACGGCATCATTCCAATTCGAAGCGTCATGGAAAATGCGAGTATCTCAAGCCTCGAAAAAGTCATTCATCATGGATATGCACATGCACGCGAGGAGCGCACAATCGTCCAAGAATACTTCGACAAGATGAATGTAAAGACGCCGGGACTCGACACAAAAATCCAATCGCTCAGCGGGGGAAATCAACAAAAAGTATTGCTCGCAAAGTGGATGCTCCGAGATCCGGAAATCCTCATCCTCGATGAACCAACGAGGGGCATCGATGTTGGTGCAAAATTTGAGATTTATAAGCTGATGACAGAAATGGCAAAAGAGGGGAAATCTGTCATCATGGTATCATCGGAATTGCCAGAACTAATCGGTATGTGTGACCGCATCTATGTGATGAACCAAGGTCATATCACGGGAGAACTTTCGCAAGAAGACTTTAGTCAGGAAGCAATCATGCAGTATGCAACATCGGTGGCAGCATCGGCATCGGTATCAACATTGCCAGCACAACACACACAAATCAAGGAGAAGAGGATATGAACCTAAATATATTAAAAAACAAACAGGCGAAAAATAAGTTTATGGAGACATTTTCAATATTCATCGTATTGCTCGTCATGATCATCATCTGCAGTATCTTAAATGATAAATTCTTATCATCAAACAATATCACAAATATTATGAAGCAGCTTGCAGTTGGCACCATTCTCGCTTATGGCGAAATGCTCCTCATTATATGCGGCATGCTCGATTTATCCGCTGGTGCCGTGCTCGCACTTTCAGGCGTAATGTCCGTAAGCGTGTTCAAAGCGACAAACAATCTGCTGCTTGCAGTCGTCGTATCTGTCATTATCGCGGTCATCTGCAATCTAGCCAACGCAATCATGGTTACAAAATTCAAAGCTCCAGCCTTCATCGCAACCTTGGCGATGATGACCGTCGCAAGAGGTATCGCACTCCTATACACGAAGGGGCAAAATATCCTTCAAATCGGGAAATACAACGTCTTCGGTCAAGGCAAAATTGGCGGTGTTGTGCCAGTCTCCATCATCTTCATGGTCGTCATCACCATTGCAATCTGGTATATCTTAAAGCACACGACCTTTGGACGCTCCCTCTATGCGATTGGCGGCAACGAAGAGGCTGCAATTGCATCTGGAATCAACGTCGTCAGAAATAAATATATCGTATTTATCATCAACGGCGTATTGGTTGGTATTGCAGGCGTACTCTTCATGTCACGTGTCAATGCAGGCTTGCCAAATGGCGCTGTCGGTTATGAGATGGAAGGATTGACGGCGGCTGTTGTCGGTGGTACGAGTTTCACGGGTGGCGTCGGTACAACGCTCGGGACACTCGCAGGCGCATTTATCATCGGTTGTCTGAACAATATCATGAATCTTATCGGCATCGATTCTTATATCCAACAGATTGTCAAAGGCGCCATTATCGCATTTGCCGTTATATGGGACATTCGCTCCAAATCCAAGAAGACGAGCAAGGTTATATTGGTCGACGAGGATCCAGAGACAAAGGGTACCTTTGCACGCAAGGCTAGTTAACAGATTGTTGAAAAAGTTGGAAAAGATGAAAAATATCATAGGATATTTAACATAAAGGCTCGTAATAATCAAATTTTATTTAATTCGGAAGGGACGGTACGGGAAAATGAGAAAGAGTTTCATAAGGATATTGACAGCAGGATTGATTCTATCAATGGTATTATTGGCAGGATGTGGAAGCGGTAACAGCAGCAAGGATTCGTCATCTGACAGTTCAAAAAAATCGTCAGATGGATACAAAGTAGCCTATATTGCAAGAGCGCAATCGGATTCATTTGCAGCGTGGCTCGCCAATGAAGTGGTCGCTGCATCAGAAGAATATGACGACATTACAGTAGATGTATTTGACGGTCAAGCGGATGACGAAAAGGAAAATGCCGCAATTGAAAATGCCATCACAAGCGGCTACGACGCAATCATTGTACAACCAAACAACGGTGAAGCGCAGCGTCCATATGTAGAGCAGATTGTAGATGCGGGAATCATTGCAATCACGACAAATGCACGTATCGACGGTATTGAGGGCGCATCTTCTGTAGATGCAGATCCATATGTACAAGCAGCCGTAAATGCGAAACTCGCACTCGACCAAATTCCAGATGGTGCAAAAGTTGTCGTACTTCAGGGTCCATCGGGCAACTTCCACGCAGATGAGAGACGCAAAGCATGGCAGAAGGAATTCTTTGACAAGAGAGACGATGTTGAGATTGTTGGTGAGCAGATTGCAAACTGGAACAAAGACGAAGCAGTTCAATACATGGAAGACTGGATTACATCTAATGACCACATCGATGCAATCATCTCTATGAATGACAATATGGCAGCTGGCGCACTCGAAGTCGTGACAGGCAAAGACGAATATAAAGATATCCTATCTTATGGTGTAGATGGTACCGCAGAAGCATGTCTTTTGATTCAAGATGGTAAGATGACCGCGACATGCCTTCAGTCCGCAATTGATTTAGCGGAACTAAACCTTCAGACTGTCCATGACTTATTGACAGGCACGGAGAAGCAAGTAGATACGATGATCGAAGCGGTCCTCATCACAAAAGATAACGCAACGGAATTTGTTGAGATGTACAAAGAGAGAGGTCTACTAGATGAGTAAGCAAAACAAAGCGGTCTATATGACTGGCCTTAACCAGCTTGAGACAAGAGACCAAGAAATTCCAAGTCTTGCAAATGACCAAGTATTGGTGAATATAGAATATGTAGGTATCTGTGGTTCCGACGTACATTATCTTGAGCATGGCGCAATTGGCGATTTTGTAGTAGATAAAGATTTTATCTTAGGGCACGAATGTGCGGGTACGATTGTTGAGATTGGCTCAGATGTAACGGAACTAAAAGTAGGCGATCGTGTCGCACTAGAGCCAGGCGCAACCTGCGGACAATGCGAATTTTGCAAGAGCGGAAAATATAATCTATGCCCCGATGTAGAATTTCTGGCAACACCGCCATATCACGGTTGCTTAACAAATTATTTGGCATTTCCAGCCAACATGTGTTTCAAGCTGCCAGACAATATCAGCACAAAAGAAGGCGCGTTAATCGAACCACTCGCAGTTGGACTTCACGCGGCAAAGCAAGGCAATGTCACGCTTGGAAGTTCCGTCATCATTCTCGGTGCAGGCTGTATTGGACTCGTCACATTGCTGGCAAGCAAGGCATTTGGCGCAACGGATATCACGGTTGTAGATGTGATTGAAAAACGTCTGGACTATGCCAAAAAACTCGGTGCAACGCGCGTTGTCAATGCAGCGAGGGAAGATGTCCTAGAACTTGATGAAGCGGATATTGTCATTGAAACGGCTGGCAACAGAATCACGATTCAGCAGACGCCGCTACTCGTCAAGCGCGGCGGCACAATCGTCCTCGTTGGCATGGCGGCAGAAGATACGATTGAATATAATTTTGCCAAAATTATGGCGAAAGAAGCGACAATCAAGTCTGTATTCAGATATCGCAACCTGTATCCAACAGCAATCAGCGCCGTATCAGGTGGCAAGATTGACATCACAGGCATTGTGACTCATGAATTTGATTTTGACCAAGCCTCGGAAGCATTTGATTATGTAATCAACAATAAAAACGATGTTGTAAAGGCAGTCATCAAAATTAAAAATTAAATCAATCAATCCATGATATACTAAGGCATGCCCGATTCGATACTACTGTATTACGAAAAGGAGCCATGCACATGTCGATTTATAACCTAAAAACGAAATACAAAAAGACAATCAGTGACGATGCGACGAAACTTCTTTCAATTGGCCATATAAAATGGAAGGATAATCGATTTAACCGTGTCATGCACATGCATGAAGATCAGATTGAGATTTTGCTTGTTGCGCATGGCACGGGGACGCACCTCATTGATGGTGTGCGTTATCAGGTGACAGATGGTGATATCATAGTCCACGACGCGGGTGTCATGCATGAGGAAGATCGTAGCGATGATCTGCGCACGGATATCAGATATATCGCGGCTCATGTGGATCAAAACAATATACATCTTGGCTCTACAAGTGCAAACCGCCTTGTGCCAAATGGCGTATCACCCGTCATTTGCAGCGCAAGGCATTTTCATAGTATCTATTATATGATGCAAGAGATGTACGACAATATCGATAAGACAATCGTGCAAATGTCAGAAGATGACGCGATCCATATGCACATCACGGAGATGAATCACTATATGCTCAAAGCGATTATTATGATGGTGATGGAGCTCTATACGGAGGCAGAGCCGAAACGTTCCTCTGATGAAGATGTCCTTGGGCATCGTATTCGTATGTATCTGGACGAACATTTTCTAGAGGAAATCGTCATACAAGACATTGCAGACAGCCTAAACATCAATAAATTCTATCTATCACATATCTTCAAGAAGATGACCGGAATATCTCCAATGGCATATGCGACAAGACATCGAATTGGCGATGCGCAAGGTCTATTGCTTGAGACAGATATGAATGTGGCAGAAATCGCCTACAAAGTCGGTTTCAACAGCACAAACCACTTCAGCAAGATGTTTACAAAATTTACAGGTACCACGCCTGGTCATTTCCGTAAATTTCGCCAAGAAAATATGTGAATGGATTAGAAGTGTTAAGAAAAGGAAGCGCGGGGATTGCCCCTGCGCTTCCTTTTCGCAATATCGTTATGTTTTGAAAATACTCATAATCCGTATTTCCCCTATTTGCGACATTTGCAAGCCGAACTAAAAGCACGATGTATGGCTAACTCTACCTCGAATAACGATAAAATAAGGATATCAGCAGAACACGGTATGAGGAGGAGATGATATGCGGAAGATGAAAAAGATGAGGACGATTAGTGTACTGCTATTGGTATGTGTGATGATGGTTGTCGGTATGATGGCTGGCTGCGGCGGTAAAGAGAAAAGCAGTGATGGTGAATACAAAATCGGATTGACTTTATCCGATCGAGATAAGTACCTGACGTCAATGGAAAAAGCATCCTTGGCAGAAGCGACAGCGAAAAATGTGACATTAGATGTACAGGATTCAAAGAATAGCGTGGATTCACAGATATCGCATATCGCTTTCTTTGTGAAGCAAGGGTACGATGCAATTATTGTCAATCTTGTGGATGTGGCTTCTGTGGAGGATGTCATCGATGCTGCAAAAGACACGCCAATCGTATTTGTAAACAGAATGCCCGATGAATCCGTTCTAGAGGCAAATAAAATCGTGGCGGTATCTTCTGTTGAGACCGAGGCGGGTGAATTCCAAGCAGAATTCTTGACAGATTATTTTGCAGAGAAAGAGACAAAAACGCTCGATGTTGTGATGATTACTGGTGCCGATGGACATCTAGGATCCATTGGAAGAACGGAAGCTGTCCTTGCTGGACTTGAGTCATCAGGATTCACTGTAAATCTACAATATCAAGATACTGCAGATTGGGATCGCGCAAAAGCGATGAAGAAAATTCAAGGTTTCTTCTTGATGAATAAGCCCGTTGATGTCATCATATGCAACAACGATGAGATGGCAATCGGCGCAATAGAAGCAATCAAAGCAATCGACAAGACGACAGATGACATCTGTGTTGTTGGTGTCGATGCAACGACAGAGGGCATTGCCTCCATTGCAGATCGGGACTTAAAATGTACGGTATTTCAAGATGCTGTTGCACAAGGTGCAGGGTCTGTTGATGCCGCAGTACAGTTGGCAAGTGGTGAAGATGTCGTAGCATTTACGCCAATTGCGTGGGATCTCGTCACACTTGATAACTTAGATAAATATATGGGCGTTTAAATTTGGTGAATCGAGTTTGGAATCGAAATTCACGAATATAACACATAACCCTACTTGACGAATCCATGAGAATTTTTTATACTATATATAGTTAAGTAGCAAAGGCGCTACGAGCAGTATGCTCGTAGCGCCTTGTTTTATGTATAAACAGATGTTCATGGTAAAATCTAAGTCTTCCGAATTGTGAAGCAATATGAACATTTGCGCAATTTCTTCAATTATATGTATAATAACTTGCTACAGACTGTTATAATAGAATAAGTAAAATTGTTAGATGGTGAAAGGGGTTTATAACATGTACGATGTAGTAAAAAACTACGGCAGCAAGGTCTTTAATGATGTCGTAATGAGGGAACGTCTTCCAAAGGATGTATACAAATCGCTAAAGAAGACAATTGAGGAGAGAGGCGCACTTGACATCACAGTTGCAAATGTCGTTGCAACCGCGATGAAGGAGTGGGCAGTAGAGCAGGGCGTCACACATTTCACACATTGGTTCCAACCAATGACAGGCATCACTGCGGAGAAACATGATGCGTTTATCAACCCACAGGCAGATGGCAGAGTCATTCTTGAGTTCTCTGGTAAAGAGCTTACACAGGGTGAGCCAGATGCATCTTCGTTCCCAAATGGTGGTATCCGTGCTACTTTCGAGGCGAGAGGATATACCGCTTGGGATCCAACATCTTACGCATTTATCAAAAATGACATTTTATGTATCCCTACAGCATTTGCATCTTACACAGGAGAGGCACTTGATAAGAAGACACCACTTCTCCGATCCATGCAGGCACTTTCAAAGCAGGGGCAGAGAATCTTGAAGTTATTCGGAGAGACTGCGGATGTAGATATCGTCACAAATGTCGGTGCGGAGCAGGAATATTTCCTCATCGAGCAAGAAGTCTATCAGCAGAGACCTGATCTCGTATATACGGGCCGTACATTATTTGGTACAAGACCTACAAAGGGGCAGGATTTAGATGACCATTACTTTGGTGCTGTAAAGCCAAGAGTTGCAGAATACATGAAAGCGCTCGATGAAGCACTTTGGGATCTTGGAATCA
>JAISJM010000105.1 GCA_031261525.1 Eubacteriales Family XIII. Incertae Sedis bacterium
TGAGCCGAGTGCAAATGTCACATAATGCACGACACCTGGTGTCACGCGGAAACTTGAATCTCCAGCATGGAAACTTGTTGCAGCCACTTGATATGGCTCTGCTGAGAGCGCTGGGCTGAACTTATAACCATAGGATTTTGCAAGTTTCTTGATCTGCGTATTGAAGTTCTTCACACTTCCCGTAGCAAGTGCTTGTGCCGATGCAAGTGATAGTGTGACATCGCTTGCGCCGATTCTGTAAGTGATACCCGAACCTGTTGGATCTGTCTCGATATCCTCTGATAAGACTTCACCTACTGTGCTATTGTTGTCTGGACCGCCTTCATTATCATCGTAGACGCTTTCCGAGTCTGTGACAACACCTAAGACTGTCTTTGCCGCATCTGTATGACCGACCAAGCCAACTGTAATATTATATGCGCCTTCGATCGAATCGAATCCGCCATCTGAGATGACTGCAATTGCACTATTTGTTGGCATAATGCCATTTGCAGACATAGCCCATGCACTTGGGTTTACGTAACTTAAGATTGCATTATCCTTACCAAGACTTGCAATTCCTGCCGCAACGTCATCCGCGGACTTGATGAATCCTGCCGCATGGATGACATAAGTATTGCCGCTGCCATCATCTCCAGGCCCACCGGGCTCGTCAATGACATAATTTCCATCATTGATGACAACGCCTCTAACGGTTGACGCAGTATTGCCATCAAGATCTGTAGTTATGTATTTCACACTATAGACTCCAGCTTCACTTGTATAGATTGCAGGAATCGAAACGCCTGTTGCGTCATAAGCCTGATACGTATATGGTGGATTTGGCTTTCCGACCAATGCATCATCTGCATCGTAGGTCGATACTCCCTGTGTCAAATCAACCTGACTACCTGGTTTTACCGCAGTTTCGGAAATAATCGCGCCGCCTGTAATGACAGGTAAGTTTGTTCCTGTTGCAATTGTAATCTTCACAGACACATTGATTGATGGCTGTGAGCCGAGTGCAAATGTCACATAATGCACGGCACCTGGTGTCACGCGGAAACTTGAATCTCCAGCATGGAAACTTGTTGCAGCCACTTGATATGGCTCGGCTGAAAGCGCTGGGCTGAACTTGTAACCATAGGATTTTGCAAGTTTCTTGATCTGCGTATTGAAGTTCTTTACACTGCCCGTAGCAAGTGCTTGCGCTGATGCAAGTGATAGTGTGACATCGCTTGCGCCGATTCTGTAAGTGATACCCGAATCCATTGGATCTGTCTCAATCTCTTCGGATGGAATCGAACCGACCGTACTATTATCATCTTCTCCAGATAAATTGTCATCATAGATCCCCCCTGCATCTGTGACAACACCAAGTACAGATTTTGCCGCATCGGTATGACCTTGAATACCAACTTGAATCTGGTACACACCCTCAACCTCATGGAATCCACCATCTGAGATTACAGCAACTGCCGCATCTGCCTTGGTGATAGAACTTGTCGTCACTGCCCATGCATGTGGATTCGTGTAACTTAAGATTGTGCCGCTGACACCCAGACCATTGTCCCATATATCGGTCTTAACTTCTTCCGCATCCTTGATAAATCCGGTCGCATGAATGATATAGGTATTGCCATCATCAGCGCCATCTCCACCTGGTGGATCCACAACGTAAGTTCCGTCGTTGATGAGTACCGCTCTGATTGCGGAAGCTGTATTGCCATCAAGATCTGTCGCAACATACTTCACGCTATAAATCCCAGCCTGACTTGTATAAATTCCATCGATTGCATTACCGTCAGCATCATATGCCTGATACGTAATCGCAGGCTCTGTTCCTACGGACGCATCATCTGCATCATAGGAGGACACGCCATCCATAAGAGCCGTTTTACCAATCTTCGCGCCACCTGTTGCGACTGCATTTTCGGTAATGATTCCGCCCACGGTGATTGTTGGTGTGCTCGTACCACTTTCGACCGTCACGCGTACGGTCACCTTGATACTTGGGATTGCTTTGACTGCAAATGTCACATGATAGACTCCGCGAAGTGCAGCAAAGTCTGTGGATACGACTTCGTAATCCGTATTGTATATAAGTTTACTTAAATCTGATTCGAACTTATAACCATGCACTTTTGTAAGTGTAGCAAGCCCCGCCTTCTGCTGTGCATTCGTACCACGAGCAATGGCAACTGCAGATGCAAATGGAATCGTTGCATCGCTTGCGCCAATTGTATACTTTATTGCAGAATCTGTTGGGTCTGCTTCAATTGCGCCCTCTGTTGGTACCGATGGATCGGTGCTATCGTTATCGCCATCAGGTCCAATATTGTCGTCGGTTGCGCTATCGCCTAAGATGACACCGAGAACCGTCTTTGACTTTGTATGACCAGCGATACTTACCTTGATATCATACTCACCAGCGGCCGCAGTATGAAGTCCATCACGATCTGAAACCACAAGTGAACCATTTGCATCTGTGTATACACCGAGTGGCGATAATGCATAAGCATCCGCGTGTGCTAATTCTAATAGCTTCGCATCTGTAACGCTCGCACCTGCGCCACCGAGTGCGGCAAGTTTCTCGATGAAGCCCTTTGCATTGATAAAATAGGTATTCTGATCAGGGTCGCCTGGAAATGGTGGTTCATCAATGAGATAGGTCCCATCATTGACGATTGCCGCTCTCGTTGCATAAGCATAATGTGCAGCTGCATCACCATCATGCGCAGCGTATCTGATTAAGTAGATTCCTGACTCACTTGTGTAAATGTGGCTGACAGGTTTCAGTGATGTCCCTGATACACGGAACGCTTGATAGGTAATCGTTGCATCAGTATCAAAACCAGAATTTTCATCTTCAATATCAATCGCATTGACACTTACTTTGATTTCGTCATCGGTAAGTGCCGCACCGCCTGTTGACACTGCGCTGCGTGAGATGACGCCAGGAGCGTATAGCTCTGGCAACCCAGCGCCTGGCTGTACCATAATTCGTACAGTCACATTGACCGTTGGTTCATCTTTTACTGCAAATGTAATGTGATAGTTCCCTTCATTTGGTGCAAATGTCGTACTGACAACGTTGATGTCATCTGTCGGTGCAAGAAGCGCCACACTTGTTGTAAACTTCACACCATGAACACCCGCGAGCTTTTTCAGCGCAGCATGTGTCGCTGGATCTGCTGCGAGCTGACGTGCTTGAATATAAGATAATTCAATGTCATTTGCACCGATTGTGTGCTTTATTGCAGAAGCTGTGTTATCTGGATCAATCACACCTTCCGTTGGAACTGTAGGATCCGTGCTGTCATAATCTCCATCAGGACCAATATTATCATCGGCCGCATCGTCATCGAAGATGACACCTGTAATGCTTCTCACAGGATTCGCTACGCCCGCAATACCAATCTTAATTGGGCGGAAAATGGTACTTCCCACGGCGTCAAATCCAGCATCAGCAATAACGGCTGGAAGCGTCGGCGTGATTGCACCTCGCGATATTGCGTAAGCTTTGGCATTTGCAAACGAAAGAATGGATTCATTCTTAGAAGTTGCTGTAATCTTCGCAGAGACGTCCTTCATTTGCTTCACGAAGTCATGCGCCTCAACGATGTAGGCATCGACATCTTCACCGCCCGCAGGTGGATCGACGACAACGACGGTACCATCGTTGACAATTGCCGTTCTGCTTGCAATCGCAATATTGCCATCGGCATCGGTTGCTTGGTACTTGATCGTATAGATACCAGCAGTAGTGGTATAGATTGCATTCACGGCATCACCACTGAGGTTATATGCCTGATATGTAATCGTTGGTGTCTTGCCAATCAAGGCGTCCTCAACATCATATGCTGTGACATTTGCACGAATGGTCGCATCTGAAATCGGTGTTCCTGCTACCACGGCTGCCGCGGACACAATACCGCTTGCCGTGATTACTGGAAGATTCGCACCCGCTTCAACTGTGATTACGACCGTTACATTGACCTCTGGTACATCTACAACCTCAAAGGTGGCGGTGTAAGTACCTGGTTTTTCCTGCAGTGTTGTGTCCTTTAGAACATAGTCGTCACCGTAGACCAGTTTCGATAAATAGCCATCCAGCTTATATCCATGTGATTTTGTTAAAAGAGCAAGTTGTTCCTTTTTAACTGTATTGCTACTATTATATATCGCAACGGCAGATGCAAATGAAATTGTTGCGTCATTTGCTCCAATTGTATAGGAGATGCTTGAACCTGTTGGATTGCCGTCAGGTCCAATATTATCGTCCGTCTTGTCGTCATTTGTCACGATACCGAGCACATTTCTCGTGATATCTGTGTGACCATTGATGCCAACGCCGATTGTATAATCACCTTCCGCCGCAGTGAAACCGCCACGGTTTGTAACGGCAAGCATCGAATTATCATTGATTCTAGCAAATACGCCATTTTCGGTCAGTGACCATGCACTTGTATCTGTGTAGTTCGCTCCGAGCAAGTCCGCATCAGAAATCGCTGTGCCACTGATATCGGAAAGCTTCTTAATGAAGCCGTTGGCTTTGATGAAGTACGTGTTTCGATCCGTTCCATCGCCATCTCCGCCTGGAGGATCAACGGTAAAGGTGCCGTTATTGATGAGAACGGGCCGTGATACAGATGCTTTGTGCCCATCGGTATCTGTTGCAGTGTACTTGACAGCATACATACCAGCTTCGCTTGTGTAGATATGCTGGTCTATCTTGTTGACACCAAACTCATCTTTAATTTCGTAACGAATCGTTGGCGTGGTACCAAGTAATGCATCATCAACGTCAAATGCTTCGACGGAGACTAGAAGTTCTGCATCAGTCAACGCTCTGCCACCTGTCTTCACAGCAGCTTCCGAGATGAAACTGTCTGCGGTGATTGTTGGCAAATGTCCCCCCTCTGCCACACGAATGGTAACCGTCACATTGACTTCTGGCATAGAAACAACTTCAAATGTAATCGTATATAAACCCGGCTTATTTACAAAGTTTGTATCTTTGATACGATATTCACTATCTGAAAGCTTGGTTAGTTTCGTATCGAATTTATAACCATGAGCCTCTGCAAGCGCTGTTAATTGCGCATTCTTTGTAGTTGACTTGTATAGATTTACTGCATCTGCAAACGACAACGAGATATTCTTTGCGCCAAGCGTGTACTTAACTGCTGCGCTCGTTGGATCTGGATCTTCGCCCGCGCCGATGCCACCTTCCGTAATGGCGCCAGGTGATGTTGTATCGTGATCGCCATCAGGTCCAATATTGTCATCTGCTGCATCATCATCTAATAGGACACCGAGCACCGTTGTCATGTGATCCGTATGATCCGCAGCCATCGCAAGGACAATATTGTAATCACCCTCCGCAGCAGTATAGATATTTCCTGCACCAGTCACTTTTTCGGCACTGATTATAGCAGGAACTACTGCCGCATATACACCATCTGGAGATAGCGAATATGCTTGCGCTTTTGTAAATGCAAGGAGCTGTGCATTGGATAGGGTTGCACCTGCACCACCAACTTCCGCGAGTGTCTTGATGAAACCATCCGCATGGATAAAGTACGTATTTGAATCACTGCCATCACCAGCGCCACCTGGTTCATCGATGAGATAAGTGTCATCATTGACGACAGCCGCCCTTGTCGCATAAGCGTAATTGCCATCATGATCGTGTGCCGCATAGCGAATCAAATAGATTCCTGGTTCACTCGTGTAAATCTTGTTGTCTGCAATTGGCGTAACCGCAGTGCCTGACACGCGAAACGCTTGATGCGTAACGGTGCCAGTGGTATCGAATCCAAGGTCGATATCTTCGATATCCGTTGCGACAACATCCTTTTTGATTACATTTGTTGCAATCGCTGATGCTGATGCTGGGTTTGATACTGCTGCTACTGAAATCGTTCCAGGAGCGTTAAGCGTCGGCTTGCCGTTGCCAGCAAGTACTGTAATCGGAACCGTCACATTGACACTTGGCTCGTCTTTGATTGCAAATGTAATATCATAGGTGCCTGGTCTTGCCTTAAAGTTCATTGCAGATACAACAATATCATCTGCTGGAAGAATGGATACATCTGTTACGAATTTATATCCATGCGCCCCGGCACGTGCCTTTAACGCCGATGTAGAAGTAATACTAGCCTCTGATGCAATCGCGCGCGCATCTACATAGGAAAGTTCTACAGGTTTCGCGCCAATTGTATACGTAGCATCGGAATTATTTGCTCCGGCATCAAGGACAACACCAAGAATGTTGCGGCTCTGCCCCGCGATTCCTGCGATTCCAATTTGGATATTGTAATCGCCTTCTGCTGCACCAAATCCATCCGTATTTAGGACTGCTGCATTTGTAACTGTAACCGCGCCATCTTTTATTTCATAAGCTGCAGCCTGTGCGTAATTCAAGATTGCAGCATCTGTTGATGTTGCGTGAATCGCTGTTGCTACATCGGCTGCATTTTTGATAAAGCCTGCCGCTTTCACAAGATAGCGATCGACATTTCCGCCGCTTGGAGGTGTCACGATGGTGATGGTACCGTCGTTGATAATTGCCGTTCTTGTCGCATAAGCCTTGTTGCCATCTAAATCTTTCGCCTGATAACGAATCGTATAGATGCCAGCTTCGCTTGTGTAGATTTTCGCAATTGCCTCACCAGACAGATTAAATGCCTGATACGTAATCTTCGGTGTCTCACCAATTAAGGCATCATCCGCATCGTACGCTTTTACATGGCGATCGAGAATACTTGAATCTGTAAGCGCGTGACCGTTTTCTGCATCATATACCTCTTCAAGAATTCCAGATGCTGTAAGAATTGGTAAGCTCAATCCCTGCGCAACGTTGATTCGTACGGTTACGTTGACATCTTCATGTGGCGATTTCATCTTGAAGGTGATGTTGTAGACGCCACCAGGGGTGATGTTGTCACCATCCTGTATCACCGTATCAAAGCTTGAACCGCTCACGACAAAATCTGTCACCACTACATCTGTTGTGATTTTCTCCGCATGTGCTTTCGCAAGTTTCGTAAGTTCTGCTAGATAATCCGTACGAGATTTCTTTGAAAGTGTAACCGCATCAGCATAAGTTAGATTGATGTCTTTTGCACCGATTCGGTATGTGGCATCCGCTCCATTTTCATGGGCATCTTTGTCATCGGAGACGGTATCGTCATGCAAGACGCCGAGAATCGCACGGGCATTATCTGTATGACCAGCAATGCCTACTTTAATATTGTAAGCACCTTCTGTCACAGCAAATCCACCGTCATTTTGAATGATCGCAGTCTCATTTGTGACTGCGCCAAGTGTTGATACGGACCATGCCGCAATGCCTGCATAGCTTGCAATCGCCTGTGCCGTTGTCATACCACCACGGATATCATCACTGACGTCTGCAACTTTTTTAATAAAGCCTGCTGCTTTCACAACATAAGTGGAATCATTGTCATCGCCGTCTCCACCTGGAGGATCGACGATATAGGTATCGTCATTGACAAGAATCAGACCCGATTTCGTTACTTGATTAAAATCATGATCCATAACCGTATAGGTTACAGAATATAATCCTGCCGCAGTCGTCTTTATCGTCTCTCCAGCTGCAAAGATTCGGTTATCCGCAAGGTCCGTAATCGCTGCAATTGTGATTTTATCCTTGATTGTACTACCGTCTTCCTTGTCGTATGCTGTTACATTTTTAAATAGCTGCGTGTCATCAATGATTGCACCTGTTGTATAGGTTTTCATTGCAGGCACGGTAAGCACTGGAGGTTCGCCATCACCAAACGTAACAGTTATCGTGATGCGCGTGTTCGGTTCTTCCTTAACGGCAAATGTCAACGGATAGCTTTCAAACGGACTACTCGACGCATTCCATGTAAAGCCACCGTCTGATACAAGAACGGCTGTGCCAGATGCCGCCATTCCAAAGTCTCTGAGGTAAGTCTGAACTTTTGCATCTTTTAATACAGATGCTTCATACGCGGTACCTTCATAAGGGCCAAGCTGTCCTGTTGCTGCAACGGCAGCATCTTTTAAATCAGATAGCTTTGTTGCAAGAGTACTGTTTAGCTTATAATCATATCCCACAATTGAATAATGATTGCCACTGAATCCTGTACCGCCATCATCATAGACGCGCGCATGGATTTTGGCTTCTGGTTTTGTATTTTCTTTGATGCCTAAAACTGGCTCATAGACACCCTCCGCGGCGTGATAACCGTCAAGATTTTTCACCTTAGGCGTCATCACGTTACCATTCTCATCCCAGCCTACAGCACCAGATTTTGCAAGAATCTGTTTCTCAACCGTATCTGTAGCGCCACCTAAGGCAGCGGTTTCCGCTTCTTCTACAGCAGCTTTTGAGATGAGGAAGCTCTTACCACCAACGAAATATCCATCCTCATAAAGGATTGAACCATCGCTGATCAATACGGATCCAAGAGCGCTCACCGCCACACCACATAAATCAATCGCTTCATAGCTTACTTGATATACACCGGGCTGCGAGGTATAGATTGGTCCATTTATAACGGCATAATTTAATACGCCCAAATGATTTACGGGATCTACGGCACTTGTTGTGATTGCACCATAGGTATATACAACATCATCCACAATGCTGAATGTACCCGCGACGAGTTCGCCGTCTGGATTTGCCGTTGGTGTTGCGCCATACCATGGCCAGTCTTCTTCATCAACACCGTCTGGTACGAGTGCCGATGTCGTTGCGACGACACCAACCGCCGTGACATTGGAAAGTAAGGCCTGTTCTGACACTTGAGCTGGATTCGTCTGTTGAGCATCGATGACGAGCGGCGTATCTATTGTCAGTGATGGCGCATATGGAGCCTGTCCCTGTTGCTTCGTCGTAACAGTCGCGACAATTTGTGTTGTGACATACTCACTGGACGCAAGCTGAATGATTGGCTTATACGTATGAGTAATGTAGTCATTGGTACGATTGTAACCCTTTAGATTGTTTACCTTAACAGGTACACCTGTCGCTGTATTTGCCTCTAAATCTTTTACATCATATGCAAATGCCTCAGATTCTGCCAATACTTGAGCTCGCCGATCTGCGGCTGTACTTTCTACCGCGGCGGCATTGATTGTAAAGTCATGCCCACCAATGACATAGTGAATCTTTGGATTATTTGGGTTATTCGGATCTACCGCAGCGTCAATGGCACCATCTGTCGGTACCCCGGGGTATGAATCCGGTGTAATCTCATCGCCATCTGCATTCTGATAGTTATTGTTGCCATCATCGACAATGACCATTCGCTTCGCGCTTACGGCATTGCCATCGCTATCGGTTGCCGTATAATTCAATAGATACACGCCAGCCTTTGTTGCCACGCCATAAGCACCATCTGCAGTCGTAACGATATCATCAAGTGGCACATTGCTAGAACCTGCAACGGGTGCGTATGTAATCGATGGTTTTGTCGCTGGATTTTTTGCGGAATCCTGAACATCTGTGGCATTAACGCCCCATATTGGATTATAAAGTGCTCCAAGGCTGACGATGATTGGTGATTTTACCGTCAATGTCGGTCTATCGTCAAGGATGGTTACTCGAATCTGAACGGTCGCCGTCTCTTCTTCGTTTGCATATAATGTGACCAACCAAGTATCGCCGCCCGCAAATGCACTTTGACCATTTGCGGCAATCTTATCTGTAAAGGATGCCCCCAGATATGCAATGCTCGCGTCTAGCTCGGCAGGCGTATGAGTATGTCCCTCTGGGCTGACCAAATGTCTGACGACATAGCCAGAACGTGCAAGAATCATCGCTTTTGCATCTGCTTCACTTGAGATTGCCCTTGCTGCTGCAATCGGAATGACGACATTATTTGCAGCTATGGCATAGGTGCTATCTGGATTTATAGAACCATTTTCATCTATATTTTCAACATAAGCTGTAATCGCCTTTGTTGTAATAATTTTATCGTTTTCATCATAAAGGCTTACATCAATATTGTATGCTCCTGATGTGATGTTGCCACTGCGTGCGTCGTCATAGCTCATGCCCGTCGACGCATCATCGTGGTATTTGGATACACCTACAGCATTTGTCAGATCTTTGCCCGCTGCATCATAGGCTACAGCATAGGAATTTGTGAGTACTTCCTCGTCGGTGCCAATCACTTCGGATTGCTGAATGACGTAATCTTTTGCGCCGAGGATAAAGCCTTCGCCGTCTGCACCAGGTGGGTTAACAGCATAGCGTCCATCGTTGACAACGGCAGCTCTTGTTGCGGTTGCTTGATTCCCATCCTCATCTGTAACGGTATAGGCGACTTTGTAGATCCCCGCAACACTTGTTGGGATTGCCGCGATTGCATTGCCCTGTAGGTCAAATGCCTTATAGGTAATCACAGATGTAAGATTGTGATCCTCTATATCCCACGCGGATACGTCCTTTCGAAGAACAGTATCTGCAATGGGTGTGCCAAGCGCTGTCGTGCTGACGGCAACAATACCAGCGGCTGTAATCACGGGAATGTTGCCGAGTGTAACTCTTACTTTGACTGTAACTTTTTCGTTTGGGTCTCCTTCGCAGGCAAATGTCACCGTATAATAGTCGTCGTCATCTGTAAGTTTCGCTTTAAATGTCGTCGAATCTACAATTACATTTGTATTGGTATAGTCTGGAAGAATCTGCCATGCTTCGGCTTCAGCAAGCGCAACGAGTGCTGCCTTGCTTGTCAGCTCTGGACTCGTGCTGTCTATTTTGTATGTACCGCCTACGATTTTCTTTGCATCGGTAAGCGTCACTGAGAAGTCATTTGCACCGACTTGATATTTGCTCAGTGCCCCTGGTGTTGAGACGATTGCCTTGCTGACAACGCGTGCAGTGATTGCTTTTTCTACGCGGCTGACCTCATTGCCACTAGCCGTCTTTACTGCGGCAATTGTAATGGGGAAGATTCCCGCTGCAGTTGCCGTGCCATCGAGTTCTCCATATTGATGTCCATTGTTATTTTCACCTCTTGCAATTGGGCTGACGAGACTGATTTCTGGAACTTTCTTACCTTCATAATCCCATGCAGCCGCTAGAGACTGCGTCACAATCTCTGTATCTGTACCTGTTACATCGGCGTGGTTGATGACAAAACTCTTGGCGGAAAGGATAATCTTATCCTCATCATCGGTGCTTGGATCGTTAGGACCGACGATAAACCGTCCATCATTGACAACCAGTGCTCTCGTTGTATCGACATGGTTTCCATCATCATCCGTAACACCGTAGGTCACTTGATAGACACCAACTTGATTTTCACGAACTTTTTTGCCTAAATCCTTGCCATTTTCATCTTTGATGCTGTCTATTTTTACCTTTGATGTTAAATTTCCATCTTCTGCATCTGACGCAGTGACACCCGTCTTTAGGTATGCTTCCGTCAATAATGCAGTGCGAGTCGTCGCGGTAAACTCGAGGGTGCCATTTGCTGTAATCGTTGGTGCTTTACCTTTTGTCGCATAACCTGTAAGGACAATTGCAACATCTGGCGCAGCATCAACAGATAGTAGAATCTTATAGGTTCCAGGTACGCCACCACCTACCGCGCTCTGTCCTGCATAGAATCCGCCATCTGTAACAATATTGATTTTCAGATTGCGTGACACACTTGTAGGTAGAAGCTTTACAGCTTCTGCTTTTGCTTCCGCTAGGATAAAGTTATTGAAATTCTTCTGGCTCGTTGTAGCGGCTTTGGCTTCTGATGTACGTACTGCGAAATCTCGCGCTGCAAGATGATAGGTTGTCGCATTGGCGTATGTATCTGGATCCAATGTAACGCCACCATCTGTTGCCACTCCAATACTGCCATCGCCATCTACAGGCGAACCATCAGGAGCAAATTCGCCAGTGTTGACATTTTTCTCATTGATGTTGTCATCGGTTCTTACTTTCAATTCTTCATTTGTATCAGGATCATCGCCATCTTCCAGACCGAGAACGATACCCGTTACTTCTTTATATTTGTCAGTATGATTTTTAATCTGAACCGTAATTGGTGTATAGACACCCGCAACTTTTGTAAATCCAGCATCGTCGAACGTTAGATCTGCAGCGTCAACCGCTTGTGTTGTGACCGCTGTCTGGGATGCATTTGCCGTAATCTTCCATGCCTCTACAGAAGCATATTTCTGAACCGCGGCAGGCGATGACGTCAGCGTACCAAAATCTGATTTCACTTCGTCAAGCGTCTTTACGAAATTCTCTGCCTTTATTAAATAAGTCGCGGTATCTGGATCACCATCGCCACCTGGCGGATCGACAATATAGATGCCATCGTTGACTAAGATGAACCCTGTCTTGGATACGGTATTGTAATCGCTGTCTGTAACCGCATAGGATACTGTATGTAGACCCACTTTCGCTGTGGAGATTGAGTTGTTGTCAGCAGCAAAAGGTTTGCCATCAATCGCTTCAATTGTAATCTTTGAAGTGAGGTTTCCATCTTGCACATCATGCGCTTCTGGTGCGCGACCCGCTTCATCTCCTAATTCTAAAATCTGTTTTGTGCCAAGCGTATCGCCAACGGATACTGTTCTGATTGCAGGCACTGTAAGAACGGGTAGATCGAGATTATCGATGTACATGGTGACCGTTACATAATTGGCAGGATTATCTGGAGTCTCTTCGCGTACTTTAAACGTAACAGGGAAATGGAGTCCTTCCGCAATATCGGCGTCTGAAATCAGATTGAATCCACCATCAGATACGAGCATTGGCGTACCTTCTTCTGATAGATTTTTATCTCTGATATATGCCTTTACTGCAGCATTTCTGATTACATTTGTCGTGTATGCGCCCGTTATGCTATTGGTAATCGGAGGTGTTGTCTGTGCCTTTGCCTTCGTGAGAAGTGCTTTTGCCTGAACGATATTCAGCCGATGGCTATATGCGAGGAGCGAATACTGTGTTCCGTTGACTGCAGTACCTGTTGTAATTGCGCTGTCCGATGTCTTTATCTCATCGACTGAATCTTCGTCAAATACGCGCGCAGCAATCGTTCTTGTTTTGTCAACACCGCGCACTTTAACGATGGGGTGATATAATCCGACATTGTCGGTATAGCCACCTAGCGCGCTGACATAGAGACCCGCGCCCTGTGCACCTTGATCTTCCCTGTGAATCTCATTGCCACAATGATCGAAGGCAGTCGCTTCGGATCGATTTAAAATCTGCGAATTTAATGCCGCCGTATTTACAGCACCCTTTGATATGAGAAAACTCTTTGCACCGATGATGACGTCTTTATCAACCGTATAGCTGCCATCATTGATAATGATAACTCGCGACTGTTCATCTGTGCGGTCGTTGTTATCGGTGACAACATAGTCGACCTTATAGACACCTGGTTCACTCGCGTAAACCGCATTAACAGGTGTACCATTTTTATATATTTTGTATGAAATGGTCATTGGTGCAGCATTGCCCGAAGCAATGGTTGTAATTGCACCATACGAATAGACGATATAGCTATTCAGTCCATCTACAACAACATCATGTTGACCGTCCACAATGATTCCACCATTGTCTCTTGGTGAATTTTCATTTAAGATGCTACCATCATTCACATTATAGTCTTGACCGGCGATACCCGCTCTCGTTCCAATGACGCCGAGCGCGCTGACCGTAGAAGTATAGTTAGATACGTTAATTGCATTTGTTGCGTTTTTATCGTAAGCAATCTCAATTGGCGTCTCCACTTTTAGCTGTGGTGGATATGGTGGGATCGAACGTCCAACCTTTAGCGCAATTGTAACCGTAGCATTTGGGGCATCTTTCGCGGCAAATGTCACAAGATAGCGACCTGCAGCGACTTCAGCACCCGTCTTTGCAAGTTCGGTACTTACTACTTTTACATCGGCAGCCTCTAAATCCGCGCCAAGTTCTTTTGCAGCTTGTGCCTTAGAGACAGAGACGAGCGCTGCTTCGGAAGTCATTCCTTCGTAAGTGCCATCATAAATCGCTGTCGCAGAAGCTTGACTGAGGATTACATGATTTGCCCATATATCATAATGATGACCATTTTTGTCTTCACCACCCTCGAGCACATCACCAGCGATGACTTTACCTGTAATCGGCTTCTTCAGCGTATATGCTTCTGGATCCAAGGTAAGACCAGATACGGTAATCTTGTATTCACCGTCAGGACTTACAGCTGCTTTATAGTCGCCGATGTCCGTACCTGCGACTGTCGTATATTTTGCTTCGACGCGCTTTTTACCCGTCGTACCATTATATACTGTAGCTTCTGATTTATGTAAAAGCTCAACTCTTGCAGCACCAGTACCCGCAGGTGTAATCACATCTGTAACCTTCGTGACAAAGGGATGTGCTTCTAGGATATCCTTATCGATGACGTACCTGCCATCATTGACAACGATGATTCCAATTGCTGTAGCGGACTTTCCATGACTATCTGTTACTTTGTAAGTCACGGTATAGATTCCAACCGCATCGGGGCTCACATTGATTGTATTTGCTGGTCCATAAGCTTGACCGTTGATGGCTGCAATTGTAATCTTATCTTCAATCGCTACGCCATCTTCAATATCCACCGCGCATGCACTTGCAAGAATTTGCGCAGCAGAAAGTGTTTCTGCAGTTCCCGTTGGCACAGTAAATTCTCTTGGTGACTGCACCTTTAGAATTGGTGGTGTGCTTTCGCCCACTGTGATATTGACTGTAATCTTGATACTCGGAACACTTGCAATTCTAAAGGTTACAGGCCATGTACCGGTTGCATTTTGCACACCGTTATTTTCGATTTCTAGAGCGACACCTACGGCGGAGCCTGTAAGTCTGAATCCCTTTGCACCTGTAATCGCAGTAAGAGATGTTGTGCTCATTGCTGCGCTTGATACAAGGAATCTTGCGTCATAAAGTGATACACTTGCCGCATGTGCATTCAATGAATACTCTGTATCGTGATCGTCTTTGCCTGGAACGATGACACCATCACCAACGACAACAGCTTGCACTGTCTTTGTCGCCAATTTATGATTCTCAATCTGTATTACGTGCTCATAGATGCCGGCGCCCTTTCCCGCAGAATATTCAGAATCTACGCTCTTTACGCTTGCCGCCGTTGTATGACTTCCATCTTCATCGATATACCAAGCCTGCGCCTTTGAATCAAGGCAAATGGTTGCATTCAAGACATCTGTGGCTGAAACAGGTGCATTCTTTACATAACTCTGTGCTTGCAGAATGTATCCAATGCCTGCCTCCGATATGATGACATAGCTGCCGTCATTGACGACAACGACTTGCTTCTCCGTCTTTGTATTGCCATCACTATTTGTAGCCTTATATTCTACCGTGTAGATTCCTTTTTTTGATGTATCGACAGCACCAGACGAGGTGATACTCGTGGAGATATCCGTGTTGTCCGTTGCGCTTTCTTTAGCCGTAACACGCGCGGTGCCAGCGGCATTGTTCTGACCGAGCGTATAAGAATCGCCAACTTGTAATTCAAGTGGTGAATGAATATCAAAGACGGGGTAAGATCCCTCGATGACATGAATCTTTACCGTCAGCTTATTACTTGGATCATCTTTTTCACCAAATTTCAAATCATAAGTGCCTGCGGTCGCTTGCGCATTGTGTGTATCGACATTTACATTACCGACACTCAATGTATGCTTCGGCGTCGGGCCTTCTGGTTTTAAGAATCCACGCGCATTGGCAAGGGCAATCAGCGATGCATCTTCTTCGTCAGATGGTTTCGCCAAAATCTTCTGCAAGTTCATCGCTGTAATCGTAATGTTGTTGGCGGCGATTATCGAGTCCGCTTTTTCAGAAACATTATCGTTGTCAAGAACTCTCAGCGTTGCCGTTGCTTGATATAGATCCGTATCACTTGGCGTATTACTTACAACCGCAAATGTCATCTTATAGCTGCCATCGGCACCATTTGCGGCTTTAAATCCACCGTCTGTAATGAGCTTGACACCATACTTGCCATTATCCGCAGGATTTGTCGTCTCTGAGATTCTTGCATTGAGCGTTTTGACGATTGCTACATCTGTCGTGTTCATACTTGCAATCAATGCAGCAGCACTGGTTCTGCCGATTATGGCGTCATCTGCTTTGATCTCAAAACGATATTCTGATGTCGTAATTTTTGTTGCCTGTTTAAACGTTGCATCGCGATAAGGTGTATCCACGAGCGGATTCGCAAGATGTTTTCTTGGACTCTCATTGTCAGGTTTTACGGCATCTTCAAGTACAATCTGAATGACGTCACCACCGGCTTTACGCAGTAACGCTTTCATATTGTCAGGAATTTCGTAGACCCATGTGCCATCTGGATTTACAGTTGCATAGAATGGCGTATTGCCAGCAAGTGCTGTATCCGTGATAATGATTGGCGTTGATGTGCCATGTTTTGTGATTGCGGCATAAACTCTGGCGCCGCTATCTTTGTTGTATGGCGTCGCCGTAGGGTCGGGTGTTGCAGTACCCCTAATTTCAGTTGTATTGGCATAGAGCTTTTGCGTCGTAATAATAACTGGCGATGCAGGGGTTGCATCGGCGACAGAGGCAACTTCATTGGTCAGTTTATCGGGCGTTGACATATGTACTCTTGGAGAAGTTGAATCTGCGCCACCTCGCCATGCGGAGACAATCTTTATCTTATCGCCTGTTTGCAAGAAGTCAGGTGCGGCAAAGTGGAGGACACCGTGCTTATCCTCACCGTAGACCATTTCGCTTTGGATCGAGGATGCAGGACATGCGCTCACGCTGTTATCTGCATGCGTAATCTCAAAAATACCATGGACTTCATCTGTCCATAGTGGACGCCCAGCAATATTCAATCCCTCAGGAATTGTACCGATTGCACGGATATATTTGTCAGCATTTGTTGCAGGCAAAATGTCTGTAATATTAGGAGTTGCATTGTTGCCAGACATTCTTGAATAAGCACTGATACCCACTGTACCAAATGACTTTGTATTAAATTCCGTTGGTACATTGGTACTGGATATTTGCTTGTATGATGTCCCCGTAAGGATATAATCAAATAAACTCCAGCTTTTCGTTGGATCACTATTCAAAGGTTGGGTATGACTCCATACCGCAAGATCCGAATTGATTGATGTAAAGACACCTTTATCATTGCCAGTGGTGATAATACGTCCACCACCAGGACGTGTATTTCGGATATCATAGTAGAGGGGGTTATTCATTGTGAAGTTGAAGTTATTTCTACCAGCAATAACGCCATAACTATCATTATTGTCTTTTGTTCTACCTTCTGCAATGAAGATTGCACCATCTGATATCGTAAAATCAAAATTATCCCGTCCATATACTGCTGCACCATTTTTTGCAATAATCTGAACAGAAGAATTCGATCCAGAAATATTAAAGGCTTGATTGTCTCCATTTGTAAACTCAATACCTTTGTTTTGTCCATTATGATCGTCTGGATTTGTTGGGATACCATTTCCTTGGTTTTCAATATAAACTTGCCCGCCAGAGGATACGTTAAATTTGTTATTACTACCGTACATACGGACCGCAGCTGCATTCGCGCCATTTTCTTGTATCTTTATAACGGATAGTTTTCCATGATCACTAACATTGAATATCTGATTTCCAACTTGATAGAAATGAAGCGTTGCATCATTATCATCACCACCAGCAGATTTTAAATTTAGCTCAGTTCCCTCGCCAGAGACATTAAAAGTACCGACATTAATTTTTTGGATCATTGCACGTTGGCTATGCAAGCTTTCAAGTGTTACTTTTGCACCATCTGTGACTTCAAATCCGCCACTGAGTCCAACGGCACGAAATACCGCCGTATATTCGTTCCGTTCTGTCGTACGTCCAATCGCGCGAACTTCTGTGCCCGCCCCTGACATTGCGAAACGAATCGGGCTAATCGTACCATTCTCAAAGTTCACGTTTACAACTTGTCTTCCTGCAGATTTCAAGTTGACTTTCGCACCACCTTTGGCATCTACATAAAGCAATGTATTTGCGGCATCGGCATCATTTTGTGCGGAGGAATCTACAAAAAGAACACTACGATTTCCTGTATCAAAGTGAATGTCTGAGCCTGCTTCGAAAGTGGTACCTCTTGCCATAACAAGCGTAATATCTGCAGAAGCAATCCAGTCAATCTTTCCATAAAAATGTACTTCGCTATCACCCGCATAGACAAATCCACCATTTGTAGTTCCTTTTGCAGATACATTATCGACAAATATATTCCATCCACCTGTTGTAGGTGATGGTTGTCGTTCATTCGTATCGATTACTGTCGTCTGAATAAAATATCCCGTTGTCGTAGCTCTTTTTACGGTTAAATTCGAAATTTTAAATGTCATTGCTGCTGGTGTAGCCTCGCCAAGTTCAAAACCGCGACGATTGACATTGCTGAAATCTAGCGTAAATCCCTCACCGTTAATTTCAATATTTCTTGTGACTTTCGGTAAATCATTCACAGCATCATTGCTACCCGTACGCGTAATATCACCAGTAAAATAGATTTTACTGATTGCGGTATCTGTCAATGCATTCTTTAATTCGTCCCAACTTGCGACTTCGACGCCATCCTCATGCCCTGGCTGCACGCGTGGATTCGCGATGCTCGCAGAGCTTGTGCCGGCAGTATTGCCACCAGTATCACTCGAAGATGCAGATACATTCTCAGCTTTTGAAGCATTCTTGCCTTCCGCTGATTTTTGAGCGGCATCCTTGGATTTTGCCTTTGCGTCGTCAGTTGCTTTGGCGCCATCAGTCGATTTGGCGTCAGAATCAGAATCTGCATCGGCATCGGTGCTGCTGCCCGCGCCAGCGCCAGTATCTGCATCCGCACCAGTACCTGTATTGGTGCCTGCGGCGGCGTCTGATCCAGTGCCTGTGGCGGCGACTGCCTTACCATTTTCATTGCCCTGGTTCTCCGCAGACGCAGAATCTGCATCTTCACCATAGGCCTTTTGACTTACAGCACTTCTCGTCGTGTCGTATTCCCCAGCAGCACTGCCCGCAGCATACGCAGTCTGAGGTATGAGCATCAATAATACTATTAAAAATGCAACACCACTCTTCATTCGCTGAAATCTGTTATGAATTTTCATAACTCACTCCTTCTGTAATACTGATAATTTATTTATAAGGAACAATAAATTTAGATGTCAATAGTTATACCCATCGAACATACCATGCCAAACATACTGGACTATTTTCATCAAGTAATATGTTATTTCTATTCTAGGTGAACTTTTTAACGATATAAAAAAAATACGAAATAGAAACAACACGATTGTGTTAGATGGAATAGTACGAAATACAAACTAGAATTTTACGATGTAATCTAAACGTAATAATTTTGCTATATTTAGGCACATTTTATTCCTTGCTATGTAAATTAAGACAATGGCAATTTTTTTTTCTTGCCTACAAATAAGAAGGCGAAATAGTAAATAAATCTAAAAAATTCTATTTTGCTTGCGTATTAAAAAAAGAGTGAAGGGTATCATTCCCTACACTCTTTTTACATTTTCGTCATTTAATTATTGTTTAAGCATTGTTATTGGAATAATATAAACGCCATTCTCTTGTTGATATGCGATATCGGTTCCTGTAATGACACACAACGAATTTGGTTCTTTCCCACCGTCTCTAACTATTTTCTTCTTTAATCTGATCAGCGATTCTGTTCCTTTTTCAATATCACTCCCACCAAGTTTGATCTCAAACCCACTCCACGCTCCATCTCGCATTTCAATTATCGCATCTACTTCAAGATCGCTATTATCTCTATAATGATATACTTTTGATTTATTCGCATCAGCATATATCAGCAAATCTCTTAAGCATAAACCTTCAAAAATACCACCAAATGCTTGCAGATCGTTAATTAACATTTCAGGATATGCACCAAGCGCCGCAACAGCAAGGGAAGGATCTGTAAGAAACCGTTTCGGAGAAGATAACAACCTTGCTTTTGATCTTATCACTGGGTTCCATCCTGGAATTTCCTCTAATATAAAAGAATTTCGCAGATGCTGTAAGTATGATGAAAGAGTTTTTCCAGAAATATCTTCTGTAGCCTTTGAAATATCATTGTGTAATGTTCCAGACTTAACAATGCTTGCACTGTTTCTCGCTAATGATGTCAATAACGCTTTGAATTGTGGTATATTTCGAATTGAAACATTTCCATTTTCCTCAGGTACAGTAAGACCATCTAAATAATCATATGCTAATTCTTGTGGGTTTCTTATATTTGCAGATAGACTTATCGGCCATCCACCAATGCATGCAGCTAAGATAATATCATGGATATTTTTTTCTGTCTTTGCTGGTGTAATGTTATCACATGCGAGTAAACTTGATAATGAAATCTCTCCTTGTGATATCCCTGATTCATATAAAGAAAGCGTCCTCATTCGTAATCTACTAATTCGTCCAATGCCACTATGCTCAACAGTCTTAACTGATGGCGTAACGGAACCTGTAAGTAAAAACTGACCTCTTACAGGATTCTGATCAACCGCATTCCGAACTTCATCCCACACACTCATTACTACTTGCCATTCATCAATACCATGTGGTTTTTCCCCAAGCAATGCCGTAGCTGGATCTAGTTCAGCTAGAAGTTTTGTACTATGATCCATTAACCTTGTGACACTCTGCGAATGATGTTCCATAGTCCAAGTTTTACCACACCACTTTGGTCCTTCAATGAGAAGCGCACCAAACGTATCCAGTTTTTCATTCAAAGTATCATCGATGACTCTATTTACGTAATTCCTATTTTTCATTTTGTCACCATTTCCTGTTTTCAAGTTTTCTATTACGCTGTTTTCAAATTTTCTATTACGCTGTTTTCAAGTTTTCTATTACGTCATTTTCAAATACTAACTGAAAATCATGCATCTGTCAAGTCACACTTGCGTATTAAAAAAAGAGCACAAAGTGTAAATTTTTATCATTTACCTTTGTGCTCTCTTATTTTAATGGTATAAATTGCTTTTATTTATGCGTTTACTTCTGGTTCCTCCTCATACTTATCTTTTCCAAAGATTACTGTCGCAATAATCTCAATCGCAAGTAGAATGGCAAACAATATCGTCCACATGTCGAACAATACCATTGGATTACTAATATGCTCCACGATTAAGAATACGATCAAGCTAATCAGTCCGACGATTGCTGAGAAAAGTCTTGCAATCATCAATCGTTTTCTTGCAAAGATTAAGAATATCGCTGCAAGAAGTATTCCTGTAATCATGAGAATCAAATCCATGAGTGACCATGCGTCATAACCCTCTGGTGCATACACTGGAATCTCTTTATTACCAATTGTTAGAACTGGTATTCCATGCTCTCTGGCGATTGATGCAGTAAGTGTATCATCAACCTGAATTTCAGGTGGAGCATCTGGAATCTTTGGTTCTGGAATATATGGTATTGGTTCCACAATCGGCGCAGTGCTTATTGCCGGTTCTGTTACTTCAACCGCTGGTTCCGTTGGTGTAACTGGTGGTTCCGGTACAGCTGGCGGATTATTAATCACTGCTGGAGGTCTTATGATTACAGCTGGCGGATTATTAATCACAGTTGGTGGATTCGCTGGTGGATTGACAATCACAGTTGGCGGATTGACAATAATCACTGGCGGTTCCACTGGTGGTTCTGGTTTTGGTGGTTCTGGTTTTGGTGGCGTTGGTGGCGTTGGAGTTGGTTTCTTTCCAATCGTCACTGTCTTCCATTTTGACACGCTATTACCTTCAGAATCTGTCGCCGTATATGTAACTTTATATACACCTGGCTTCGCTACTGAAATAGAAGCAACAGCTCGTCCATCGACATTTTCAATCTTGTAGGTAACTTTTGGTGCTTTAAGACCAGCAGCAGCGTCATCTTTATCAGCTGCACTTACACCTGCCCTTAGTTCTGCATCGGTTACCAATCTACCTGATTCGTTGTACTTAAGTGTGATATTTTTACCAATCGTAAGTGTTGGATTATTTGTACCACCTGATACATAAATTCTCGTTGTTACGTGAATTTCAGGTTTTGCCTTGATCGCAAATGTCACATAGTACACGCCTGGAGTCGCTTTAAAGTTCGTCTTCGTCACCATGAATTGTGCTTTTGTAACATCCGTCGTAATCTTGTAAGCATGTACGCCTGCCAACGACATAAGCTTAGCATTTACATCACTACCAATTTTTCGTGCCTGTGCATAAGTCAAATGGATATCATTTGCACCAATTGTATATGTACTATCGGTATCCTTTGAATCTGGATCTTTCTCTGATGGCTCATATGGCACCGTTGGTTCCGTGCTATCAAAATCACCACCAGGTAGGTTATCATCGACAGCATTACCATCAAGGACAACACCAAGGATGTTCTTTGTCACCGAGTCATGCCCAGCAACACCAATTGTCAATGCGTACTCACCCTCTGATGCAGTGAATCCGCCACGAATAAATAGCGCCGCGCTCGTTGGTGTCACAACATCACCTGATACCTGCCAGGCACTAGCATTTGCATAATTCAGGATTGCGTCATCAGATATTGTTGCACCTACGCCGTATTCATCCTGAATTTCAGCTAATTTCTTTACAAAGCCATTCGCTCTTACGACATATTGGACATCACCAGTTGGAGGAATGACTACATAAGAACCGTCATTCACAAGTACAATACCTTCTGCTGTTGCAATATTGCCATCTAAATCCATTGTTGCATACGATACCGTGTAGATTCCAGCCTTGCTTGTGTAGATCTTATTGCCTGAAACTGGATTGCCTGCCTCATCTTTCACAGTATATGTGATTGGTGGATTTGGCTTTCCTACCAAGGCATCATCTGCATCATAGGTTGATACACCCTTTGTGATTTCGGTATCTGTCAATGCACGACCTGACTTCGATACATCGAAACTGTTAACCGCTCCTACGGTAATCACTGGTGCGTGTGTACCACCCTCAACTGTAATCCTTACGGTTACGTTGATTGTTGGTTGTGCAGCGAGTGCAAATGTTACAGCATATACATCACCAGATTTCACGTTGAAGCTTGCATTACCAGCATCAAATGTTGTTGCAGATACTGCATATGCTTCTGTTGAGAGCACTGGAGTGAACTTGTA
>JAISJM010000179.1 GCA_031261525.1 Eubacteriales Family XIII. Incertae Sedis bacterium
GATGATGACGGGACTGACGAATAAGATTGAAGCTGTTGCGACGGCCAAACATGAAATTATCACTAGCGTGAAGATTGAACATGCGTTATCAACTGAAGAAATTCAGATGGTGACTAAGGTACTCGAAAGCTTATATGATGTAGCGTTTCATCGAGGCGAGGAATTTAATATATTGCATGAGGATTTGGCGAAAGAAAAAGAAAAGTGTAAACGCTTGATAGAACGACAACAATCTGAGCGGCTAGGATATCTGCGAGATATTGAAGATTTAAAAATTAGACTTAGCGAGAAGTAAGGATAGCAGAGACTGTGAACAAAATATTTATCGACGGATATTTGACGGAAGATCCGACAATTTCATACTCACGAGGTGGCAAGGCGATATGTCGTATGACTATCGCCTCGAAGCGCGAGACGGTATATGCTAATGTGCAAGAATGGGATTTCGTCAAATTTGTTGCATTTGGAGCAAATGCAGAATATGCACATCTATATCTGAAGAAGAAATCGTCTGTCGGAATCATCGGAACGGAGCGCACAAGGGAATGGCACGATGGCGATCAGGTGAAAAATGTGACGGAGCGTGTTGCTCTCACGATTGAACATTATTCGAAAGCTGAAGACTTGCGAGTCTGTGGCATCGATGACGGTGAGCAGTTGACAATGTCAATCAATCCTGGGCTATCTGACAGGGCACGCGAGGCAACAGAGTTAGTGCGAAAAGGAGCGAAGCGATCATGAAGAAATTAATAATAAAAGGTCGCCTTACCGACCTGAATACTTATATAAAATTGTGCAAACAGCAAAAAGGTGCCTATTCGCCAGCCAATGACAAAAAGCAAGAAGAGCAATTTTTGATTCGCATGTACGCGAAACAACAAAAAATACAGCCGATTAAATCATATCCCGTACGATTTACATTTGCATGGTACGACGCAGACGAAAGGCGAGATATAGACAATGTCGCATTTGCAAAGAAATTTATATTGGATGCATTGCAAGAGGCGGGAATCCTTGCTAAAGATAGCAGGAAATACGTAACTGGATTCCAAGACAAATTCTATGTAGATAGAACGAACCCTCGAGTGGAAGTATTTATATACCAAGATATTAATTATTTGAACGAAATAAAGGAGTAATGGATTATGACGGGATTACTGATTGCACTTGTGTGCATATCATCTTTAAACCTAATTGTTCAACTGGCGATGTATTCGCAGATTGAAATTATGAGAAAATCTATCAATGATGCTGTTGGAGCGACAAAGTCTTTACGCATCATTAATGGTGCTAAATAATGCTTGATAAAATTGCTTATATAATGTAAGCAATTTTGTACTATATATCAAATACGAGTTTGTCACGGGCGAAAGCCTTATAACGAGCTTGTAATGAGTATTAACTAAAGAACCACAGTCGAAAAATGATGAGGTGAAACGTGAAAGATATCGGCGAGCAATTGGAAATGATATTTGACCAAGAATATGATCTTGGTAGCATGGGGAAAATAATTCACAGCAAACGATATCGAGTCAGGACGATTAAATCTGGAAATGTTATTGAACTTGAACTCTATCCGCTATGGGACTGTAAAAATGAATTTAGGGAAATTCGAAGTCATGCAACAAGAGCAGCTCAAGATCGACTGAACCGAAATAATTCAATCAAGAAATGCATCAGACTTGCTAATTGCAATTTTGTGAACAATGGATCCTTGCATGTGACATTGACTTACGATCCTGACTTGAGGCTGCCAGATGAGGTGCAAGCGAAGCGCGATGTGAAAAATTATCTAACACGTTGCACAAGATTCATTCGCAAAAATAATCCAAGAGCTAAATTAAAATATATTTACGTGACGGAACATTATAGCGGCGATGGTAGACGAACGCGGGTACATCATCACATCATTCTCAATGGTATCGACCGAGATAATGCAGAGCGGTTGTGGCTATACGGCACAGTTAATGCTGACCGAATCAAAAGTGATGACGATAGCATTGAGGGGCTGGTAAGATACATCCTCAAAAGCCCATCATCAAAGAATGAGAAGAAATGGGTGTCATCCAGAGGACTTACGAAACCGCGGATAACAACAGCCGATACAAAGATATCCAAGCGGCAGGTTGATGCAATCTGCGAGGAAATTGATGAACACCCACAGATATTCACGAGATGGCACAAGAATCATGTTGTGGATGACTGCACAGTGAGGACATCAGAGTATGTGTCAGGTGCGTATATATATGCCAAACTGCTGCCACAAAGAAAAGCCAATAAGAGGATTGCTGAGAGAAGGAGATGCTGATGACTATCAAGGATAGACTGAAAGAATACAGAGACTTATGTCCCGAAATAGATTCTCTAGATGCAGAATTGGATTTATGGACTGAGCAACTGAATAATTGTATGCCTAGCGCGATGCGCAGTAAGGAAATCGATTATAAGGATAATACAGGAGATATAGCAGCGATGATTGAAAGCAGGCAACTTGAGATTGATGCAAAGCGCAGAAAACTATATCAAGAGAATCGGATATTGAGTGGATTGATTGATGACTTGCCGCGCACACAGCGAACGATTATGCGTAACAGATATCTGGTTGGACGCCCGTGGAAGATGATTGCTGCAAAGATTGGATATAGTTTAAGTCGCACTTATTCGCTGCATGATAAAGCCATTGAGCTTCTGGAAAATAAAGTCAGGAGTTCGCAGTAGTAGAATCTTTGATATAGTATATCTTGTAAGAATCTGTAATATACGAATACGGATGTGGGGACAGATATTGTGAATCTGAAAATTATTATTAAAAAACCAGCTGGTATATATAAAGCTTTGAACGGGATCAATCAAGAATCTAAGATTGTGCTTCAGCGCACCACCAGCGATTTTATATCACGAGCCCCCGCTTGGATTGCAAGGGCGGTAGCGTCCGAATATAATATCACAGGTAAAGAAGTGAAGACCTCCATAAAACAAACCACCCCCCAAGGAAAGATGAAATTAGGAGGGGGGAAGGTTGTTGAAAACAAGGCCCTCCTTGTAGAAGGCAGACGCCTCACCCCTCGTGTTGGTCCGGGGCTTAGCGGAGATGGCCCAGGGAAGAGATTTTCCCTGGGGACGACAGGAAAGAAACGTACCGTCAAAGCCACGATAAAAAAAGGGCAGCGTAAGGTTATCCATACTATAGCGTTTATCGCGTCACCAAAAAGCACACAGCTACCATTCATGCGTACTGGTAAGTCAAGGTATCCGATAGAAGCAATCAAGACACTAAGCGTTCCGCAGATGGTTGACAATGAACTCGTTCGCAAGAAGATATATGCTGAGATTGAAAAAGGTATATCAGCTCGTGTTGATAATCATTTAAAAGCTGCCGAAAAAAGAATTAATTCATAACTCTGAAAGCTACAGAGTGAAGAATTGATACATAACTCTGAAAGCCACAGGTAAAGAATTGATACATAACTCTGAAAGCTACAGAGTAAAGAATTGATACATGTAAAGATTGAATCAAAACAATTTGACAAAAGCTGAAAAAGATATTTTACAAAATTATCAAAAGGTACTGTGGGAGATCGATAAGATGATGCGGCGCTTGTGAGCCCATAGTCCTGTTAGTTTGTGAATTTTTTTTTGTAACCATTTCGCTTCGCCAAACAGGTATATTTTGCAAAAGGCAACGTTATTATATATGCGTGACTTAGAGCGACACAAAATGCATTTCGCCAAAATTTACAAATTTTGATATTTCTACATTGTATGCAACAAAAAGTATATTTTAAGAGCTCGCTTCGCGAAGAGGATGTATGGAATCGAAAAATAAATGCAATAGCGAGAAGGTGACTTCGGTAATCCTCGCGGACGTATTTGGACTTACAGCTCGACGAATACAGCAACTTGTATCTGAGGGTGTAATTACTGCTGAAAAAGCAGGCAAGGGCTATAAGTTTGATTTACGACTAGCTACAAAACAATATATTAAATATATTACAGATAAGACTAATGGCTCTGAAAGTGGTAACGCGCTGTTAGAGCGAGAACGCCTTGAAGCGGATGTGGCACTCAAAAAATCAAAAGCCGCTGTTGCTGAAATCGAACTTGCTGAATATGAAGGGCGTATGCATCGTGCTGATGATGTGGCAGAACTTACAGCGGATCTTGTCTACGCGGTACGAAGTATGTTTGTTTCGCTACCAGGCAGGCTTGCGATGGATCTATCAATAATTGATAATCCACAGGAAGCGACAGATAGAATCAAGAAGGAGTCGATCGATATGTTGACAGAATTATCTAATTATAGCTATGACCCATCGAAATATCATGAAAAAGTGCAAGAGCGTCAAGGATGGCAAAATGAAATGAAGGAGATAACTCAACAATTCGATGGATGATGCGGCTGTATTCAAACTGAATAGAACGATATCAAAGGCAATTATAGGCTTTAAGCCGCCAGACGATATCACCGTAGCGCAGTGGGCAGAGCGTAACAGGCGTTTACCATCTGAGACAAGTGCGGAGCCTGGACGGTGGAAAAATACAAGAACGCCATACTTAGTTGAACCAATGAACGCGTTTACAGATTCAAAGGTTACTCATATCACAATCATGTCCGCTAGTCAGGTCGGTAAAAGTGAAGTTTTGCTTAATATTCTTGGCTATATCATAGATAATGACCCTGCGCCAGTGATGTATATCATGCCAACGATTGACGATGTGAAAGACTTCTCCGTTGGCCGTATAGCACCTATGATTAGAGAAACGCCAGCGCTTCGCGACAAGGTGTCAGATGCAAAATCTCGTGATACGGCTAATTCAATGCTTCGAAAAGCATTTCCTGGCGGGATACTCTATATGGCAGGAACAAACAGTGCGTCAAGTTTAGCTTCGAAACCTGTTAGATATATACTTGGAGATGAGCGTGATAGGTGGTCAACATCTGCTGGCACGGAAGGCGATCCATTTGAATTAGTGAAAGCGCGTACGAGGACATTCAATCCCGTTATTGTGGAGGTGTCAACTCCAGTAATTAAAGGTACAAGCAAAATAGCAAAATCATATGAGTTAGGCACGCAAGAAACTTGGCAACACGAATGTCCTGAGTGTGGTGAATATCATAAAATCACATTTAACGATATAAAGTTTGAGTACAACAAGATTGAATTAGGAAGTGAGATAGATTATGAGATTACAGAGACGCATTATGTATGTCCAACTTGTGGATGTTTGATTGATGAACTTATATTAAAAAGACAACCTGCGAAATGGGTTGCCAATAATCCAGATGCATATGAACGCGGTGAGCGTTCTTTTTGTTTGGACGGTTTTTCATCCCCGTGGATGACATGGGCAGAAATTGCAAGAGCTTTCTTGCTCGCAAGAAAAGACCCACTAAGGCTACAAATTGTTTACAATACGATGTTCGGCGAGTTATGGGAACCTTATGGAGACCTTGAAGATGAAGATACGATTATGTCAAGGCGTGAAGAGTATAATGCAGAACTGCCAGACGGCGTTCTTGTATTGACGTGTGGCGTTGATACGCAAGATGATCGTTTAGAGTATGAGATCGTCGGTCATGGACATTACGGCGAGACGTGGGGCATCGTTCGCGGTGTCATACTGGGGGAACCTCGCAGAGATAGTGACGTTTGGGAAGAGCTCGATCGAGTAATTGACAGGACGTATCGCTTTAAAAACGGGAAAGGCTTGATTGTTGCTATCACATTCATAGATTCTGGTGGACATTATACGCCAGAGGTTTACTGGAATACAGCAAAACGCCTTGATAAAAGGGTCTTCTCTATCAAAGGCAGAGACGCGGATGGAATTCCGTATACATCGCCGAAACCATCGCAAGTAGACATTACTTTCGGCGGTAGGAAGACAGGCGTGAAAG
>JAISJM010000017.1 GCA_031261525.1 Eubacteriales Family XIII. Incertae Sedis bacterium
TAAGTGGTTGCGCTAAAAATGTTAGTATTAGCGTAAAGAAGAATGATGCAAACACCTTGAAAGTTGGTGTTCCAGGATCGTTATCTACATTGGATATCAATCAAGAAGCGGGTATTCTCAACTACTATGTGAGTGCAATCGTGCAAGAGGGACTTGTCGGAATTGACGATACTGGAAAGTTTATTCCAGCCCTTGCAACGGAATGGACAGATGAAGACAGCACCGTGTGGACTTTTACAGTCAGAGAAGATGTGAAGTTTTCTGATGGCAGCATCATGACGGCGGACGATATCATCTATTCGATTAATCATGCGATGGATCCAGAGTTATCCCCGGGAACCTCCATCTACTTCCCTGACTATGTAACAAAAGTAGAGAAGGCAAATGACGGCGGCAAGGAAAAAGTTGTCATCACACTCGATGGACCACATCCAGGTTTCATCTGGGCAGTAACCAATAGCGGTGGATTATTTGTCACAAGTGAAAAATTTGCAGAAAAGGCAGGTTCTATTGGATCAAAGAAAGACTTGATTCTAGGTACGGGACCATATAAGGCTGAAAGTTTCGAGCCAGGGTCGCAGGCGACATTTGCAGTGAATAAAGAATATTGGGGCGACAATGATAGTAGCTATGACAAAATAAAATTTGATTTCATTGAAGATAGCAATACGCGTCTGCAGGCATTTACAGGCGGCGATATCGACTTTACATGGGATATGCCTGTCACACAGGAGGAGCAATATAAAAAGGCATCGGGTGCAACGGTTCGTTATACAGATAATAGAAGTTATTATGGCATCACATTCAATACGGCGGAAGGCCCATTTACGGATGAGCATCTGCGCAAAGCAGTAAGCTATGCCATCGATAAAGACGGCATTGTAAATGGGATTTATAAAGGACATGCGGAGATTGCTACTGCAATTCCTGCGCCAACACAATTCGCAAGTGAAATGGATAAAGACGAGGCAATTAAATTGCTTGGCACCGTTACACACTACGACTTTGATCTTGCAAAAGCAAAGGAAGAACTGGCACAATCCGGATATAAAGATGGACTCAAGACGACAATTACCTATCCTGATGCCTATCAAGAGGTTGGAAAAGCATCACTCGCAATCGCAGCTAGTCTGAAAGAGCTTGGCATTGAACTTGAAGTCAAAGAGATTCCGTTAGAGCAGTGGTTGACAGAAATCGGATCTGGAGATTTAGGCTGGATGATTTATGTGCCAACGACGGGTGAGCCAGGAGAAATTACAACGTGGCTATTGGATGCACAAGGACAAGATTATAACCCTGCAAACTGGACAAATGAAGAGGTTGCACATCTGACAGCGGATTCCAATATCCAAAAAGACGTAAAAAATCAGATTGATGATATCATCATATCAAGTAATATCGCGGGGCAGCAGGCAATCTATGCGCCTACATTCTGGGGCACGACGGGTATGGCTTTCTCTGGCAAGATTGCGCCGAGCGAATTTGGACCTTATACAATGCTGAGTGCACAGTGGCCGAGCAAGGTCAGCGCAAAGTAATCGTACATTTCAACAATAGACAATACTGGAGGTTCCAAATTTCAATAAATATATGAAAGATTTAAAATACATTTCAATCAAGCTTCTTGAGCTGATCATATCGATGATTTTTATATCCATCGTCATCTTTTCGCTGTTGTACCTTGCGCCGGGTGATCCCGCCAGGGTACTTCTTGGCGTGAAACAAGTCAGCCCCGAGACCCTCGATGCCATACGGGATCAGTATCATCTGAACGAGCCACTCATCACGCAGTATTGGATCTGGCTATCTCACGCGGTAACGTTGGATTTTGGGGACTCTATCAGGACGGGCGAATCCGTACTCGCAACGTGCGGTCCGTATTTAATCGTCACATTGAAGCTCGTATTGTTCTCCTTTCTATTGAGCGTAATCTTGGGTATTGGTCTTGGAACGGTAAGTGCCAAACACAAAGACAAGCTATCGGATAAAATTATCAGCAACGTCGCGTTGGTCTTTACCTCTGCGCCGAGCTTTGCTGTGGGGCTATTGCTTATCTTTATCTTCGGCGTTAAGTTGGGTGTGCTTCCCATTTATGGAATTGGCGATGGCGGACTCGCGTCTGACATCAGCCATTTGCTTCTACCAGCCATCACTTTGACGGTTGCAGTCAGCGCCCTCTTGCTTCGGATTACACGGTCGCAAATGCTCAAAGAAACGGCATCCGATTATGTAACTTTTATGCGTGCGCGCGCTGTCGCACCTTATGTCATCACGCGGTCAAAATTAATCAATGCTTCCGCACCGATTCTTACGAGTATGGGATTGCTCTTAGCAACGCTGTTTTCTGCGACATTGCTCGTTGAGACGACATTTGCAATTCCTGGTGCGGGTGGGTTATTGGCAAGTTCCGTCGTCATGAAAGATGTGCCCGTCGTACAGTTTTTGACGCTGTTTCTAGCATTCTTTATCATTGTCTCACAGATGATATGCGATTTTATTGCTAGTAAGATTAGACGGTAATTGCGAGAACCAGATAGGGTTAATATGGAAAATCTACAAAATCTACAAATCAAAACACGCTCTAGCGTATACAAACTTTTAGCACACAGACCCGTTCTTGTGTACCTTTCTGCTGCAGTTTTGTTGTGTGCCTTGGTATGGTTGATTTTCGGTTCTATTCTTGCACCTCATGCACTCGATCAAGATATTACACTGACGACCCTTTCGCCAGGTGATGATGGTCACATACTCGGCACGGATGGGCTCGGACGCGATGTGTGGCAATTGCTGATTGCGGGGACACGTTCGGCGCTCATTGGTCCCGTACTCATTGCGCTCGGCTCGCTGATTCTCGGATTGATTTTCGGATTCATTTCTGGATATTTTGGAGGTCCGCTCGATTGGATTATCTCAAGATATACGGATCTCACCCTTGCAATGCCGTCACTCTTACTCGCAATCGTTGCAGCAGGCGTCATCGGCGGCGGCTACTATGTGAGCGTACTTGTCATGATTATATTATATTCGCCATTCGATATCCGGCTGATTCGTTCGGCGGTGCGCGCAGAAGTTACGAAGCCGTATATCGAATCCGTAAAAGTCATGAAGATTGCTTCGCTGACAATCATGGCAAGACATATCCTGCCAAATGTCGTCGTCATTGCGCTCGTCAATTTCTTTTTGAACATCGCATACGGACTTGTCTCCATGTCGGCACTCTCCTATCTAGGTCTCGGCGTATCTCCAGCACATGCAGACTGGGGCAGACAGCTCGCAGATGGCAAAAACATCATGTACGAAAATGCCGCAAGCATCATTGCGCCCGCCATTGCGATTATCCTTGTCTCAACGGCAATCAATGCTTTGGGTGGATATATTGCGGATCGATTCGGAATTGATACAGAATCCTAGGAGCGATAGATGAATCAGACATACATAAAAAATCTTAAAGTGGATATCGCATCCAATGAAATCCTTCATGGCATTGATTTGGATATTCTCGCTGGGCATACGATTGGTATTGTTGGTGAATCTGGTAGCGGGAAGTCGATTCTATCGAAGACGCTCACGGGATTATTGCCAGATTTTTCAACAGCAAGCGGTGAATATGTCCTCGAAGGCGAAAACCGCAATTTAAATGCCTCTGACAAAGAATGGTATGACGTGCGCGGCACGAATATCACGTTGATACTGCAAGATCCATTTACGGCACTCGATTCTATGCGCAAAATAAAATCACAGATCCTAGATGGTGTGAGAAAATCGGATCGCGCAGACTTCGATGTCATCTCCGCATTGTCAGAAGTTGGCTTAGATGAAAATGTCGCAAATAGCTATCCAGGTGAGCTCAGTGGCGGCATGCGGCAACGGGTTGTCATCGCCTCCGCACTCGCGACAAACCCAGATATCTTGATTGCAGACGAGTCGACGACTGCGCTTGATACCATTACGCAGAAAGAAGTCTTAGACTTACTTGCTCGTATCAAAGAATCGCGCCATATGACGATTATCTTGATTAGCCATGATTTGCCGCTCATCGCGGAACGTGCTGATTATATCGTTGTCATGAACGATGGGCAGATTGTAGAACGTGGTGACGCGGACGAGATTATGCATCATCCCCAGCATGCTTATACACAGAAACTAATCCATGCCAACAAATTGAATATCCGAAATTCGTTCCTCGAATCAAACGAAAATACAATTCTTACAGTGACCAATCTATCGAAATCATTTGGTGAGAAACAAGCTTTGCATGATGTCAGTATCCAAGCGAAGCGCGGGGAAATCATCGGTATTGTTGGTGAATCTGGCAGCGGCAAAACGACGCTTGCACGTACCATTGTTGGACTCACAAAAGCGGATGGTGGGACTATTGAATTGAATGAAAAGACTTGTGGATTCCCACAGATTGTATTTCAAGATCCGTATAGTTCGCTCAATTCCGCATTGAAAATACGGACAATTCTTGCTGAAGCCATACGTGCGGGAGAGAAAGTCAATGCGAAATGTGGTAAAATAGGAGAGATCATTGAAGACCATAACGTTGAGAAATTGATGGATATGGTTGACTTACCACATCATTATTTGAACCGAAGACCAGGCAGCCTATCGGGTGGCGAGCGGCAAAGGATTGCGATTGCACGTGCAATTGCAACAAATCCAAGCATCCTAATCTGCGATGAATCCGTTGCATCTCTTGATGCAAGTGTCAGAGCACAGATTCTGGAGATGCTTTATGATATGCGCGAGAAACTGTCGTTGACCATTCTCTTTATCACGCATGATTTGTCCGTTGTACGAGAGATTGCGGACCGCGCTTATGTCATGAATCATGGACAGATTGTTGAAGAAGGCAGCACAGACATGATTTTGAATCATCCAAGGCATCCTTATACGCAGAAACTCGTTGAGGCAGCGCCCTCCTTGATTGCATGATGATGTCGTCACATGAAAGATCATATGAATATAAAATCAGCAATAAAACGAAATATTCACAGATTCATCCTAAGCGAAGAAAGCGGCTTGCGCAAGTTATTTCGTAAATTTCCAATCGGTATGCGCAACGTCAAGACTGCCCTCGCTGTAGGTGTCTGCCTTGTCATCTATTATTTGGCAGAAAAGCAAGGTCTGGCAAATAATTCCGACGCCTTTCTCGCTTGCGTTGCCGCCATTATCTGCATGCAAGATAGTGTCAAGAATTCAATTACAATGGGCATCAGCCGATTGATTGGAACGTTCTTTGGCGTCGTCATCGGTGTCATCATCTTGCATATTGATGTGGCATTTTCCAACGATATTCTGCACATCGTATTGATTGGATTTGGCATCATGGTGATTATTGCAATTTTTAATGAGTTCAAGATTCCGAAAGCAATCGTCATCAGCTGCGTCGTATTTCTCATGATGACGCTCACCCCGCCAAGCGCGGGGCCATTTGTCACAGGCTTCCAGCGGCTATTCAACACGGTCATTGCCATCGTTGTCGCCGTTGCAATCAATCGATTGATTCGCAATCCTGATAAGGACTAAAGGATTGAATGTGGCATAGAACTATACGAGACTTCCGCACAGTACATCGTTCTCGTTGCTTTCGATTAAGTCATCAATATACTTGGAGACTTCAAGAGAGATTGCTTCCGAAGAGGTATGATACAAGATGCTTGGCGTATGATCGACAACATAGTGTGTGATACCATCTACTTTGAAGATTGGATTGTCCATCGTGGTTGGAACGCTCGTCTCGATTGCGCCATTTTCATCACAACTGATGTCAATAATCAGGGCATGCTTCTTCAAGCTTTTTAAATCGCTTCTGTGGATGATATGATCGCATCGATTGCCGTCCCAGATGATTGCATTGACGATGACATCGTATTGTGCAAATTCTTTTTTGAATAATGCCTCTTGTGTACGGCTGTAGATTGTGACGTCTGCACCGAGACCCGTTAAGATGCGGACAGCACCTTGGGCTGTACTACCTCTACCCAAAACTGCGACGTTGCAACCATGTGGAAGCTTTCCAACATTCATAAAAGCATCGACAACGGCAGCTTCTCCAGCAAGTTCGTTGTTGCGCCAGAAGCAATGGCGATTGTCTTCGCGCATGTTCTCCCATGCGTATTGCAAGTTATGCTGTTTGTTTGCAATTTTGAAGTTCTTGCCGTTGGCAACCTTATGCATCCAACCGAAGACGTCTTGCCCTACTGCGAGGTCATGAATAATCTCGGATTCTCCAATCTTTGGTTCACACAAAATTGACTGCGCAAGCGCTTCTTTTCGTGAGCAGATGTGGCAGCCTAAATCTGTATATTCTTTATCGTCGATGCCAAGCACATCGCCATAGCCTACCTCAAAATATAATTCCGATTTGTTTTGAATCCCTGCTATGTCTTGTGGCAGTAACGCACGCCTCTTTTCATTTTCCTTGTGACTGATTAAAAATCCCATCGTCTTCTTCGCGGTCTTGCTCTGATTGTGCTTGTCCTGCATATCCATATAGCCCTCTTTCTGTGAAAGAAATAACAACTAATGAATCAAGTGCCAAAAAAAGATGCACCTCTCACAAACACAATGTGCATGAGATAGGTGCATCCTCGAAGTCGCATGATTCATACTGATAGTATATCACATTTAATCTTAAATAGCCAATTTATGCCAAATTATTAAAATCTTTGTAATTGCGTGTCTTGCTTACCAATTTGCCATACCCTTATTACAATATATCAAATATCATGTGACATCTTATAATTCGAGTAATTTTCAAATTATATGTGATATAATTTAGTCGATATTATTAAAATATTTAAAAATACTGAAATATACGAAATATAATAAATTAATATCTATGAACAGATGCATTCATCATTGGAGTCTGGGGATTATGAAAAAGAATCAAGCAATCATAACAAATGTGCTCAATAAAATCATCTTGCCATGCGCCCTCACAGTGCTCATCATTTTGACGCTTGCCTTTATGGCTTATATTGATCGTCCTGATTCCGTCAAAACAGATCCGCTATACGAGAATCTCATGGATAGCCCTGCCTATGTCAAAACTGGATTCGACATGGCAGACGCTGATATCATAAACCCACAAAATGAAGAATGGGATGTGATCCTTCCAAGTGGGCACAATAGCAATATCGCAGTGTATTCTCTTCTTGAGGCATCCAAAGGCAATGAGCGACATTTTCTATCTGTCCATGACCAAAAGGCGGAGGAATATACCATCGTCATTCCATTTCAACTGGACCGTGAAAAATATAATATGATATATGAGAATCTATCCGATATTCCAGGAATCTTTATCGCTGGAATTGCAGATAATTGGGACATTTTTCTCAACGGACAGTCCATCGAATCGGAAATTGACCTGAATGAAGATGGAACCATTCGCATCCATCATTCAAGGCATGACATCTCAATTCCAATCGACAAAGAGCAACTGAAACTCGGTGAAAACATTCTAGCATTCCGAATTATCGGTGATCCTGATTTCAATATGACAGGATTAAATTATGCAACGCCTTACTTTTTTGGTAATTTTGAAACCATGATTGGAAGCAACGGCAATACGAGTATGCTGATTTTTTGTTCGATCTATGTATTTCTAGGACTTTATCATATCCTCATGTATATTATGAATAGCAGCAACAAACATAATCTGTGTTATGGGCTTTTTTCCATCTGCGTTGCCATTTATTTCTTTACAAGAAGTGCTTCCATCTATCACATTTCCAATAATTTTATGATTACACAACGGATTGAACTTGGTTCGCTATACATGCTATCCTTTCTTCTTGCGGCATTTATTGAATACATAAACTTCGGAAAGCTCTATAAAATTGTCAAGATTCATGGTATCTTTTGCGTCACATTAATTGTCCTTTTTATCGTGTTTCCATCCATACAATTTGCAGCAAATGCCTTAGTCATATGGCAGATTTGCGGTGTCTCCATCTTGCTATATGTGGTTGCACATGATGTGGTTTACACGTTTATTAAGCGAACTTATGAAGACTGGCTTGTAACCAATGGCGCACGCGATGATAGTGACGTCCGATTTGCAACATTGATATGGGATAATTTACGAAATACTTCGCTGGGAAATATCTTGATTACGATACTCTTTCTCACATGCACCTCCATCTTTGATGTGCTCGATTCAAGTATCTTTCATACAGGCATCGTACTGACAAGATACAGTTTCTTTATCTTTACAGTAAGTGCAGCACTGATTCTTGCAAGGCAATATGCAAATGCCTTTAACCTCACCACCCATATGAAAGATGTGCTTGAATCAACCGTAAAAGAACGTACAAAGGAACTTGAAAAACAGGTTCATATCGCAGAGAAAGCATCACGTGCCAAAAGCGAATTTCTTGCCAATATGAGTCACGAGATTCGCACACCGCTCAATGCCGTCATCGGTATGACCACAATCGGAGAAAATGCTGAAGAAGTCGAGAAAAAAGATTATTGCTTTACAAAGATCGAAGAATCTTCGACACATTTGCTCGGTGTCATCAACGATATATTAGATATGTCCAAGATTGAAGCCAACAAACTTGAATTATCCAATGTCATCTATGATTTCCACAAAACCATCGAAAGTGTTACGCATGTCATTGAATATAAAACGGTCGAAAAGAAACTGGACTTTACAGTTACAGTGGATCGACGTATCCCAAAAGCACTCATTGGTGACGATCAGAGACTCGCGCAAGTCATTACCAATTTATTGAGCAATGCAGTCAAATTTACCCCTGAAGGCGGCAAGGTTGAGCTTAAAGCAGAGCTTAGAGAAAAGAAAGAGAAGAATTGTGTCATACGCATTGAAGTCAAAGACACGGGCATTGGCATAAGCCAAGAACAACAACAACGATTGTTTGTATCTTTCCAGCAAGCGGAAAATGGCACATCGAGAACCTATGGTGGAACGGGGCTTGGGCTCGCAATCTCAAAACAAATTGTTGCATTGATGGGCGGCAGCATCTGGATTCAATCGGACGTAGGACAAGGTTCAACCTTTGGATTTGAAATCCGTAATAAACTTACAGATGAAGGTCCGCAGGAAGATAAAGGAAATCCGCCTCATACAGAGATTATTCCAAACGAATTTAGTGAATACACCGTGCTACTAACAGAGGATGTTGAAATTAATTCTGAGATTGTTATGGCGCTACTCAGTGAGACGGGGCTATCGTTCGAACTCGCAACCAACGGTGCTGATGCGGTTGAAAAGTTCCGTATAAATCCTGAAAGATTTGATCTCATTCTCATGGATGTACAGATGCCAATCATGGACGGCTACACCGCAACAAGAGCCATACGGAATCTGGATTCAGATAGAGCAAAAGAAATTCCAATCATTGCAATGACCGCAAATGTATTCAAGGAAGATATTGATATGAGCCAAAGCGCGGGCATGAATGAACATCTTGGAAAACCAATTGATGTTGAAGAATTAATTTTTGTGCTACGAAGATATCTAGCTAAAAAACAATGATAAGTTGCGATAAATCTCGATAGGAGGGTAAAAACTGGTTATTTCTCTTCACAATGATTGAAAAGACAAAATCCTAATTATATAATACGTGAATGATATTTCTTGGGGTAAATGTATTAAATTAGGATTGGAGAAATAAAAAGATGGAGATGCAACAGTATAATTTTGCAATTGCGATTCTAGCAATGCTACTACTTGGATTTGGTTTTTTGATGGTGTTTGTCAAACGCAATGGGTTTAGTGCTACGACGGGAACATTCCTCGTGGTCGCAACGGTATTGCCGCTTTATTTTCTACTTCGTGGAGGCGGCATCCTCAATCCAGAGCCACTTCCCACAGACAAAGTTGAGATGATAATCTTTGCAGAATTTGCTGCCGCAAGTGCACTGATTGCAATGGGCGCAGTGCTTGGGCGTCTGCATGTGTATCAATATATCATACTGGGGGCATTGATTGTCCCATTCTATATGCTGAACGAATGGCTCGTCACAGACGGCGGTCTTGGTATCACGCAGGGCTTTACCGATACGGCGGGCTCTGTTGCGCTTCATGGCTTTGGCGCCTATTTTGGGCTCGGCCTTACGATTGCAATTACAACCGTTAAGCAGCGTCAAGTACCGATAGAATCCGATGCAACATCAGACCGATTCTCAATGATTGGATCTATGGTATTATGGATTTTCTGGCCAAGTTTTTGTTGTGCAATTGTCGCACCCGAACGCATTGAGATGACTGCCGTTAATACAGTGCTTGCACTTTGCGGTGCAACACTCGCAACGTATATAGTCAGTGCAATCATGCGCAAAGGGAAAGCAAATATCGCAGATATCGCCAATGCTTCCCTTGCAGGAGGCGTCGCAATCGGTTCAACCTGCGACTCGGCAACACCAACACAAGCTTTTGTCATTGGTCTACTCGCTGGCGGTCTTTGCGTCGTTGGTTATGCAGTGATTCAAAGCAAGCTTGAGAAGAATCTAAAGATTTTAGATACCTGTGGCGTCCATAATTTACATGGTATGCCAGGTTTGCTCGGTGGTCTTGCTGCCATTGTCATCGTCCCCGGAATTGCAAAAGCACAGATTGTTGGTATACTATTTACGGTGGTATTTGCACTTGTAACAGGTCTTATCAGCGGATTTATCATCAAACTTACGGGGAGCAAAGTTCATGCGTATGAAGACGCCGAAGAATTCGAACTTGAGGAGTCGGATGAAGAAGCCTTAGAATTGGAAGGATAATTGGAAAGATAAAATAAGGTAATTCACCTTTTCAATGCATAATAAAAGGCACCCCTAGGGGGTGTCTTTTATTATGCACAAAATTCAAAATATTAGGCACGCATGCACAAAATTTTCATAAAATAAAAAAATATTTAATTATTTTCGAATTTGTTCTTGACATTGAACAGAATTTAAATATAATGAACGTATCAGTTAACACGTCTCGGCGCGCAAGAGGTGTTGGTGTAAAAATTTCTTAGTCATAGAGGCAGGAGGTACACATATGTTGGTTAATGGAGGAAGGCTGTTTGCAAAGCAGCTGAAGAAGGAAGGCGTTGAGCAAATTTTTACCATTTGCGGCGGTCAGATTATGCCAGTAATCTATGGTTGCAGAGCAGAAGGTATCAAAGTTGTAGACGTCAGACATGAAAATGCGGGTGTGTATGCAGCTGACGCATATGCAAGAGCAACTGGAAAACCAGGAGTTATCTTACCTACCGTTACACCTGGAGTCATGCAAACCATGCAGGGTGTGTTTGAGGCACGAGCAGCAGGATCACCGATTCTCGTAATTTCTGCCTCAGTCAGTGTCGATGAGTTTGACTCAGGCGCTGAGCAGGATATGGGTATGGATACATACAACATCCTAAAGAGCAATACGGTATGGGCAGCAAAAATATTTGAGACACACCGAATTCCTGAATATGTAGCAAAAGCATTCCGTCAGATGACAGGCCCTGCACCAGGACCCGTTTACCTAGAAGTTCCAGTCAATATTATGAAGACACAAGTAGAGATGGATGATATCGCATTTCCATCACAGACCCGTTGCAAAGCACAATCCTATGGCGATCCAGCACTCATTGAACAAGCTGCTGAATTAATCGCCAATGCAAAACAACCGGCATTTGTTGTAGGTGATGCGGCAATCTTCTCATCAGAAGGTGGTCGTGAAGCATTCGAAGAGTTAGTTGACTATCTAAAGATTCCAGTATATGCAACAACAATGTCAAGAGGACTTTTCGGCGATGAAGACAATCCCCTATTCCGTATCGGTGAAGGATGCCTCAGTGATGCCGACGTCATCGTAACACTAGCTGCAGCAATGAACTTTAGATTAAATCTTGGTCAACCTCCAATGATCAATGACAAAGCGAAGTTCGTTCAAATCCACCCAGATATCCGAATGATTGGATTCAATTGCGCAGCTGACGTCGGCATTGTTGCTAGTACGGGTGCAGCAGCAAGACAGCTATTAGAAGCTGTCAAAGCAAAAGCACCGAAACGCACAGATAATACATGGGTAAAGAAAGCAGAAGCTTTACATGCAGCATATCGTGCGGATTGGGATGAAGCATATACGTCTGAGGATATCACACCAATGCACCCTGCACGCCTTGCAGCTGAAGTTGGCAAATTCTTAAATGAAGAAGCGAAGGATTGGTCCATCGCTGCAGACGGTGGAGATGCTTACGAATGGATTATGCGTGCGACACGTATGCACTATCCAGGTCAGATTGTTGGATACAATGCAAATGGTACCATCGGTACAGGTCAAGGATTTGCGATGGGACAATGGTATGCACATGGTAAGCCAGTTCTAGAGTATACTGGAGATGGAAGTGTTGGTTTCTATCTTGGTGAATTCGACACAATGGCACGTCACGGAATCCCAGTCATCTGCGTGATCTCCAATGATGTTCAATGGGGTATGGTTAAGATGGCAGAGACGATGCGTAGTACAAATGAAATTACAAACGGATACGTCGCAACCACACTTGCAGAACGTCGCTACGAAAAAATCGCTGAAGTATTCGATGGATATGGCGAATATGTCGAGGATATCAATGAAGTAATCCCAGCTATCAAGAGAGCAGCTGCAACAGGGAAACCTTCTATTATCAATGTAAGAGTAGACAGCGAGCATCCTTGTCCATTTACAATTATGTATGGCTGTGGTGGTAGACCTCTTACAAAAGAGGAAATCGCTGCATATTACGCACAAAAGTAGGAGGTATCTCATGGCTTATAAAGTAGTATTGTACAATACAGAAGGTGTTGGAATTGACGTTGAAGAAGACGTACTACGTCAGGCGGGTTGTTACGATGATTTCGAACTGATTCGCATTGATGGCGACAAAGACGAAGAGTTCTTCAAAGAAGCAGAAGATGCAGATGGTGTCATCATCGTCTATATCGAGATGAATCGTGTCAATCTAGAGAAACTAAAACACTGTAAGGTTCTTACGATTCACGCAATTGGCGTCAATAACATCGATCTTCCAGCGGCAGCTGACCTTGGCATTTGCGTTGGAAATGTACCAACGTACTGTCTTGAAGAAGTTGCACTACATACGGTTACACTCATCTTGGACGGCGTACGTAAGATTACACAGATGGATGAAAAAGTTCGTGCTGGACAGTGGCCAGATGTTACGGGCTGCGGAAAAATATTCTCAACAGTAGGTAAGACCTATGGATTGGTTGCATTTGGAAACATTCCACAACGTGTTGCAGAAATGGTTCAGACCTTCGGCATGAATGTCATCGCATATGACCCATTTGCACCAGATGCTGCGTTCAAGAAACTCGGCGTAAAGCGTATCGATTCGATTGAAGAATTATTTGCACAAAGTGATTTCATCTCCGTACATACCCCACTGTTGCCAACGACACATCATATGATCGGTAAGGCACAGTTCGATGCAATCAAACCAGGCGCAATCTTTGCTGTTACAGGCAGAGGCGGTGTTGTCGATGAAGATGCTTTGAAAGAAGCAATCGAATCTGGTAAAGTTGCATTTGCAGGATTGGACGTCCTTGAAAATGAAGTCAGCTTGACGTCCGTCTCAACGGGAAGTCCACTTATGGGCATGGAGCAAGTCATCATGACACCACATGTCGCATACTATTCAGAGGAATCCCTCGTTCAATGCCGTATCGACGCAATGAAACAAATTATTGAAGTACTGAAAGATAAAAAATTGCCATCCCATCTTGTCAACAAAGATGTTGCTGGCAAAGCAAGGTTTCAAATCGGTTAATAAAATATTATAAAAAGGAGCAATACCATGAATGAGATTAAATTAACAAGAGACCAACTTACATGTATGATCGATAAGACAGTTGCACCTGTAGCAGAAGTAGAACTTCCTGCAAAGGTGACAATGGAGACAATCAATGTATTTCGTGATGCACTTCAGAAAGAAACAGATACATTAGATGCACTCGATTATGATACCATCAATCCTGCTACTGGCCCAATCCGTTTCACAAACGCAAAGGCTGGCGATGTACTTGTAATCAAAGTAAATAAGATTAAATGTATCTCCCCTGCAGCAGCAATCGTCTGCCCAAACGAAGGCGTTATGGGCGATTTGATCGAAAAAGGAATCACACGTATTTATCACTGGGATGAGGAAGATAATGTTGAAATCAAGGGTGGCTTTAAGCTAAAAGCGGTTCCAATGATTGGTGTCATCGGCGTAGCCCCCGCAGGTGATGGAATCCGCACAATCAGCCCTGGAGATCACGGCGGAAACCTCGACACAACACTCATCCGTGAAGGCGCAACTGTATATCTCCCTGTACAGGTTGATGGCGCTATTTTCTCCGCTGGTGATCTTCATGAAGCACAAGGTGACGGCGAATCATGGTATACAGGTCTTGAAGCATCTGGTGAGATTGAACTTGAGATCAGCATCCGTCGCGACATGATCATCGACATTCCTTTCGTACAGGTTGATGGCAAATTTGCGTCACTCGCATCTCATGCAACAACAGACGGCGCTCTCAAGAAGGCAATGGATCGTCTCATCAAATTCATCGTAGACAATGGTAAATTAGATTTCTATGAAGCTGGATTTGTAACAGGTCTGTTTGCGGATCTTGGTATCTGTCAAGTTGTCGATCCTGAAAAAACTTGTAGAATGACCATCTCATTGGATAATCTACAGCCACTACTCAATATTAAGCTGTAGCAATTAATTCTGACATAATCGAACCCTATTCGTGGCTGATTATCAGTAGATCTCGGGGGAGGGAAGAATCATTCACGAATAGGGTTCGATTATTATGAAGGAAAGGAGACCTGTTATGTCAACTGAATCAGAAGGCACACAAAAGAACTCTTTACCTATCTTTAATCCAGCAGTTCCAACTATTATCTCAATCATCGTCGTTGGAATACTTGGCATTGTTATGGCACATTTTGATGACATCTTTGGCAGCATGCTGTAAATTTTGTTTCTAGAATAATAATAGAAGGAAGGAGTCCAAAATGAAACCACCTCTAAAATATTCACTTTACAGCATTCTATACCACGCTGGCGAAAAGGGAATCTGGGAATATGAAATCTATTCACTGCTTAAATCTGCTTATAATCAAAGAGCACTTGTAAAGGTTCGTGAGATTCTCATTGAACTCAAAACGAAAGCTTGGACAGATGAAGTGGAAACCATACTCTACAATGACGAATTGGTTCGCAAATATAAATTGCAGAGTAGACACAACAGTTTCATTGAATATATGTTGCCCAATACAGTAGAACTCTTGGCAGAAGTCGGGGTTGATGCGAAAGCATTATAGAGCCAAGAGAATGGAGGAGATGCAGGATGTCTGAACCAATTACAAGTACAACTACAAGGGATCAAGAAAAAATTAATAGCATCAAGACCGTACAACAAGCACGTAAAGTGCGTATCGGTATGATGTATGCAGCAATGTGCGCACCACTCCTCGGTGTTGCATTCGGTTTTGCCGGGATGGCAGGTTCTGTTGAACCATTTTCCAGGGCATTTCCAACCGGTTCTATTTCATTCCAAATGTTTGAATTAATGTTTGGTGTCGTCGTTATTATCATATACAGTCTCGCACAAGGAACCATCAAGGATAGCTTCCGCATCTTTAAAAGCAAATTATCTTGGTACGGCGTTATGGTTGCGATGTGTGGTATGTTCGGTGATTTTCTGTATTTCGCATCAGCTGCCTTGGTTGGCGGTGCAATCGCAGGTCCACTCGCAAGTCTATTTGGCTTCTGGGGTGCTGTCATTACATCCATCGTATACAAGGAAAAGATGCGCAGCAAATGGACGGTTATCGGACTGGTATTTATAGTTATAGGTCTATTTGTAGCTTCAGGTGGTGCAAATATGGTCGCTCCTGATGGCGCGTCCGTACACCTTATCCTCGTTGGCGCAATCATGGGATTGGTTGCATCCATCATCTATGGTTTTGAGAACTTCGCAATTGCCGCAGGTTCTGACTTTATGCCAGAAGAAGGTACGCTGTTTTGGAGAGCTACTTGGGCATGTATCGGTTGCTTAATTCTCAATTTCCTCGTCATGCCACACTTTACAACGATTGGATATGAAATGTTCTCAAATCCAACATGGTGGGCATTTGCCGCAGTAACGGGCGGTGCGTGGGGAGTATACATGGTTGGTGGTATGTATGTCGGCATCAATACAGCTGGCACCACCGGCGGAGGTGTCCTTGCAAGTACAGGATTTGTATGGGCAACCTTATTGTCCATGACGGTATACAATGCAGGATTCAGTGGATCTGTATTGTTAGGCACCATTATCCTATTTGCGGGTGTTGCTGTCATGTTAATTCGCCCAAGCAAAGTTATCTCGCAATTACGCTGATGTGCTGATGTAAGGAGACGAAAATGGAAAGAAATAAAGTTATTGAGGAGTACCTCGCAATATCAAAGAGGCAGCAAGGGCAACTCGCATTGGGATTGATTCTCGGATCTTTTGTGTTCATCATCCCAATGATTATCATCGTTGCAAACGGATGGTGGCAGCCATTTGGTAATGATTCCGCATTGGGTATCCGTTGGTTTGTAGTTGCATCAGCAGCTATGGTGCTCGCGTATATCGCAATTATCATTGATAAATTCATGAGGAATTTCTGATTTCCGTATCAACATAAATGTACCTCATAATGTATTTCGGAAGTCGATATAACTGCCGGGAGTGCACGGCTGTATTTCCCGGCAGTCAGTTACGAATAATGAGAAGAGGAGGAAGAAATGTTTCCTAAAATGGTAAAAATAAAGCAGTCGGTGCCCGCGCCCGAATTAGAAAATGTAGCAGATGAGATTCGCAAGCAGATTACACTCCTGCAATTGAACCCCACTGTATTCAAGGGGAAGAAGATTGGCATCACTGCTGGAAGTAGAGGAATTACAAACATTCCACTCATTCTCAAGACCCTTATATCCATTGTACGCGACGGTGGCGGACTCCCCCACATCGTCGCAGCAATGGGCAGTCATGGCGGTGCAACCGCCGAAGGTCAAGGGGAAATGCTCGCAAGCCTCGGCATCACAGAAGAAAGCATGGGCGCACCGATCCTTTGTAATGAAGAAGTGATTCAAGTCGGCAAAACAAAAGATGATATCCCTGTCTATGTCAATAGTGAAGCAGCAAAGCTAGACGGTCTCATCATCTGCAATCGCGTAAAAGGTCATACTGATTTTTCCGGCGAAATTGAAAGCGGACTCTGTAAGATGATGACCATCGGTCTAGGCAATCATAAAGGTGCAAGTACAGCACATTTCTACGCTGTAAATTATGGCTATACAGAGATGATTCAGGAATCGGCACGCGTTATTATGGAAAATACACCTGTCCTATTTGGACTCGGCATAGTCGAGAACTGGAAAAATGGAACCATGGTGATACGCGGAACCCTGCCTGATGCCTTGATTGAAACAGAAAAAGAGCTCCTTGAAATTTATAAAGAAACTACTTTAAAACTCCCGTTTAAAAGTGCAGATATATTAATTGTGGGTGAACTTGGTAAAAATATTTCTGGCGCAGGGATGGATACGAAAGTCATTGGACGTATTAAAATTATTGGTCAAAAAGAACCAGATTATCCAAAGATTACAAATATCGCCGTCCTCGGTCTGACAGAAGCCTCCCACGGCAATGCAACAGGCATTGGCTTGGCTGATTACACGACGGAGTCGGTCTATAGACAGATTGATCTCAAAGCAACAACGATTAATGGTCTTACGTCCATGTCACCAGATCAGATAAAATTACCAGTCATATTAGATACAGATAAAGAAGCCATAGAGTGGGCATATCGCACACTTGGACCTGCAAAAGAAGGTCATGTCAGCATTGCATATATCCTCAACACAATGTCTCTTGAAGAATTGGTGGTCAGTGAGAATATGCTTGATACGCTAAAAGGCGAAATTGAAATCATTGGAGAAGCAAAAGAATTTGCATTTACAGAAGATGACACGTTGATCTCACCTTTGCTCTAAAAGATCGGCATAATGAGGAATTAAAATTAAAATGACATATGTAAGACAAAAGAAAAATTTTGCGCATGTCATAAGCGATATGCGCATACCAAAACTGCTTTGCATTGGACACGAGAACGCTGATTACCGAAAAGGCGCACGTGCCATGCATGCACATGATGATCGAATCGAAATCATCTTGGTTGAGAATGGTAACGGCATATTTACAATCGATAATAAGAAATATAAAGTAGGAAAAGGTGATTTAATCGTTCTTGGCAAAGGATGCATACACCAAGAACATGCGGTGCATGATGTGAATTTAAGCGTCTATAATTGTGCAATCACAAATGTGCATATCAGAGGTCTTGAGGACAACACATTGATTCCATCAGAGTCCTCCCCCGTTATTGCGGCAAAGGAAGAGTATCCGAGACTGCTTAGTACATTTCAGCTCATCCATCACTACGCCAAAGCAAAGAATCCCTATGATGCAGAAACTGCTGTGACATTTTCAAAAGCACTGATCGGAATCTGTTATTCTCTATATGAAAACCGTGAGGAAGAACAGTCTCAAGATGAATTTAATGTCCTCGGTCACAGCATCAAGAAATACATAGACGCACACTATAAGGAAGATTTATTCCTACATGATATCTCAGAGCATTTCAAAATGAGTAAATTTTATATGGCGCATGTCTTCAAAAATATGACGGGGCTATCACCGATGCAATATATTATTCGGCGGCGCATTGGGGAAGGACAGAATTTACTTTTTGATACAGACATGAGTATCACTGATATTGCAATGACCATCGGTTATAACTCTTCGAATCATTTTCATACCGCATTTGTGAAAATGGTAGGGCTCACGCCAAAGCAATATCGAATTCAGAGCCGTAAGAGTAGCTAACTTGAAATCTGCTTATTTTTTTGCTATAATGAACTAAAATATATAGGAATGAACACAAAATAGTGATTTATAGGAAGGCAAAAAAATATGGCAGATTTTGGAGAAATGATTAAGGCATTACGCAAAGAAAAACATATGACATTGCGGGATTTGTCTAAAAAATGCAATCTGTCCATTGGATTTTTATCGCAATTGGAACGAGGATTAACCACCATAGCTGTGGATTCTCTACAGGAAATTGCGATTGCACTCGGTGTTGATTTAAGTTATTTTTTCACAGTCACAAATGAAAGTAACCATGATGATAAAATCATCAGAAGTTATGAACGAACGGTCTCATTTTCCGAAAAAGATAAATATATCCACCAATATCTCTCAAGCAATATTACGAATCACAAGATTTTCCCAGAGATTGAATTACTCGTTCCTGAGGAAAATATGCACCAATACAAAGATGTAATTTTTTCCCATAAAGGTGAGGAGTTCATCTATGTGATTGAAGGCATCTTGACGGTGAACTACGATCATAAAATATTTAAGATGCATCCAGGTGACAGTCTACTCATGCATTCAACTGTCGCACATAACTGGTATAATTCTACAAACCAAATGGTGAAAATCTTAGTCGTAAGATATCCAAATCCGTTCACGGAAGAAAATATAATTCACGAAGAGCACTAAAAACTTTACATACACTTTACATACTCGCGGGTGCAGACCCACGAGCTTTTTTTTGTTGTATAATATTTGCATGAAGAATCTGAATCTTATAACGATACCGACGAGTATAGATCGAAAACTCATCCATTTGGACAGACCTCGAATGGATCGCTTGCTTTCCGATGCGCTAAAATCGGATCTGACTACAGTCGTCGCGGGTTCAGGATATGGCAAGACAGAGGCAGTCTATTCCTATCTTCGAAAGCAAGATTACTATATCATCTGGATACAATTGTCTGAAGAAGATAATGCACCCTCTCGTTTTTGGGAGACGTTCAGAGCGGCAGTATCCTTCCTAAACCCTTCCATTGAGAAAATCATGATTGAAATCGGATTCCCAAGTGATGGGAGTCTCTTCAATCGATATGCAGATTCGATGGCAGATGCACTGTCTGTCGGACGCAGATATATCGTTGTTTTTGATGATTTTCATCTCATTCATAACCCTGTCGTTTTGAAATTTATCAATCGGGGCATCAATCGCCGCTTTCCGAACATGACACGGATCTTCATCTCCAGAGAAGACCCTGTCAGTTTTATTGCAAACCAACTACCGAAATGTACAGTCACGCATCTAAATGAGGATGAGCTTCGATTCACGAAAGAAGAAATTATTAAATTCTTTGAGCTACAAGGCACCATGCTATCTCCAGATACCGCTGCTGACATCTATGCCGACACGGATGGGTGGGCATTTGCCATCAGCCTTGCAGCGCTATATTTTAGGAAGAATCCAGGTCGCATCAGCTATGCGGTCTCCGCAATGAAAACAAATATATCGAAACTCATCGATAATGAGATTTTTTCGAATCTACCAGAAGAACAGCAACATTTTCTCATCAAGATGTCACTGCTCAATCATCTGTCGCCAGATCTTTTGCGCAAGCTTCCTGATGGTACGAGGCTCATGAATGAACTCAACCGAATCAGCACCTTTGTCCGCTATGATGCCTATCTGGATACCTACCGTATTCATAATTTATTTCATGATTATTTGCAGGAGAAAGTGGACGCCCTGACGGAAAACGAAATGCGAGATACCTATGAAAAGGCCGCAGATTGGTGTCTAGAAAACGATTATATCATCGATGCGGTAAATTACTTTCAACAATTAGGAGCCTTTGATCGTATTGTCGAAATCGCATTTAACATGCCCATATTGATACCGCCTGGCATCGCCTCCTATCTCGTAGATGCACTGAGCGAAGCGCCACAGGAATATTTTGATCAGAATGGAACACTAAATGCTGTATATGCCAGGTTGCTACTCGTGCTTGGACGCTTGAACGAAGCCTCAAAATTCATGAAGGAAACCATTCAGAAGACGGAAAAACTGCCCGAATCTGACTATAAAAACAGGGTTCTTTTTGGACTGCACAATAATCTGGGCTACATCGGGTTGATCACCGCGCCACAAAGTGTAAACTATCACTTCGCACGTTATTTTGAAAAAGCAGACGAATACTTCAGAAAAAGTAATTATATCGTGAAAGGAGCTGTGAGTTCAATTAATCTCAGCGCCTATGTATGCAGAATTGGAAAATCAGATCCTGGTGAGCCAGAACGATTTATTGAAGAATTGACAAAAATGGTTCCATTTGCCTCCCACTCCATGAATGGATGTATGTACGGACTTGATGACCTCGCCCGCTGCGAGCTTTCCTTTTTCCATGGAGAGCTTGAAAATGGGGAACGCTTTGGATATCAAGCATTATTGAAGGCGAGAGACAAAGAACAGCATGAGATCGAAAACCGTGCCTTGTTTCTACTCCTCCGAATCAGTCTCGCAAGCGGGAAATACACCGATATAAAGTCTATTCTCACGCAAGTGGACGCGCAGCCCGAACAATCGGACTATCCAAACCGATATATTATGCGGGATATCATAACCAGTTGGTTTTATGCGCAGATTGGGTATGCGGACAGAATGGCAGGCTGGCTCACAAATGATTTTGACGAAACAGAAGTCAATTATCTGCTACGTGGGCTAGAATTTTTCACGCACAATAAAATTTACTTCGTTCAAAAAAAATATTCTCGGCTGCTCGCAGTACTTGAAAGTCAGGATACCAATTCGGGGATTGGTGTATTCCTATTTGGAAAGGCTGGTCTCGCAATTTATAAAGCAATCTGTCTCTACCATCTCAAAGACACAACTGCCGCACTACGGTGCTTTGAGGAAGCCTATCAGCTGACAGCGCCAAATGCACTTTACATGCCTTTTGCTGAGCTAGGCAATGAGATGCGCACCCTTTCCTCTTTTGCAATAAAAAGTGGATGCGCAATTCCAAAGAACTGGCTCGAGATGATTCGCAGCAAAGCCACAACCTATGCCAAGCGGCTCGCTTATATACGCGCAAGGTTTGGCGAAGACGAAAAAATGAACAATGCAGTAGATCTCACGAACCGAGAGATTGAGATATTGGGCGACCTCGCGCAAGGTCTTTCCCGAATTGAGATTGCGGAAGCACGTAATTTATCCATCAATACAGTCAAGACGATGCTCCCGCATATTTTCCGAAAACTCGATGCAAACAATACCATAGACGCTATTCGTATCGGTATTGCACGTGGAATCATCCAGTAAACCATCATGCAATCATTCGAATATTTTGCCTTACGATTTCACGTCCTTGTCTCCCAAGCCCATCGAAAACCCGGTCAAAGACGTCCACAAGTCTCGGATCAAAATGGGTGCCCCGCCCATCTACAATAATGTCCCTCGCCTCTTCTGCTGACATTGGTTTTTTATAAGGCCGCTCAGAGACGAGGGCATCATATACGTCTGCAAATGCCATAATACGCCCAATCAGTGGAATGTCTTCGCCAGCTAATCCATACGGATATCCCGAGCCATCCCATTTTTCATGATGGCTGATCGCAATCAAACCTGCATATTTGAGGAAGTCATTTGCCTCGACTTTTTGCGCGATACGATTGATTGCTTCCACACCCACAGTTGTGTGCGTCTTCATAATCTCAAACTCTTCTTGTGTAAGTTTGCCAGGTTTATTGAGAATGGTATCACTGATTGCAATTTTACCGATATCATGAAGTTGCGAGGACTGGAGGATATTTTTGACATTCCAATGTTTCGTTTCTTCTGCGAATATTTCTTCTCTCATCACTGCAGGAATAAATAACTCCAAATAACCCTTCGTGCGGCAGATATGCCCACCGGTCACATCGTCACGGAACTCAATTAATTCCGCAAGTGTATAGAGCATCGCATCCTGCAACTCATATACCTGATTTGTCCGTGCCTGTATTTTTTCTTCAAGATTATTGTTGAGTTCCTTAAGCTGTTTGTTTTGATCAATCATCAGCATATGATTTTCAATACGCTGCAAAAGTAACGATGGAGAAAATGGCTTATAGATATAGTCTATTGCACCGAGACTGAGTCCTTCGTGTTCGTCATGTTCACCCGATCTCGCTGTAACAAAAATGACAGGGATATCGGCATACTCTGGTATTGTTTTCAGTCTTTTGATGACTTCAAAACCGTCCATGTCTGGCATCTCAATGTCAAGCAAAATCATGTCTGGACGCACAGATGCAAGCAATGAAAATATTATCTTTGCGGATGGAATCGAGTATACCTTGTATTTTTCTTTGAGTATCTCTCTCCCTATTTTGAGATTGACCATGTTGTCATCGACAAGCATAATTACTTTTTTGTTTGCCGGATTCATTTTGTTTATAAGATTCATTTTATTTGCCACTCCTTTTCATATCTTTTTACTCTATGTCTTGAATAAAATTATATAAAAGATGGTTGTCGCAAACATCACCCTAGAAGTGATATAATTTGAATATGGAGGTATTCTATTTTGAACAAGAAACAAACCATTCTACTCACAATAGCGATTGTGTTAATCGCTGGATCCATGCGCACACCACTAACAGCTGTCGGTCCAATTGCTGGTAATATTTCAAGGAATCTAGGCATTGGCAACGGCGCTGCAGGATTTCTCACTACCATACCATTACTCGTATTTGCAGTATCGTCTTTCGCAGTCGGCAGACTTGAACGTCGTTTCGGGAACGGTTCACTACTCGCTTGCGGAATGGTTTTCTTAATTATCGGAATCATTTGTCGTTCTTATGGTAGTGTCATCACACTGTATGCAGGAACTGTAATCCTTGGCATGGGAATCTCATTTGCAAATGTTCTGATTCCATCCGTTGTGAAAGCGAATTTTCCTGCGCGAGTTGGATTGATGACGGGCATTTACACTACAACGATGTCTATCACCGCTGGAATTTCAGGTGCGATTAGCGTTCCGATGGCAACGCTGTTCGGTTGGAAAAAATCACTGTTGATATGGGTTCTCATCGCAGCACTTGCGCTTATCGCATGGATTCCCCATATCCATAGTGGCAAGGCAGTAAACTTACGCGGTTCGGGTAAGCAGCGTACTTTGTTGCGCTACAGTATGACGTGGTATATCACAGCTTTCATGGGAATCCAATCACTCGTATTTTACTGTCTCGTGACATGGCTTCCAAGTATATTGCAATCCTATGGTTTCAGTGCAGAAGCGGCAGGGAGCTATCTTTCGGTGTATCTCTTCATCGGTATCCTCGGATCTCTTCCGCTAACAGCACTCTTGGGACATGCACGGGATTTGCGACTACCAGGGTTCTTGGTTGGTGCAATTCAAGTGGTCGGTCTTGCGGCACTCTTTTTCCATAGTGGACATATAGGACCCGCAATTACAGCGGTTTGCTGTGGCATCGGGCAAGGTGCCTGCGTCACATATGCCATGGCACAGTTCGCCTTGCATACAAAGGATGCTGCAGATGCAGCATTGCTTTCAGGATTCGCTCAATCGCTAGGTTATCTATTTGCAGCATTTGCGCCTGCGCTCTTAGGCAGTATCTTTGACATTCAAGGCAGTTGGACGTTGCCGATTGTAATTCTACTGGTATTGACAGTTCTTCTCACCGTGCTTGGTTTGTTAACAGGACGTATCGTATAATTCTTTTATTGCAGATAACTGTTCACGTTCCGAAGCGGAAGTAATTCCATCCTTTTCCATAACGATTCCATATCACCTTGCGTACGAGATACACTAATGGCATTACAACAATTTCATCCGCTACCTAATATATATCAGGATTTGATTGCCAGCGTACACCACAAATATCGCAACGATATACTGTCGAAGTGCAACCATTTGCGCGGCAACCACTACAATTCGAACCTCTATCATATTCTCGGCCTAAATAATCACATTGATAGGTATCAACTATTTTTACATGGTCACTGCCGCAATAATGACAATATATGCCTGTGCCCCACGGTGTAGATATTGCAGCCTTATGCTTATATTCTTGACGTTTTCGTTCCTCGTTTTCTTTACGTATGCGTGCTTTTTCGCGTGCTTCGCGTTCCCGTTCTTCGCGTACTTTGCGTTCTTTTGCTTCACGTTCTAGCCTAAGTGCCTCTTTTCGTTCATATTCTTCGCGGCCACCATGTTCCCATTCATATTCAGCTTTACGCTTTTGTTCCTCTGCTTCAAGTTTACGCTTTTGCTCTGTAGTCTTTACTTCTGCACTATGTATGACTTCCAGGAATATACCGATAAGCAAAAAAGCCAGACATATTAATAGTAGAATAACTCTAAAGGTATGATAGCTATAATCATCCCCGTTGATTACCATGCTCCACCAGCAACATGGAACTAATAAGAATCCCCACCAACTTGCACCGTGGTCATCAATATCCATGACATCATCAAGTAACAATGCCATTCCTACTGGAAGAAGCAATAATCCAATAAAGGAAACCAATAGAAGTAGCATTCCAAATAGACCAGCAAGCGCAACACCTTTCGATATTATCCAGTACAGCACATAATAAATCAGAAAGACAATGCCATAAGTTAAAGGTACATTATCTCTATCATACTCGTACATAATGGTAATCTCCTAAAAATCAATATTTTTATCTACCCTTTTGAATTCTTTAGAGCATCACGCGCTTTGTCTCCAAGAGATCCTGCTTGTTTCGCTGCATATTCACAGAGTTCATAGTCACGTTGTGTCGCACCACCATATTTCACGCGCCCAATAGCTGCTAGATATTCGCTTTCACTTGCCATTGCATTATCCTCCTAATTTTCATATGTAATAATTGCATATTTTTCAATAATTATATCTGCTTTGTTCGGTTTCCGCAAGGCATTCAGCATCTAAAATTCTACGTTAAAGATACCGTGATAATCAACATCATGTACCGTGATATAAAGCAATCACTATTTTTCTATAGCACACCCACAACATGCCCGTACTAATTGTATTTAAAGGCATAAAGCTAGTACCATACCAATATACATCAGATTTACCACCGCCAGTTACATATATCAGCAGGTGCAGGAGCAGAAGCTGCTTACAAGTCAAGTACAATATCATCACCATCAGTGCGTGTGATTTTTGTATACTCAAAGCTTTTGCCGTACATCTTCCTGGAATTGTTGCGACAGTGTAGCAACAATTCGTTTGGCGTATTTGCCATGTTTGTAGTCGAGTATTACTCAATTGACCTATTTTCCGACCTCTCAATACATCAGCGTAACCTCACGGCTTGCATATGATTTGGTGCGAGATTTGCAGTATTCGATGATTGAGGCAACTTGCTCAAGCAAGACACTCTCGTCAAAGAATCGTTCGTTAATTAGATAATCGATCCATCATGAGTTACTATGCGCCTAACTCCACATTGCATTCATAGTAAGAAATAATGCAATGACATTATTATTTACTGCTATCTCAAGCCAAATGTGATAAAATACTTGAGGAAGAACTGTTGAAGATTGCGAGGGTAAAAATGTCAGTAAGTTATAAAAAACTCTGGAAATTACTCATTGATAAAGATATGAAGAAACGGGATCTGATGCAGGTCACGGGCATTAGCAATTTTACAATCAGCAAACTCAATCGCGGTGAAAATGTAACAACAGATATTCTAGTAAGAATATGCAAAGCACTAGAGTGTAATATTGGCGACATCATGGACATTGTGGATGATGATGTAAAGTAGCGCATAAACAGGAAGAGCAAAAATGATTCCAGAACTTATTGACAATAAAAATAAGACCCTGAAAGATGACTTAGTCGTCGAAATTGAAAACGGCAGCAAGGTTTCTATCGCTGCGGCTTGTTTTTCAATTTACGCATTTCAGGAATTGAAAACACAACTATCCTCTGTGAGCGAGTTGCGCTTTATCTTTACGTCACCGACATTTACGACCGAAAGGACAAAGAAAGAAAAACGTGAATTCTATATTCCGCGCATGAATCGTGAACGGAGTTTATACGGCACCGAGTTTGAAGTCAAGTTGCGCAATGAACTAACGCAGAAGGCGATTGCCAAAGAATGCGCTGACTGGATCAGGGAAAAAGTTACATTCAAATCAAATGTTACAAGCGAAAATATGATGGGCTTTATTAATGTAAATGACAAAAATTATATGCCTATCACTGGCTTCACTACGGTTGATTTAGGTTGTGAACGCGGTAACAATGCATACAGCATGATTCAGAAGACTGATTCCCCCATTAGTCAAGCATATATAGATTTATTTGATAATCTCTGGGAAGACAACAAGCGATTGCAGATCGTCACAGACGAAGTAATTGAAAATATCACCGCAGCTTATAACGAAAATGCTCCAGACTTCATTTATTTTGTAACACTCTATAATATTTTCAACGAATTCCTCGAGGATATTTCTGAAGATGTACTACCAAATGAAGCCACGGGGTTCAAAGAGAGCAAAATCTGGGGAATGTTATATAACTTTCAAAAGGACGCGGCACTCGCCATAATTAACAAACTCGAAAAATTCAATGGCTGTATCCTCGCTGACAGTGTAGGTTTGGGCAAGACTTTTACTGCGCTAGCAGTAATTAAATATTACGAAAATCGCAATAAATCTGTCCTTGTACTCTGCCCAAAGAAACTAACAAACAACTGGAATACCTATAAGGGCAATTACTTAAACAATCCGATTGCCTCTGATCGACTTCGCTATGATGTCCTATATCATACAGATTTGAATCGGACTCATGGCACATCAAATGGTTTGGATTTGGATCGTCTAAATTGGGACAACTATGACTTCATTGTAATCGACGAAAGTCACAACTTTAGAAATGGAGGGCAGACCTACGGGGATGATAACAAGGAGAACCGGTATCTTCGGCTATTAAACAAGGTTATCCGAAAAGGCGTAAAGACGAAAGTCCTGATGCTGTCAGCAACACCAGTTAACAACCGCTTTAATGATTTAAAGAATCAACTTTCACTTGCCTACGAAGGCAATTCCGACTGGATTGATGCGCAGCTCAATACACAGCGTTCAATAGACGATATTTTCAAGAATGCTCAAAGGGCATTCAACACATGGAGCAAATGGGAACCTTTTGAGCGCACGACAGCAAATCTACTGAAAATGCTGGACTTTGATTTCTTTGAGGTTCTCGACAGCGTCACAATTGCTCGTTCCAGAAAGCATATCGAAAAGTATTACGACATGACCGATATCGGGACTTTCCCGAAGCGGCTTCATCCCATTTCGCTTCATCCGGAATTCACAGATTTGGAATCTGCGATTGGATACAATGAAATATTCGCTGAATTGATGAGACTTAGCCTCTCCATCTACACACCGACACAATATATTCTGCCAAGTCGTCTTTCAAAATATGAAGAAATATTTAGGGACAACCATGTCAACACAGGGTTTACGCAATCTGCCCGTGAGCAAGGAATCCGTCGCTTGACAACGATCAACCTGATGAAGAGAATGGAAAGCTCCGTTTACTCATTCAACCTAACCTTGAAGCGCATGTTTGGACTCATTGACCATGCAATAAATATGATTGATGAGTATCAGCATGACACACACCTAAAATTGGAATTAACAGACATCTCGGATATTGACGAGTATGACGATGATGACCAAAATGGTGATTTGTTTACCATTGGCAAAAAGTTCAAGATTGACATTGCCGATATGGACTACAAATCTTGGCGAGATAGCCTTACAAAGGACAGAGAAGTACTCGAACTGCTCACCCTTATGGTCTCAGATATTACGCCGGAACACGACACCAAACTACAGGAACTATTCCGTATCATTCGCGATAAAATCGAACGCCCCATCACTGGAGATAATAAAAAGGTGATTATTTTTACTGCCTTTGCCGACACTGCGGAATATCTCTATACCCATATCAGCCGCTATGTAAAAACCGCCTTTAGTCTTGATACCGCCATGGTTA
>JAISJM010000019.1 GCA_031261525.1 Eubacteriales Family XIII. Incertae Sedis bacterium
AGTACATCAGGCAGACGAATTAAGGTATATTTTGCAGCCTTTGTCCTTTCGCATAGTAGGCACAAGTATGTTGATTTTCTGAGCAAACCATTCACAACATTAGACTTTGTCAATGCAGCTTATCAGCTATGTTTTTTGTCACGAAGTCGACATTTCGCTGATTTTTGTCATAAATCTCGCATCTCACACTATATATTAAAATGGCTACAATTTCAGTTATTTAGTACTATAAAAGCGAAGGTAAGAGACTCATTCATTTGGGTATCTCAAACCTGCGCTTATTTGGTTTAATGCATGAATTACAATTCGTTTCAATTTGTTTCTTGACATACAAGCGGATGCATTTTAGCATCATCATAGTTCGGATTAAATTTATCGGAGACTTGTTCATAAACCAGATTGTAAATATCAGCAGCTCTGTCATCAATCATGGATAACGTTTTTGAATGGATAAGTAAATCGGACTGCTTGTTTTTATTGGTGATGACTGGTATCGTTGCAATTTTTTGCTTTCGAATATAGCGTAAAAATGCACGTCCACTCTCATTCATTGAGAGTACTCTTGCATATGGAATCTCTTTTTCTAGAATATTCTGCATATCTGATTTCGTAATTCCAAGCATTGCATGCATGAGCAATCGAGCAATGCGCGTCCGTGTGTAGCGTTTTGATTTGATTGAATCTATGAGATCATCATAGGTATTGGCGGCTCTGCATGCAGACCTCAGCTTATTGTGAACCCCTTCTGTAGCTGAATAGACAAGAGACAGCTCATTGTCAGTTTTGGTAAATATGGAATATTTAATCAAACTTAGAAAATCAGCTGTAAAGAGTTTGGGCATATCGGCAAAATCTAATCTTAGATTTTCTGGCATATAATCATAGGCTGACTTTTGTTTTGTCAAATGATTTTTAAAAAAATCCGACTCTTGCGATTCCAATATATAATTTGCAACCGTATTATGATTCGTCACGTATACCGAGTCACTGAATTCATTTGATATACTATCATTGCTTATTTTGCCGTAATCATCTAAATTGGATATGTCCGATGTGGCAGCGTTGCTTAATTTGCAATCACGAAAACCTAGATTCGATATGTCCGATGAACCAGCTCTGTGTAATTTGCAATCATTATCATCTAGATTTGATATGTCCGATATAGCAGTGTCCCTTATTTTGTCGTAATCACCTAAATTGGATATGTCCGATGTCGCAGCGTTGCTTAATTTGCAATCACTATAATCGCTATCCGATATCTCAGTTTTATATAAATTGCAGTCATTTTGATTTAAGTCAACGATGCCTGTGCTACGTTCCTTGAATTGCGATGTATGTGGTTCTGAATTTTGCAGCAACCGTCTGATATAATTTGCGCCCGCATATTCGGAATTTGCGGTGTCGATAGATGAACCGATTCTGTCTATGACTATCAGCTGTGGCATTTGCATATCGGGCTTGACCGCATGAATCTGATTGAAAGCTTTTATATACTCGATTGCTAGGATATTGTTGGATTTTGTCAGCACATCTTCTAATTTTGATTGCATCGGGCATTTATAGTTTGCATTCGCATGCGTTGCTGCATGCATCGTGTCAGTGGAATCTTTAAAATCTAACGTTTCATTGGATTGTAAAATGGTAATCGGCTCCGTTGCAACATTCGTCGCTATTGAAACATTTTCTTTGTATAAGTGTCTCAAGTCACACCCACCATCATTGTCATTACTTGCATCAGATGAAACGGTCTGCGCATCATGCTGACGACATCTAACATCAACATAACGTGCATTATCAACATGATATTTATTACCAACAGAACGTGTATATGCTATTGAATCCATCTCTGCCATAATCGCGTCGAGCCTTGCAGCTGGGTATGATTTGCCTTGTTTCAGTGAAGTTTGCAGTGTCGCAGTAAATAGCTCGGATTCAGTTGTGATAATATCCGCTATAGCTTGTAGCGTACAAAGCGCCACACCAGACTCCACGCCAAACGCAATAGAGTCCACACCGAGCCCGACAAGAATCTCACACGCTCCTCTCGCAAATACATCCGAAGAATTGCATGCGTAAGCAACAGGTAACTCAATCACCAAATCAACGCCGGACTGCACTGCCATCTGCGCACGTTGCCATTTGCTGACAATCGCACACTCACCGCGCTGGACAAAATTCCCACTCATAACAACAACCACGCAATCCGCACCAGAAAGTCGCTTCGCTTCCGACACATGATATGCGTGACCTTTATGAAATGGATTATATTCAGCTATGATACCAACCGTTTTCATCTAATCTTATCTACCCTTATTGTATAATGAGCCTTATTATACACCTACACATATTTATACAGCGACCCTTTGTCACACCTACCTCATTATACAACAATGACATCGATTATCAATGCAACCGATGTCATTCATTATTTCAATATATCCACTTGATAACAGCACCACACGACCTCGAATATAAGAACTTTACTGATTCAAATCGCATCTACTCTAAATCGCCTTCGACTTTCGTCTTGTACGCAAGCTCTTTAATCTCGTTACGATTGTCGGTAAGTTTTGTTCCAATATCCTCAAATGTCGCATTGAGTGTATCAAACATTTTGCTCAAATTCTGATGATTAATGATGTCCATCTGCTCTTGAAAATCATAAAGAATCTTATCCACATAGTCAAATGTACTCATCTTCAGTTCACGGACTCTCGCTGACGCATCTTCGATCATCTCATGCGCACGCTGGTTGGCGCGCTTCGTAATCTCGTGCTCGCCGACGAGAATCTCCGCTTGATTTTCGGCATCGGTCACAAGCGTCGCATATTCATTTTTTGCATCATCGATGATTCTCTGACGCTCCGCTTTGATAAATCGCGCCTGTTCAATCTCCTCTGGAAGCACAGAACGTATCTCCGCAACAATATCTTGAAGATCCTTTTTTTCAACGATAATCTTGCCTGTAAGCGGCACACTGCTTGATACATCACATATGTCAATGACTTCTTCCAATAATTCCAGTACCCTCATAATTGCCTCCATAACTACTAAACTCCATATCCACAAAACTCTGTTATATCGTATGTGCATCTGCAAATGCCTACAAATAGCTATCGATCTGTATCAATGCCTTGCCAATATTCTTTTTGTCAATTGGTTATTGTCTTATGTATATTATCTTATTCCAATAATTCATATAATAATCCATTGTACAATGAAATCGGCTTTAATTCAATATGCATAAAGATAATATCATAAATACGACAATATCAATGAATCGCATTTGTAGTTGTTTGTTATACAAAGAGCTTCCTTCGTTTATGATATTGGACAATCGTGGTGGTGATATTTGCTAAAAATGGTATTATTTCAAGGGTATTTGGTACTATAAAAAGCGTAGATAGGAGACTCATTCATTTAAATATCTCAAATCTGCGCTTATTTTTGTTACCAAAGTTATCTCATAAATATGACACGCCCCCCCTGCAACTCGAACGAATTTCTGGTTGTTGTTTGTACTGAATTAAATTATTTAGTTGAATTGTTTTATGCGATATTGCCGAAAATCACCGTCGCAATCAAGATAATGAATACCACTGATGTAATCACCGTATACATCACATCTTTGATGCGCAAATATGCATAAATCGAAGCTGCCACACGGATAAATGGAGTCGCAACGAGCAATCCCAATCCAAGCATCAAAATTGCACTTGGCTTCAAGCTGATGATTCCGGCACCGATTGCAGACACCGTGGTCGGCCAAATATTGTCACCATGGCTATCCACGCCGTAGCCGCCTGCCCCACCATTTGCAAGCAAAAGAATGATACCCAAGATGATGACGATGAGGGCTGCACCTACACCAAAACGCAGGATTAAGCCGATTCGTTTTTCGATTGTATTTTCTAATTCTCGTTCTGAGTATGAATTTTGTTCCATATTTATAAATCTCCAATTTACATTATGCGAATCCGTAATAAAAACAGCGATACACTTATGAAAATGTCATAGCTTTGCGTCAATTTTGCAGAAGGAATAACAGTCATATTGTTATGTGCTGAATGAAAAACAATCACACATAAGCACCGCTGAGTGTAGCTTGGTTTCTAAAATCTTTTGGCATCGAAGTGTAGAGCGGCTACATGAGGTGGCAAAAATATTCGCGACGTTCAAGATGTGCAAGATGTGCTATAATCGCACTCATGCAATTCCTTTCAAAAACATCTGCACAGCCACAATCAAGATCACGAAGATGAAAATGATGCGAATGTTCTTCGCGGGCAAATGTTGCATGATGCGCGAGCCAATCGTTGAGCCTGCAACAATACCAACGGCAATCGGTGCGGCAATGACTGGATTGATATAGCCTGAGAAAAAATACACGGATGCACTCGCGGCGGCAGTGACCCCCATCATAAAATTGGATGTCGCTGTCGACGCTTTTAGTGGCATTTTCATAACAGTGTCCATCGCAAGAACTTTGAATCCGCCACTGCCAATGCCCATCATACCTGACGCAATGCCCGCGCCAAACATGACCGCTGCGCCACCAGGCACTTTCTCCAATTGATAATCGACATGCTCCTTCGTTGCCTTGTCATAATAGGTCGAATTGAGCTTGAGCTTGTGCGACAATGTCGTCTCGTGCCCAATCTTCGTGTGCCCCGTCTTCGATCTGATTTTCTGATACATGTTGATTGACTGATAGATATACAATGCAGTGAAGAAGAAATACAGCACATGCCCATTGACTCGGCTTGCTAAAATCGCGCCGATAAATGCACCAATTGCTGTAAATATCTCTAGAAACATCGCCAGTCTGATATTCAGAATCTCATCTTTCAGATAGGCAATCGATGTGCCTGCGCTTGTACCAATGACCGAGACGATACTTGCGCCGATGGCGTATTTGATGTCGATGCCCATTAATAAAGTCAATACAGGCGTGACGATTAAGCCGCCACCGAGTCCCAATATCGAGCCGACAATGCCTGCAACAAGCCCCGTTGCGAGCATCAGAATTATAAATTGTAAATCGTACATTGATCCTCCATATTTACTGTAAAGCTAATTTATTTGGTACAAATGGAATAATTTGAGCCGGACTCCGATTTACATCCACAATCAGATACAAACGAGGGTATCGCGGTGGGATGAATTACTAAACACGTTCCGCTTACAGACGTCCCATTCCCCATTGCATTTTATAAAAAATTTACATATCGCTAGCATCACGATCAGCTCAAGTTTTTACGAAAATTCTTAATATATAGTGCGAGATGTGCGATTTGTAACACATTTGGCGACTTTTTTGCTGATTTGTGTTACAAATCCTACATCTCACGCCTTATGTTGAACATTTTCGTAATCGGACGTTATCGCGCTTTATGAATCATCAGATTCGATTTACAGACGTCCCATTCCCCATTGCTTTTTATAAAAAACTTACATATCGCTAGCATCACGATCAGCTCAAGTTTTTACGAAAATTCTTAATATATAGTGCGAAATGTGCGATTTGTAACACATTTGGCGATTTTTTTGCTGATTTGTGTTACAAATCCTACATCTCACGCCTTATGTTGAACATTTTCGTAATCGGACGTTATCGCGCTTTATGAATCATCAGATTCAATAATTCTGTTCAGATTTGCGTTGCGAGCATTAGAATATAAATTGTAAATTGTAAATCGTACATTGGTCCTCCATATTTACTAAAGTAAGAGACGCACTCAGAAAAGCCCATCTTCCTCATCAGGTAGCAATTCCGCACCCATCAAGTCATGTAAATCATGCGTATCATGCGCAACAAACTCCACAAATACTTGATTGGCAAGATCGCGGCCTAACTCTGTAAGCCGCAGCCGATCGCCACTGTGTTCAAGCAATCCCCGAAGCACAAGCTTATCCGTATCATAGCCATAAACTTCGTCCCAATTCTTTCCAAATCTGTATTCGAAATCTTTCAAACTAATGCCGACATTTTGGCGAAGTCCAAGAAAGACAAATTCGCTCATCTCATCTTCCATCGTGCGATCCGTCTCCACAGTCACCATCTGAATCGGCATGTACGAAGATAGATAATCAACCATACTTTCCGTATTGAAGAAACGCACCCCATCGATAAACGAATGTGCGCCAAGTCCAAGCCCAAGATAATCATCGAGCGTCCAATATTTGATATTATGTCTTGACTCGTATCCTGGCAGTGCAAAATTACTGATTTCATACTGTTCGTAGCCAAAACGTGCAAGCTTCTCAATACCGAGGTGATACATGCGCCGATCCTCAATCTCATCAGGCAAATCAACAGAACCAGAAAAAACCTCATCAAAAATATCCGTATCCTCTTCGACTTGAAGCGAATACATGCTGATATGTTTTAAATCCAGCGCGAGTGCTTGATCGACATCAGCTTCCCACATCTGCAAATCTTGCCCAGGTATGCCAAACATCAAATCAATACTAATATTGGTAAATCCAGCAGATTTTGCCGATTCAACCGTCTCTATCGCCGTTTGCGCATCATGAATCCGCCCAAGATATGCAAGTGTAGAATCGTTGAAACTCTGCACCCCTATGCTCAAGCGATTGATTCCCGCAGCCTTAAACTCACGCAGTTTCTCCTCATCAACCGTGCCAGGATTACATTCAAGCGTTACTTCTGCATCATGCGCAAACGAGAAATACATATACATCGTCTCCATGATTTCTTCAATCCGCACAGGCGCAATCAACGACGGCGTACCACCACCGAAGAAGACGCTGTCAATATAGAACGTATCTGCAAATGTCGCCGCACAGCAGTCGACCTCATCTTGCAGCCGATTCATATATGCTTCAAAATCGATGTGCTCGTCCACAGTGTAGATGGCACGTCCTTCTTTGCATGACGCAGGCGCATCGTATTCTCCAACAGGAAATGAGAGAAAATCGCAATAGCGACATTTGCGCACACAAAATGGAAAATGGATATAGATGCCGAGTGGCATTTTATTGTTGTAATTGCTCATATTATCCTATTCTTTTACTATTTTTTAATATCCAGATTGACAACCGTGTATATAAATATACATGTAAATTCTACCTTAACATGTAAAATCCACCTTTAATTTATAACTTATAAACAATTCATCACTTATTAAATAACCGAATTAAGCATATCATTTTTCGCCTAATCGTAATTATTTCTGCATGCATATATCATAACATTAACTATAAATAACAACAATATCTAACCGCCATGTCTTACTACAGGAATACGAAATGAATACGAAACAGATCAAGCCGAAAATCTCAAGCTACATATCATCGTGTTGACATTTGCATGATTTCATTGAAGATAACGCTCAATTCTGTTATGATTATAGTTCATGAAACGGGCAAATAACCTTAACCTGTAGCCTTATAACAGCCTCACTTAACATAGGAGATTTGAAAGAAAATGACCAACCAAAATAATATCCGTAATTTCTCAATTATCGCCCACATCGACCACGGAAAATCAACGCTTGCGGACAGATTGCTGCAAGTTACGGGAACCGTTGCCAATCGCGATATGAAAGCCCAATTTCTCGACAATATGGACCTCGAGCGTGAGCGCGGCATCACGATTAAATTGCAGACGACACGGCTCGAATATAAAGCGCAAGATGGGCAGACTTACATCTTGAATCTGATTGATACACCGGGTCACGTCGATTTCAACTACGAAGTATCCCGAAGTCTCGCCGCCTGCGAAGGGGCAATTCTTGTTGTTGACGCAACCCAAGGCGTCGAAGCGCAGACCCTTGCAAATGTCTACCTTGCACTGAATGAGGACTTAGAAATTCGGCCAGTACTGAATAAAATCGACCTTCCAAGTGCACGCCCAGATGAAGTCAAAGAAGAAGTCGAAGATGTCATCGGAATCGATGCAGAGAATGCACCGCTTATCTCAGCGAAAGAAGGCATCGGCATTGAAGCTGTCCTCGAAGATATCGTCGCGCACGTGCCAGCACCTACAGGAGATCCAAATGGCAAGCTGAAAGCGTTGATATTTGACTCTTACTATGACAATTTCAGAGGCGTCATCATCTATGCTAGAATCTTCGATGGCAGTGTCAAGGCTGGCGATGTCGTCAGACTTATGAATACAAAGACCGATTATGAAGTCACAGAAGTCGGCGTGCACAGCCCACTTGCGACGCCAAAATCCGAACTGAGCGCAGGCGAAGTTGGATATATTCAGGCGAGTATCAAAAAAGTCGCAGATGCACATGTCGGCGATACGATTACACTGAAATCCAATCCAGCCGCGGAGCCACTCCCTGGTTATAAAGAAGCACAACCGATGGTTTACTGCGGAATCTACCCTGCCGAGGGTGAGAAATACGAAGGCGTCAAAGATGCTCTCGAAAAGCTTCAAGTCAATGATGCTGCATTTCACTTTGAGCCAGAAAGTTCTGTCGCGCTGGGCTTTGGATTCCGATGTGGATTTTTGGGATTGCTCCACATGGAAATCATCGTCGAGCGCCTCGACCGCGAATATGACCTCGGCGTCATCACAACCTCACCGAGCGTTGTCTATCGAGTTGTCATGAACGATGGCAGTGTGCAAATGATACAAAATCCGTCAAATCTTCCAGATGTTGCGTTGATTGACCATATCGAAGAACCAATCGTAAAAGCGGATATCATGATTCCAAAAGAATATGTCGGAACAATCATGGAGCTCTGCCAAGACAGGCGTGGCACGATGATTCATATGGAATATATCGCAGAAACCAGAGTGCAGCTACATTATGAATTGCCACTCAATGAAGTAATCTACGATTTCTTCGATGCATTAAAATCCAAGACACGTGGCTATGGCTCGCTTGATTACGAATTCATACGCTACCAGCAGTCTAAAATTGTAAAGCTCGATATCCTCTTAAATAAAGACTTAGTTGATGCCTTTTCAATGCTTGTGCATGAAGAAAAAGCGTATGCGCGAGGTAAATTTGTAGCAGAAAAGCTCAAAGAAATCATCCCAAAACATCAATTTGAGATTCCAATTCAGGCGTCCATTGGTCAGAAGATTATCGCACGTTCAACTGTGCGCGCCTTTAGAAAGGATGTTATTGCGAAGTGCTACGGTGGCGATATCTCTCGTAAGAAGAAGCTTCTTGAGAAGCAGAAAAAAGGTAAAAAACGTATGCGCCAGTTTGGCTCTGTAGAAGTACCACAAGAGGCATTTACAGCCGTGTTGAAGTACGATGAGAATAAATAATATATAATAAATAACAAATAATAGCAATAAAACGTGTGAGATGTAAGGTTTGTATCACCTTTAGGCTTAAAAATGAGCAAAAAATGATACCTATCTTACATCTCACACGAGGTAAGTCGATTTTGGTACTATAAAAGCGTAGGTAAGAGACTCATTCATTTGAGTATCTCAAACCTGCGCTTATTTTATATAATAAGGGAGTAGTGGTGCAACGAACAGCCTTTGGATAAAATTATAATATTTACAGCACCGTCTCAAGCCATTTTAAAGATAAATCGAACCATTTCGATGCGTCAGGCAAGACATACCCATCTCGACCCGCTGCGGTAAACGCCGTTCCAAGCGAAAATCCGTGCGGCCCCTCCGCAAAGATATGTATCTCAAACGGTCTGCCTGCCTCATCCAATGCCGCTGCATAAGCAAGCGAATTGGCAATCGGAACCAAATCATCTGTGCGTGTCGCAAAAATAAATGCTGGAGATGTCTCATCATCCACCTTATCTGTAAGATCAGAAACTGGAAATGCCAAAATCTCATTGATGGAATCAAGGATACACGGATATGCAAGGACAACTGCTGCAGGACGTATCGTCCCCATCGTAGAAAGTGATGCGGCAAGATGTCCACCCGCGGAGAATCCAATCGCTGCAATTTTATGCGTATCAACAAGCCACTCTTTGGCATTTTTAATGATAATTTCTATCGCAAGATTGGCTTCCTCAAGTGGCATAGGCCAACGCTTATCATTACCCGTCGAATAATTCAGTACAAATGTCTGGTAACCAGCAGCATAATAAGCCATTGCAATGGGCTCACTCTCGCCATCTGAACAAAACTCATATCCACCACCTGGAATCACAAGCATTGCAGGCAAGATGGTTCTGTCCGGAAATTCTTCGCTGAATTCATGCACAAAATAGGTGAGCGTAATCGATGGATCTGCTGTCAAATTGATTGTTCCTGTAAGCATATTGGTATCTCCTCCACATTTTTCGTTTGAATTTAGATATATAAAACACCCCTATAATCTATCACAACAGCACCCTACAACGCAATCACAGCCGCCTCAAATGGGCGCAACGTAACTTGATTCCCTGCAACAGCAAGTGCCCCCTCCGCCTCAGCATAATTCGACAAAACAACTTTCCCAGCAGCAATATCGGCGATATCTCCCAATTCTGGAATCGTTTCGACCTGTATTTCCTCACTCCAATTCGCAATGACAATAATAGTGTTACTCTCAGCCACTCTCTTATAAACAAACACATCATCACTGGATGGAAGTGGCTCAAAATCGCCATATATCAACGTATCCGAGTAATCTGAGTGTTGTCTGAGTGCAATCATCTCTTTATAGTAACTAAATACAGAATCACCGACTCCCTCCTGTGCCTTCACATTGATTTCGTCATACGTCTCAGTCAATGGCAACCAAGGTGTGCCTGTTGTAAAACCAGCATTTTCGCTGTCGTCCCACGGCATTGGTGTACGCGTATTGTCACGACTTCGTCTATTTACCAATTCAATCGCATTGTCTTCGTCAACCTCTAGCAATAAAGCACGTTCGTATTGGTCAATGGTAGAGATGTCGTCATATTTGTAGATATCATCCCACTTAAAATTGACCATACCAAGCTCTTGACCTTGATATACAAATGGCGTACCTTTTACAAAGAAATAAGTAGTCGCGAGTGCTTTTACGGCATATGGATTGCGCGCATTTGCACGAAGATATTTGCTTGCAGCTCTAGGTTGATCATGATTGGAGATGAAAGTCGTTGCCCAGCCGTGCTTTCCGACTTCAACCTGACTGTTGTACATCATCGCTTTATAATCTTTGACATCCCAGTCGTAGTAACTTGTCCAAATCCCCTCGGTCTGAAGATCAAACTCCGTCGTCTTAAAGTCAAACATCATGTCAAATACACCACGTTCGCGTCCAATATACTCGTCAAGTTTCTCATAAGGCACGCCCGCAGCCTCCGCGATACTCACCTTATCATAAGCTGCAAAAGTCCTCTCTTTCAGTTCAGCCAGAAATTCAATCATGCCAGGCATATTTGCACCACCGAGATTGACATCTGCAAGACCATCAGGACCATCAGGCGCAAATGTCAACGAAAAGTCTTTTTTGATAAATACGATTGCATCGATTCTAAAGCCCTCGACGCCGCGCTCAAACCAGAAGTTGACGAGATCAGCAACCTCTTGTCTGACAGCTGGATTTTCCCAATTTAGGTCCGGTTGCTTCTTATGGAAAGTATGGAAATAATACTCACCGAGCTGCTCGCCTTCCGCAATTTCCCAGACACTGCCGCCGAAGATACTTCTCCAATTATTTGGAGGCTGACCATCTACAGGTTTCTTGAATATATAGTAGTCGCGGTATTTGCTCGTAGGATTGGCAATCGCTTCTTTAAACCACGGGTGTTCGTCGCTCGAATGATTGACGACAAGATCCAATATAATCTTGATATCGAGTGCTTTCGCCTCGGCAATCAACGCATCGATATCCGCCATCGTGCCAAAGAGTGGCTCAACCCCTCTATAATCCGCAATATCGTAACCATTGTCTGCCATTGGCGTTGGAAACATCGGGCAGATCCAAATCATCGTGATACCCAAATCATGCAGGTATGGGAGTTTCTCCCGAATGCCGTTTAAATCTCCAATACCATCCCCATTTGTATCTTTAAAACTCTTTGGGTATATCTGATATATGACTTCCTTCTGCCACCATTTTTTATCCATCTGTGTTTTCCTCCGAAAATAATTGTTGTGATTCCATTTATAGAACATGGAACATGTTTCATACGAATACTATATACTATTTCATTCTTAATATCAAGTGAAAAATGCAAAACAATATGAAATGTATCGATAACTGTTGACAGTGTACTATTCAATATAGTACACTAAGCACAATAAGGAAGGATGTGTCTGTATGTTTGAAGTAGATTTACGAAGTCGGAAGTCCATCTATGAACAAGTAGTGGACAATTTAAAAGAATTAATCTTGATTGGCGTGATTGCAGCCGAAGAGAAACTCCCCTCCGTGCGCGAGCTTGCGAGTACCCTCACCATCAATCCAAATACCGTTCAGAAAGCGTACGCAGAACTCGAGCGGCAAGGCTATGTATATACGGCATCGGGTCGTGGGACATTTGCATCGAATCAATCGGACCGAAAGCCTGACGCAAAACGTATTGAAGAAGCAAAAAAACATTTTACGGATGTCATCAAGGAATTGTATTATCTTGGATATGACAATGCTGAAATCAAAGAACTTACAAATGCCATCCTCGAGAGCGAAAGCGTACAGATGATGGAAAAAAGTAAAGGGGGATTGAAATGATTGTAATTAATGGACTGACGAAGACATTTGACGATGTCATCGCATTAGAAAATTTCAATATGACAGTAAAGAAAGGCTCCATCTATGGACTAATCGGCACAAATGGTGCAGGGAAAACGACTTTGCTCAAGCTACTCTCCGGCGTATTGAAGGCAGATTCTGGAACAATCCGAATTGATGATGAAGTTGTATATGAAAATCCAGCGATAAAAGAACGACTCTCGTTTATTCCTGATGATTTACAATTTTTTGCTGTATATACTTTAAACGAAATCTCAAAATATTTTGCACGAATCTATGACAAATGGAATGACGCACTTTTCGATGAAATCATCGCTGAATTTCATCTAGATAAAAAGAAAAAGCTATCCAGATTTTCCAAAGGTATGCAAAAACAAGCGGTGTTTGCGGTATCGCTTGCGACCTCACCAGATTTTCTCATCCTTGATGAGCCAATTGATGGACTCGATCCACTCGTGCGCAAAACAGTCTGGTCCTATATCATATCAGCATCGGCGGAGCGACAGATGACAACGCTCATCTCCTCACACAATCTGAGAGAAATGGAGGGCATCTGTGATGCGGTCGGCATCATTGACAAAGGCGAGATGATTCTAGAAAAAGAACTTGACGAGCTACGAGGCGATATTCATAAACTTCAACTCTCGTTTGAAGGCGCTCCTGCAACAGATTCACAGCTGGAATCTATTTATAGACACCTTCACGTTGTACATCGTGATAAACGAGGAGCAGTTGATATTTTCATTGTTCGCAACAATCGCGAAACGCTTGATGAATGGAAGAATCTCTATCATCCCATCCTCTTCGATCCGATTCCGCTCACGCTTGAAGAAGTATTTATCTATGAACTAGGAGGTACAAACCATGCAATCAATAGTATCATCAGCTAAACCAAAGATGAATGCAATCATCAAAGAAAATCTACATCGATTTTGGCCGATTGCCTTTGTCTATTTTCTAATCTTGTTCATGGTAACCGTTTTTATTGCAATCCTAGACACCAGCGAAGCAAATGGATTTGATATCATTTGGAATACAATCAACAATGGTCGCCTCGTTATTCCAGTGATTACCTCCGCCGCATCCCTTACATTTGCGGTGTGTATCTTCGGATTTCTGCATAATACAGGGCAAGCCAGTGTCACACATGCACTGCCATTTTCAAGAAAGGCACTCTTTTCTGCGCATTTTATCTCTGGTTTTATTTTATCTATTGCACCCTTCATCCTGCTCGCATTCAGCATGTTACCCTTTTGCTTTGGTGCAAATGCACACAATCCAGACGCATATCTCAGAGTACTTACACCTTCACAGATTCTAGCAACACTTGGCATGTGGCTGCTTTCAAATGGAATCATCATATTATGTACCTATGCGCTTTGTGTATTTGCGGGAATCATCACAGGAACCGTCATCATGCATATCCTAGTCGCGGGGTTACTCAACCTTTTCATACCCTTTTTTTATAAGCTCATCACGATATATCTATCGTCATTTCTTCTTGGGTATCCAACAAATACCTCTTCAATAAATACAATCTTATCCTATATGCATCCAGCACTATACAATATCTTCCACCATCGCCTCGGGATACTAGCCGCCATCGTCTATATCGGAATCAGTGCGATTATTATCTTATTCGCCCTGATATTATACCGTGTGTTGAAGTTAGAACGCGCTGGCGATAGCACAACCTTTCACGTGGCAGAAAAGATATTGACTTATATCGTTACACTATTGGGCATGGCTGCATTTGGACTAGCATTTACCATACCGACTCCCTTTACTGGAAATGGCGCAATGCCACCCTTTTATATCATCAGTGCAATTGGTGCCATCATCACATTTATCATCGTACAAATGATTATGAAAAAGACGCCGAAGATTTTCAACCAAGCAACTTGTAAGACCTTTGGTATCTACGTCATTGTGGGCATCCTGTTCCTAGTCTGCACGACTTCAGATATAACAGGATATTCCAATAGAGTCCCATCCCCAAATCATGTAAAATCTGTAATCATAAATTCAGATATTTATCCATTCATGATTCCATACAATCAGGAAATGTATGGGGAACAATTGAAATTTACCAAGAAGGACGATATTGCAAATGTCACAAACCTCCACAGACATCTCATTACAGCCAATAAAGAAGCGATACAGGACATGCAGAATGCAGCAGATAATCTCAACACAATCGAAGATCCCTATGACATTCCGAAAGAGGGCATCGATGAGAACCTCACATTATATAATACGATTATATCAAGCCAACTAAACTTTCATTACAAAACAGGCAGCCCTTTTGGTATGCAAAGGAATTACCAATATGAATCAGCAGATCCCATCTTGAAATTGCTCGCAGACACAGACGAATTCAAAAAGACTTATCGACTCGCCAACACCGTTGGATATGATAAAATTGATTCCGTAACTGCATTGCATGCCAATACGATATTCTACTCAGTAAATCCCAATGATGATCCTGGAATCGAATAGTTCTTTAAATGAATTTCTCCATTTGCATTCACCTAAAATTACTTTTTTTTCATATTCAAAATCTTCAACAACAACATCAATATCGCTTTGTTTTTTTTCTATTTTATCGTTGCCCCACCATTTTCCGAATTTCGTGGCTAAAAATGGTAATTCACCAGAATTATTCTTTCTTATCAGATATTGCAATGCAATTTCTTCAAAGGTATTCTTTCCAATATAATCTTCAATGTAGGGAAATATTCGTTGTTTTCCAACCATATTTCCTGCGCCAAATTCAATGGCATCTAAGTTCGAGTATATATATTCGTACCAAAACATCATCATCTTGTCAGCTAGATAATATTCACCCTTTCGACTAGTCAAAGGATTTTGGTCAATTGATACGACACGTTTAATAAATCCTATATCCACTAATGTTTTCAAATAGGCAGAGCAACTGGTCTTGTCAACTCCAGAATAGTCACTTATTTGAGATGACTTGTGCATACCCTTTGCAATGCCAAGAATACTGTAGAATTTTATTTTGTCTTCATTTGAATAAGTATCTAGCATTTTTGCAGCATCAAAGTAGTTAAATGTGCGAAGCTGTATCATTCCAGTTCTCCTACCATATAAAGGACTTTTTGTGCCCATAACTTTTTTTTCCATAAAAGCAACATGGCTACCACTTAGAATAAGTTTGATCTTTGAATCTTTTAAAATTTGATCAATAGCAACTTGAAGCATAGAATTCAAACTTTTGTTATTTTCGGCGATATAAGGATATTCATCAATGATAACCAAAACTTTTTCATCGCCACTTTGTTTACCAATGAATTTGAATGCAGTTTCCCAGTTATCAAAGTTTAGATTATCACTTCCGAGATTAAAGTATTCGGAGATTTGCATTGTGAATTCCTTTAAGTTTAAGAAATCATTTGCCTGCTTTGCAACAAAACTAATTGATTTTTTCTCTCTTTTGAATTCACGAAGTAGCGTGGTTTTCCAATTCGTCGCTGACCATATACAATTATAAATTCAAATTTATCTGAATTATATATGGCGTTTAATTGATTCAATTCTTTCTCTCTGGCAACAAACATTACAAAGTCCTTCTTTCATAATTGGTCATAATCTAAATTATAAAAAAAATATTGCTATCAAATTTTTGACATTTGATAGCAATACCTTTTTTATAATTTTTCGATTTCGTCTGCACTGAGACCTGATAATTCGGCAATATCAGCAATCGCATAGCCTTTCGCTTTCATCTTTCTTGCTAAAGCAACGGTTGTCTCAGCCTGACCTTCAGCTCTGCCTTCTGTCCTGCCTTCCAACTGTCCAGTATAATAAAGATTCACCTCTCGAAAGCGCTGTTTTTCTTCCGCTTCCGCATATCGGCGCTCTTTCTCATCTTGGCTCATCTCAATTACTTTCATCACAGCCTTTTTATATATTGGATTATCCTTTGCTATTGCGTCCATCTCTTCCTCCGTTTGAGCATTAAACAGACCCAGCCAACCGTAAAGCTCGGATCCGTCACTTTCTTGCGGCAACTTCTTCAATTCCAGATAATTTAGTTCCGTGATATCGGATAGCTTAATCTGCATAGCTTCATCATAATACATAAATCGATGTGTATATCTATCATCATCAAATAGCGGAAAATCAACAATAATGATTGAGATTGAACGATTGATTTTACAGTATTGATCTCCCCGTGCCAATTGCTTCGTAAGATTCTTCGCATTGTTAAAAATAGTCCGATCAATGAATCCAATATGTGGTGCCCTTTGAATCTCTATATCAACTGAATGCCCACTCTTTGTAATCACTCTCACATCAAGAATTACAGTCTTATCCTCTGGAAAATCACGAATCAGCGCAGGATCCGCAACTTGAATCGATGCAAATTCCGATGCAGGAATTTCAATCACAGATGAAATAAAATCAATCACAATATCCTGATCATTTGGATCTGAGAACACTTTTCTAGCAACATAATCGTACTTCAATAACAATACTGGCTTTTTCACTTCGTTCTGTTGATCCATCATTCCTACCTCCATTGTACTCCTTATCCACATCAATCGCAATGTTGATAATCATTCTTATATTGGTAGCATATACCATTTCAAACAGATAGTCAATGAAATTACAATAATTTACATTTATATTTTGTATAACATTATTGTATTAAGCTGCATACCATCGCTAAGATTCGTTGAGGGTAATGAAGGATATTTAAGCTAAAGACAAAGGTGTCTGTCACAACGACAAAACACCCTGGTGATTTTACAGTTCTTTTAATTTTGAAATAAAGTCTTCTTCACTTTCTTGCATCTTGCTGTCAAACGCATCATATGATTCAATTCGTTGTGGTACTTTAAATGATAGCTTAAATATCTCACCACCCATGCCTTTTAATTTGCCTTCGGATTTTAATATTGATTCGGAGCTAGGATAGACGATACCTGCCTTTGTGGCATTTCTATAATGAAGGTAACTTATTATTTGAAATCGATCTTCTCTTTTTATACTACCTTCACAATGCTTATATTTAGTATCAATAACAATTTGCTCGTTATAAAAGTCTGGTCGCACATGCCCTTTTCCACCGTCACAATAAATGCTTTCATTACTTTTGGGATGAGTAAAGTCTGTAAGCAGTGTTGCGATATATTCTTCCCATAGCCAAGCAACATCAATAATTATTCCATTCACTTCATCATTTTCGTTAGCGAATCCAACCTCATTTTCTTGCAAGATTTTTATGCACAAGTGTTGTAGCTGATGATACTCTTCAAAATAACCATGTCTGACTGGATTTATAATATTCTCCTGTAGCACATCTAAACGCTCTATTCTTGAGTAGTTATTTGTAACTTGCTTGATTTCGCGGACATTACCTTTTAAATTTTCATCCGAGTGAAAATCAAAGTTATATTCTAGTTCCAACTTCTCAATTGTATGTCGAATTAGTTGGGTTATTTTATTCTCTAGACTGAATTCACGAGTTCCATAGGCAACTTTCCCTGAAAAAGGAATATTGCTTTTTATGTGCCGCACAATATCAATTGCGCCTTTGATGTTTGCATCATTGTACTGTTTCTTAACATACTCTTTATAGATGCCTTTTTCCATTGCGGAACTAAGGTAAACTGGAAATAGATAGACCAATAAATCATAATAGGCTTTCTCTTCGCTAAGATTAACTTTATTGCTAATTACATTATAGTTCATAACTTTTTGCAATAGATATCTTAAAAAGTAATCAGAACTGTCTCCCACAGTTTCGTAAAACCTTGATGTGATTCTTATCTCATCATTTCCTTTTTTCAGCAAACCTACTACGTTACATGTTTTTACATTATAATTTGAGGATTCAAAGATATAGTTGCTATCATCCAAGTCAACAGAATCATTTAGGTTTTGTGGGAATATAATGAAATCATCTTGTGATAATTTAGCAAGACTTATGCCAACCAAGTCTTTAACGATCTCACTTTGAGCAGCTTCGTCGTTAACGCTACTATTATCATTCAGTATCATCATTGGATTCACCGTTATAAGCTTTTTCTAATTTCTCCAACTTCTCCCTGGCAGTTCGTTCACCTCGGAAGTAATCTTTTAGCAATGGTTTTAATTTACTATCCCACAGCGCTTTTTCAGGTGTCCCGTATTCCAACGCTCTAAAATAACTTGCTCCAATTTGATAATCTTCAGTCAATGCACCAATGTCTTTTGAAATAATTGCTTCATTAAGTCTATTCATTCTTTCTTTTGTTTTTGGATCATTTAGCATAACTTGAGAATCTAAAGCCGTAATTTCTTCAAATGTGAATCTGCGGCGCATAGCAAAATCAAAAGTATCAACGGAACGATCAATATCGTTCATTGTTCCAATAATATAGACATTCTTAGGTATATAGAATTTTGTATTGAAACTATATTCTGCTGCATCATGCAAGTTCGAATACTGAGTTTCTACGCTGCCATCTTCACCACGATAGTCAGGATCAATTGAAAAAAATAATTCGCCGAAAATCTTTGATATTTCACCACGATTAATCTCATCAATAATGAAGACATAGTTTCTATCATTAATTGTTTCGCCAGAAGTCGGCGTTCTCGCTTTATCACAAAACGCCATAAATATTCCAGGCTTCAATTCGAAACTTGGATTTCCGTTTTCAAGAGTGATCGGGCGTAAACCTTCAACAAAATCAGTATAATCATAACTTGGATGGAATTGAACAAATTTATATTGCTCGCTTTCATTAAGCTCATCTTTGCTACAGCCAATTAATGCTGCTGCTATTTCTTTCGCTAGATAGGTTTTACCTGTTCCTGGTGCACCACGAAGGATAAGATTGTATACATTTGTGAGTTTTTCTACTAGTTGCTGTACTTTAGTTTTATCTTGCATATTTTGCTCCAATTCTAGGTTTTCATTTACAACATCATATGTATTATGATGGCTTAAATAGTCTTCATATTCTTTAAACCATTTAGTCGTTTTAAAATTCGAATACTGCCGATCCCGCCATCCCGACTCATCTTCTGCTAACGTATTAAAATCACGAATTTGCTTTGCCACATCATCTTTGTGATTTTTAAAAATATCATTTAATATTTCTTTAATTTTCACAAAAGAATCTAATGTTCCAACAGAAAACATATTTTGGGGGATTAACTCAAGATCTGATTTCTCTTTATCTGTAAGTCCACTAATATTTGCTGCAATTTGTTTTATTGGTATTATTTTTATCTCAAATTTTTCGTTTTTATCGTGATCCCAATAGCCTGATAACCAATTTGCCTTAGGTATTCTCGCCGTCCATTTACCGTCAGGTTCCCTAGCATAATCCAAAAACGCTTGTTTTCTTCTTTGAAGTTCATGCTTTATTTCTTCAGTCATAATTGCTGACCTCTTTCACCTATAAATACATAAATAACGTCAATAAATATCACAACAATTATATCATAAATCTATAAAATTTCTGATATAATTAGCCATGTTCATTTTTGATATGATTTTTTCAATAGAATCTCATTTTGATTCCTAACAGTGAAAGGCTGATGACAAAAAAAATTCAATCTATTGCGCAAGATGTCGACTTAGTGACACAAAATAAGCTAAAAACAGCCATAACTTTTGTCACTAAGTCGACATCTCACGCGATATTTTAATGATTTTCGTAAAGTTTGAGTCAAAAGAGAATGATGGTTTCCTTACTCTCTATGCAGCATCATTGCTAATTTAGACTCCACGGGGATTTCAGAATTATAAATAGAGTAAAATGAAAAAAAACAAAACAAGGCACCCCGCCGAATTTGGTAGAATGCCCTGTCTTGATTTTAGAATTCATGATAAATCATCATCTATTCGAATTCAACCTCGCCATATGATGCAATATATCAATATTCATATTGTGTCCACGCTCTAAAAGTTGATGCGTATAACGATTTAACGACGTCAGTGTCGGTATCGAATACGTCATCAATTCTCCTTTTGTATAAGTCTCAAAAGATACAGAATATGGCGTATCATCGCGTGCATGAATGGGTCGCGCTTTATCAATCGCGGTCGGATATTGCAATGCAAGTTCCTCTTGCCATATGACGAAGATGGGCAAGATGTCCATAATCAAGGATAGCTTCTCATCTGTAACCGTTGGAAGAAGATGTGCAATGCGCGCAAACTCTGCAGGCGAAGTATCGCGCATCATATACGCATATTTCTCTGATATCAAATTACGGTCATGCGTCTCAGCCTCAAGAATATCACGATGATAGCTCTCAAGCGTCACATCATCCCATGCTGATAATTGTCCTTTGCGCATGATTGCAAATGTCCGCAAATCATCTTGGCAAGGAGCTCTGCCACCTATATTTTGCGTCTGATCGAACATCAACCATTCCGACGCAATAATTTCGTCTATTTTCTCATGCATAATAATCCTCATACCTAGTATTTGTGACGCATCATTACGAAACAATACATGGTCTTTATGTGTGCCCAAAATCGTAATAAATAATAAATTATAAATTACGAACGAGCAATAAATTCACAATGATCTACAAGGAAGGTACTGTGGCAATTTGTAAGTCCTTGTTTTTTCATCTCCAAAATAATGGACAGACAGATTGCTTCGATTATATTTGGAATATCAGTTATATTCGGTGTATCGCCACCCCCAACCGTAGCAAGTGCAAGCAATTGATGAATCTGTGAAAATTTTGGCAACGTTCCAACACTCCGATATGCCCATTTGTAAAATGGCATATATTTCTTTGAAAGCAAATGCACGACAGCACAAGTGGCTTCTTTGAATCGAGCGAGCGCAAACTCCGCAGCGACCATATCACCTCGTTTCAGACACCGTCCATAATTATATTGTCCAGCTTGCGCCATCTCAAAGATACGCGCAGAGAGTTTCTTGCGCCAGATAAAGTCAGGATAATATGCAAGCAGCATCTCACGCACACGCGTAAAGTCGCCACTCGCATCATAAAACACTGTGCCGTTTGTGACTGTAGCAAGATTGGCTTCTGGGATGCGCTCCCAGTCGATGTCAATATGTTGCCTTTTATCAAAAAATGGAGACACATCCATCCCTGTATAACGCCGATAAAAATCAGATATTCTCATCACGCCAACGCGCTGAATCCCCTGCGTATGCGTTGGCTTCTTAGGATAATTATGGTTAATTTGGAAATTCGGAAGATTTGATATACGCGTCGTCTCACCCATATAATTTGGTAGCATATCGTATTCTTGTGCCATCTGCGTGCCATATCTCTCATAATCCGCATCACTTAACCAGATGCAAAATCCTGCTCCAAAATCATGATCACGAGACAACTCATCATCAAATCCAAAACACTCCGATCCCTCTCCAACAAGACCAGAAGCAATGCGGGGCATCACTTCTGGAAACTGTCTCTGAAGCATCGGCGCCCCATACATTTTGTAATATTCAAAACTTAATTCAAGCCCATTCATATTTCAGACACTTTCTGTATTCTAATTATTATTTTATAATCTTGCCGAAATTATCGCCACATTCTCTTAAAAATGGAACTTTCGGCATCACATCTTACTGTTGTTTATTCCATCTCATACGTTGGTATAAAGCGTATAAGAGTAGTAAAATGGCAGCCCCTGCAATCGTAATTGTAACTGATATCATACTAGAATCACCTGTCGATGGTGCATGAGCCGCATTGACATCTCGTGATATTGTCAAAGGTAAATCTGCATATCCATCCGCAAATTCTGCCCGAACAGTATAATTACCATCTTTAAATGTCTTTAGCCAATTCTCTTTTAAGGTGATAATCGTACTGCCACTTGCTACCGTATAATTATTTTTATCGATTGACACACCTGACAATTTCAAATCTGTAAACTTGCTATAATCAACATCGATTCTCGCAGTAAGATTGCCCGACCCTGTCCATGTTCCAAATCCTTGAAGAATTTTATTACTGTAATCAACAGAAATCATTGGCAATGGTGCTGCAGGCGTTGGCTGTGGCACTGGTTCTGGCTCAGGCACAGGAGGCGTCGGAGGTTCTGGCGGTGTCGGAGGTTCTGGCGGTACTGGAGGTTCTGGTTCCTGTGACGGCTGAACAACTTTAACCCATACAGGGTTGCTTACCGCATCATGCCCTGCCGCATCTGTCGCAGTAAAACTATACCAAAGATTTTCCGAATCGGTCGGTGTGACGGAAAATGTCACATCACTCAGCGTATCGACCGTTTTTGTCTCAACGGCTTTACCCATGCTCCACAGTGTAACGGATGTAGCACCATTTACAGATCCAGCCTTTAGAGAAAAGGTTAAATCATCGCCTTCTTCTACTTCTTGCATCGATCCAAACATGGTATTGTCAGCAGGAATGAGCGCGGGACCAAGCGTTGCATAAGCATTTCCATCTAATAATGCATGTTTGTACTGATCCGTAGTTGCAGAATCTAATTTCGCATACATGCGGATGATACCTGGATAAAGTGTCGCAGATGCCGCATCATGTTGGTCGGAACCTGCGCTAAAATATTTCTTCTCACCATGATTCCAAAATGCAAATGCAGATACAATTGCCTTTGCATCCATATTACTTACACCAATCTCCGCCATAGATGTATTTAAGCTATCTAAACGAATCTTTGTCCAAGCATCGTCAGTCAAAATATCCTGCAATGATTTGCTATCACCGGCATTTGCCAAAGATAGTGTACTTTGTAATTCTAATAAATCAAATCCATCCCATCCTTCGGAAAGACCACCATTTACACCAGCCTGATTATTAAGAAAACCATAATCCGAGAATGGATGATGCACAATGACAATGGCATCGTCATCATGTCCAGCAGATATAATCTCTTGTGGTGTTGCAGTCGTAGGATCGACAGGGGCACTTGTACTTCCATCATAGCTTACGCCTAAAAGTCCCCAATGTCCCCAACCAGGAGAGACCTCAATATTTGACAAAAATGGAATTGGTGGATTATGATTCAACGCCATGTCAGCCATCTCCTGATTATGTGTACGCGTATCATGATCACTTACAATCGCAAAATCTAATTTTGCAGCAATCTGTGCACGGAACAAATCATAGATGCTTGTTGATCCGTCGCCATAATCAGAATGTTGATGATTATCTGCAGCATACCAACCATCATTTTGAGGATCAATAACGGTAGGTATTACGAATTCATGCGTCACACCATTTTCTGCAACATCTGTCGTAAAAGATGCAGAAAGTGATTCAAAATCAGCACCATAACTTGCTGTAAACGTCACATCATTGGCTTTGGACATTGTGAAATGAACCGTATATGGATCATCAGAGTCCAGCGCATCAGAAAAATTAGTGCTACCACCAAGTGTCTTAATTTCTGAAGTCACTCCTTTGATCGTCACTTTGAAAGGAATTTTGTCGCCATTTTCATCCACCGCAGTCAGTGAGATGGGTGCACCAGCTTCAAGTGTAAAATTCTCTAAGGTATCACCCGTAATCAAATAGTCTGAACTTGTGATAGAGGTATAACCAGCAGCTTCTACTTTGAATTTATAACGATAATCACCATTTCCAGCAATATTGTCCAGTCCATCGTTAAAACCTGTCTTTGGTAGTTTTATAGAATAGTTACCATCAGAATCTGTAACTGCCCACACAAGAGGCTGCTCCTGTGCAACGACTGTGCCTGGCAAATTCCCATTTACAGTACCTGATTTTGCAGTAGGTAGATATGCACCCATTTTTTCTGCTATTACATAAGCATTTGCAACGGGCTGATTTAGATTATCAAGGACTTTACCACTTATTGTTGAATAGTTTGCTGCGACATTTGCATCCTTGGCTATGTAACGATCCATCATGGTTGCCGTCTCAGGTTGATCCGACACAAGAACTTCGCCTTGGAAGCCATAAGGTGTTGCTGGCGCAAGGTCTTGCAATTTATATAAATCTTTATAGCCAGAGGAGCCTTTATATGAATTTGTACCGTCCATCTGCAAGGATACGGCATAATTGCTTCCATAAGTCGTGACAAAATCTCCAAAATATTCTTGGACATTTGCATCACGCCCGACGCCAATTCCTGTAATTTTTACATCAGGATAGAAGCCAAACGGACCAAACATGCTCGCAGCCAATGTACTGAGCGAAAAGCCACTGTACATTGTAGCGTAAGTTACAAGATTTGTATCTGGATTTAATACATCGGAGCTTAAAGTAATAAAGTTATCGCCTTGTTTCAAATGATAGGTAAGCGTCACATCCAGTGGCTTCTGCAGCGAACCAAATTGCTCTACGTCATTGGTTCCATTTTTATCAGCATCTGCTACCCAATACTGTGTATGTATAGTGACGGTGATTTCGTCTCCTGTGACAATCGGATCATCAACAATAATATCGCTCAGAAGATTTTTGCCATCAAAAGATCCCGTTGCAGTCCATAAATCATTTAAGAATTCAACATCGTTGACCATATCAACGCCATAATCTCCTGGAGAGCCACCGCGCCCGCGGATACCAATATCAAGGATACTGCCCTTTGTCATATTCCAGTAGTTATTGGAGTCTGCCGCAATGGAAAATGCAATTTTATCATTATAAACCGTGATGTCATTCGCACCTTTTGCCATGCCCTCAAATATTGGCGTCGGACCAACAATATAGCCAATATCCTCGCCCACGGCATAGGAAGTAGTTGCTGGAAAAGTCTGTACTGTGATTGCAAATAAAAGAATTATGCTCAATAATATTGCCACTCGTTTGGAGGTTCTAGCATGAAAATGATACATAAGATTCTCCTTCGTAACTGACGTTGTTCGTCTCATTAAGAAATTGCAAAAAAGAAAGAGCATACCGAACAACCGATCAGAAGTAGGTTGGTTGGTAATGCTCTCCTTTGCTATTTAAGATTTCAATTTATTTTGCTTTTGCATCTGGTAGAATATCCTCAACCTCAGCATGTGGACGAGGAATTACGTGTACAGATAGTAATTCTCCAACTCTCTGAGCTGCTGCTGCACCTGCATCTGTTGCAGCTTTGACAGCGCCTACATCACCGCGAACCATAACCGTTACAAGTCCGCCACCAACAAATTCTTTACCGATTAGGTAGACATTTGCAGCCTTAACCATTGCATCAGCCGCTTCGATTGCGCCAACGAGTCCCTTTGTTTCGATCATTCCGAGTGCATCTAATTTAGCCATTTTTGTTTCCTCCTAAATAAATAAAATATAAATGTAAATTAATATAATTTAACAACTGTAGATGAATTGATTCCTAGAGCATTTGCTTCCTCCGTATCGACGTGACAGTCGAGTGCGGCAGTATTTGAAACCCGTACAATAACTTCTCTGAGTACACCTCCTCTTTCGCCTTCTACCGATAGATTCACAATCTGTCCATCCGTGACGCCATACGTGCTCGCGTCCGCTGGGGTCATGTGAATGTGCCGCTTCGCAACAATCGCACCTTCGCTTTTGTATACGGAGCCTTTCGGTCCTACGATTGTGATTGCGGGAGATGCTCTAAGATCACCCGACATGCGTATACATATGCCAATTCCTAGTTTGAAACAGTCCCCACTCAGCAGTTCAACCTGCGTCTCGGGTCTGACCGGTCCTAGGATTCTGACCTTCTCCAGGCAGCCTTTTGGTCCACAGATGGTGACCGTCTCCTTGCAGGCAAATTGCCCAGGCTGCGATAAATTCTTAATACTTGTGAGCTCGTAATTGGGTCCAAATAATAGGTCGAGATCACTTTGGGACAGATGCAAATGTCGACCTGATACGCCAACGGGTACGATTTTCTCATCTCCGATGACTGCGCCCATAAAATCTGTCAGCGCTCTGTTAAATCTATCCATATCGTCATTTCTCCCACTAATTTCCGTTGATTGCTTTTGTCATTGCTGCAATCATGTCGGCTAAATCCTCTTTCGTGATTGGCTTATCTGCACCGAGTTCGATACAGTTGCTGCAGCCCTGTCCAGAGCCACCAAACGAGTAATTTAATGTCTCAGCAGTGAGTCGTTCGAGCCCTGCAGCTGGGTCTGAACCTGCTGGTGGCAGTCCACAACTTGATACTTGTGGTGCGGCAGTGCAACTACTTGCGGCGGTATATCCACCTTGTGATGCAGCAGCTCTTGATATCTCATCTGGAGACGTGCAGTGATTGATTGCTGGGCTGTAGCTACTTGTGGGTTGTGCTGCTGTATTGTATGTATTTGTAGGTGGATTCTGTGGCACCAAATCTCGGATTCCATAGGCAATCTTTTTGATATTAATCAAGTGCTGTGGTCCGACATTTTCCGATACCGAACTGCCGCCCCATGTGCCACAACCGAGCGTGAACGATGGTTGAAGTCCTGTGCTGCCGCCTGTTGCGCCTTGGCTTGTGCCTGTATTGACGAGAATTCTCGATGCTGGCTTTACGGAAAATTCCATCACGATGTCTCTGCTCTGTGTATGGAGACTGAGGGTGTGACCGATACCGTTTTGCAGCAAATCGATACACAAGGTACATGCCTCATGCCAATCGCGAACTGTATAGAACGCAAGAACGGTTGTCAGTTTTTCATAGGATAGTGGATAATCATTACCAACACCACCCTGTTCGCCGATTAAGACTTTTGTACCATGTGGAATCTGAATTCCAGCGCCTTCTGCAATAACTTCTGCAGATCTGCCAACAAACTTTGCATTCATCGCATGACCATTTTTAAATAATAATGCGCTGACTTTCTTCGTCTCCTCAGCTGTCATAAAATACCCACCGTTGCGCTGGAACGCTGCAACGACTGCCTCGCGATTGACATCTTCGCAGATGACTGACTGCTCCGATGCACAGATTGTTCCATTGTCAAAGGTCTTACTTGCGATGATATTTCTTACTGCCAGATCGACGTCTGCACTTCTTTCGATATAAGCTGGCGTGTTGCCTGCACCAACGCCCAAGGCTGGTTTTCCAGCACTATAGGCTGCTTTGACCATGCCAGGACCACCTGTTGCAATAATCATCTTGACTTCCGGACGCTTCATGAGTTCATTGGTCGCCTCAATCGTCGTGAGAGAGATGCAGCCGATGATGTTCTGTGGTGCACCAGCTTCTACAGCCGCTTCGTTCATGAGCTGTGCTGCACGTAATGTGCATTTTGCAGCAGATGGATGTGGTGAGAATATAATTCCATTTCTGGATTTTATTGCTATAATTGATTTAAAGATTGCTGTTGATGTTGGATTCGTTGATGGCACAATACCCATCAATAAGCCAACAGGTTCTGCAACCTCGATGATGCCTTTTGCCTTATCTTCACTGAGAATGCCGATCGTCTTCATGTCTTTTATATACTCGTATAAGACAGTAGACGCGAGTGTATTTTTGAAGATTTTATCTTCGACTTTTCCAAATCCAGTCTCGCTATTTGCCATCTGCGCGAGTTCTTGTGCATGTGCTTCTGCAACACGCACCATGTTGCGAATAATCTTATCAATCTGCGCCTCGCTGTAGGTCGCGATTTCTTTTGTAGCTTTTTCGCCAAACCGCGCTAAGTCTCTGACCTGTTGCACCGATTGTAAATCATAATCAATTCCGTTATCCATTCCCATTTTCCTTTCCAATTTATTTACACCGTACAAATTATTTACGCTGCCAAGATAGCGTGAATAAATTTACGCCGCTAAGGTGGCGTGAATCATCTGCGTTGTTGAATTTGTGCCAGATTTTACCTCGAATCGCAGTCAGAAAATACAACAAGAGTGGTGCTCTTGTGAGGCTTTCTGACAAAGAGTCGGGATGAAATCTGGTGCAAAGGCAATTGCGCAGATGATTTACGCCGCCTTAATACCATAGAACATCTTCGCCTTACCAGGTGCTGAAAATGTCACAGTACTTCCGACTGGAAGATTCACAACATCTCCTGCATTTGCGGTATAAGTCTTGCCATTGATTATGATATTGAGTGGACCTGCAATCACATAATACATCTCATCACATTCCACTGGCCAATCAAACGTGCAACTGTTGATATCAAGGAACCCTGCATTCATAACGGATGATTCTTTCGAACAGATGACTTCTTGGAAATTCACATCGTTGGAAGGATTGCCTGTATCCAGATATTCAAGCTGGACACTACCGCCATCCACAATCTTCAGCCCCGATGCATCTTTGCAATATCGGTATGGCTTCGTTTCATCCTTACAAGCTACATTGCTGATTGTATTGGCATCAATAATCCCCTTATCAATCAACACTTGAAGCGCCTTGTAGATGATGTCCTCGCTTAGTCCAGCGTCACAGCTACTGCTCGCGGGACTACTACTGTTGCTACAGCATGCACTCTGCGTCTGCGTCTCAGAACCTTCCACAAGTTTAATCTCCAGTTTCTCTGCAAGATCGCGTGCTGCAGCTGTAATCAACGTGTTTGCGTCATAGTACAGTGTCTTAGAGCCAGCACACGCAAATGCTTGTACATCCTTTTCGCATATCAATTTGCGCATTTTCATTCCTCCCCTATTTTCTATCTCATTCAATAACCATAACTACAAAATATCGTCATATCAATGTTGGTATAAGTTTGTCTGATGGTGATGCAATAACCTCACAATCGACTAAAAGTCCATCATCTGCCGCAATCGCCTTTGCAGTATCGACCCCCGTTGTCACGGCAGCGACATCGCCTGTAAAAGTGAAATACGCCTTGCCGCCAAGTCCAGTCCCAAGTCTGAGTTCAATCGCATCAAGCTCCGCAGATTTTAAGATTGCATCCGCACTGATGACCATTTGCGACATGGAATAGGATTCTACAATTCCGATTGCATCGATTCTTTCTGGCATTTCCGCGCCCACAATGGCTGGAAATACATGTGGATTCACATTTGGAATGATAATCGAATCGACATAGAACTCACCCGCAAAACGTTCACCCGTATGTACGGCATCTTCAACCGACGCGACATCACCGTGCACGATTGCGATGTATTTACCTGGACAAGTCGACGAGGCAGTCACAATGTCTACTTCAGAAATTTTCACCATCTGATCTGCCATATAAATTCCACGCGCAATGCTCGTTACTTCAAGCATTCCAATAGCTTTATTCATATCCATCAGCTCCTTCTAATTATGATTAATGATTCATCAACACGCTCAACGGTTCCTGTTACACTTGCATGAATGGCTGCACCGAGTTTGTCCGAATCGACATCTGCAATGAGTTGTCCTCGTGTAACTTGGTCACCTTGCTTTACAACAGGTATCGCTGGTGCACCGACATGCGGTCTGAGTGAGATTCCAACAATTTCGCATAAGGTCGCTTGCAAATGCTCGGAACTTCTGCCATCTAAAAGCGGTGCTTTTACATCTACACCTGCGAGTCCAAGACGTTTCACAAGTCGTTTCGTACTTACTTGACGATAGCTGCGTGCACTTCTTGCCTCGTACGTTGCCTCTTTATCTGCAGTGTATTTCTCACCTCTTGCAATCAGTTCATCTTTTGCTGCCATATTTGCCGCCTTTGGATTCAAACCTGCAGGACAGCTAAATAATGAGCACAGACTGCACTGCGAGCACAGGTACACAGTCTTTGATGGGTCTATATCTTCAAAATTGTAGCCAACCGATCGCATAATCTTATGTGGCTGCATATTATGTCCGATCAGATATCTTGGGCATAAATCCGTACACATTCTGCATTGCTCACAAGCTGATTTATTGATTCTACGCGCGGATTCTTTGGACATCGTCTTCTTTTTTATGAGTGGATGCTCCGAATCTAAAACGACATATCCTTTGCTTTTTTTCGTCACATAGCCATCAAGATTTTCTAATACGGGTCCCATCATCGGACCACCGTCAATCACACTTAGACCTGCAGTATCTTGAATCCCAGCCAATCGCAATACATCTTTAATCGGCGTGCCTACAGCTACTTTGCATGTAATTGGTTTGGAGACATTCCCTGCTACCGTGAGATATTTGTCTGTGACATTTTCGCCACGGTCGGCTCTTGCAATGTTGATTGCCGTCTCGGAGTTTAATACCACACAGCCAACCATGATTGGAATGCCTGTCTCAGGAACAACTCTACCGGTCAATTCATAGACGAGAATTTGTTCATCACCTGCAGGATAGGCATCTTTGATGATTCGTACTTCGATTTTACCCGTAAGCCCAGCACCATCAATGGCTTCATTCAGTCTGGTGATTGCTGATTTGTGCTTTGCCTTTATGCCAATCAATGCCTGTGCTGCACCCGATAGATTCCGTGCAATTTCGAGTCCTGCGATAACATCTTCCGCATATACATCCATCAGTTGCTGATCGACACGCAACAATGGCTCACATTCGGCTCCGTTTAGAATTACATAATCTGCTTTAGATGTCAGTTTTGCATATGTTGGGAAACCAGCACCACCAGCACCAATGACCCCTGCTTTTCTGATTCCAGCTGCATCTATCATTCGATTTCCTCCAAAATAAGTTATTGATTCGTTTTCTCAAATTGGCAATCTTCATCAATAATGCCAACAATTGCTGCATCGATGGGCAGATTGTCATCACCGAGCATTCGCCTCGCCGTTGAGCCTGTCACAACTAAAACTCGATCGCCGATGCCCGAGCTGATGGTATCTACCGCGACATAGCGTGCGCCCGCATTTGTGCCACCGCCGATGACTTCTACGAGCATAAGTTTATAGCCATTGATCTCATCCGCCTTGCGCGTCGCCCATATGTGATCTATTAGTTTTGCTGTAAGCATCTGCCATCTCCATTCATACTATTTTACTATTGATTGTTTTTATGGCATCTTCTACGGATGCAGTATCACCATATATTGCCAGCATTATCATGTTCTGCGGGCAACTACCTCGCACATCCATAACCGTAACGCCAACTGCTTTTTCAGCAATATCGGAGGCAACAATCATATCGATGAGCTTACCTTGCACAAGACCGACTGCTGCGGCATTTGCAATGTTGTCTTCGTCCTCTTTCACCTCAGGCTTCGCTTGTCTGTGCCTTAAGATTTCAAGTGTGCCTGCCGATGGAGATTTTATTATCTTTGTGTCAATCATTTTGACCTCCTTTAGTCCATCTCCACATCCGTGCAACTCAGCGCAATTCCAAGTGGTGTGACAAACAATGGATTTGTCGGCTTAAATGTCTTAATGCCTGTATTTTTCTCAATGATTGCCTCCATGCCAGTCAAGCAGCACGTGCCGCCGACCAACGCAAGCGTATCGACATCATGTCCTTCGAGCTGTTTCGATACAATCGACGAGACTTTTTCAATCACAGGCTTGAGCACTGGTAGTAATTCTTTATGATTCTCAGCATTACGCTTGTATAATTCTGCTTCATCGAAACTCATCTTGTAAGCTCCAGATAATACCAACGAGAAATGTGTACCGCCTGTCGCTTCGTCATCGACATAGATGACTTCTCCATCTTTCAATACCGAGATACCTGTTGTACCTCCACCGACGTCAATGACTGCGCCGTTTTGCAGACCAAGTAGTTCATTTGCTGCCGTCGGCTCGTCTAGGAGCGCGGTTAGTTCATAGCCTGCACCCATGACGACATTTTTGATTGCGCCGCCATCGAGTTCATCGGTTCCTGGCGGAATTGCTGATGCCGCATAGATGAGCTCCGTATCTAAAATTTCTTCGAGCTCTGTCTTCATACGTCTGACAATTTCAATCGCTTTGATATAATCGACAACCATGCCATCTCGGACAACATCAGCGTATTCATACATACCGGCTACTGGATTTTTATCTTCATCCAATACAGCTGTCACAACGCATGCGGTTCCAAGATCCACGCCCACATAATATACGTTCGATTTGCTTTTGATCGGATTCTCAATTACTTCCTCAAATCTTGCGATGAAGTCGTTTGTATATTCAAGCTGCGCGTCGATTGGATCGCTTGTATTCAGTTTTTCGATTTTCGGTTTTGCCACGTGCTGTCTTCCTTTGTTTTCAATTTTGGTTATGATTAGCGGTATCCACTGCGGTTAAAACCGCGGAATCCTCAAGAGCGACCTACCAGACACTCATACGGTATGTTCCATGCCTATTCGTGTGGTTAGGTCTGCTTCTGACAAACTTTACTTCCAAATGCCGCACAAATCATACGCGATAGGATATTGATTGTCTGTCTGAGACCTTTTGTCCCTGCTTGTAGATTCAAATCTGAACCTGCATATTTGTTGAATTTCGCCTCTGCATGCCTGAGTCTGCATCGTAATTGGTGAAGAATCAGAATCTCTTTCGCATGCTCATGTTGCGCATGAAACTCTCCTATATAGAAGCAATCTTTCAGCAACGTATCGAAGTTGTCATCCTTGATACCCGTGCATGCTGCAAAATTCAAATCCCCTTTGATATCAGGAACGATACCATTGTTGCTGATACTTTTATTGATACTATTACTATTATTGCCAGCATTGCTATGAGCATTTTGATTGGACTCTTCATCACCAGACGCGCCATCACAACGCTTGCGATCCTCACATGGTTTCAGCTTGTTCAAAGCTGTTGCAATTGTCATCAGTCGTTGCGCCGTATGGATATTGTCTCCGAGCAAATCATAGCCTGCTTTATAAAAATCTGCCCGAACCATCTCAATCAAATCTTCTGCATATTCATAATCTGATTTCTGATATCTATTCGTGTTTTCTTGGACGTTTCGCTGAACAACATTTCCGCCGTTCAGATTCAGTTTGCCACCATAGACATTTGCAACATCATCGCTGGCTTCTTCAAAAATCCCTCGATCGATGAGAAATTGTCGCGCACCTGGCGTGAGTTTCGTACCATCTGGAGGCACATAGACACTGAGTGGCTCCTTTTTATATTTATCTCGTAGATCATCTTCCGTAATGAATTTCATGATCTGTTTCTCCAATGCTATTGTTCGGTGCTATATGATGTAGTTTTATTATTTCAAGCAGCTCATTCAAGCAACTAATTTAATACAGGATATTCTCTAACGTTGTCTTCTGAATAGCGAATGATAAATAACGAAAAATTGTTGCCTATTTTACATCAATCTCAAATTAGGATGTCGAATGATGATGTCAAATCATTCATCATGTCTTTGTGACATTTACCGTGTCATAACCCAAGTCATCTCGCAATACTTTAACAACAGCTTCAAGAGATGTCTCGACGCTCTGCACATCGCCTGTCACGACAACCGAACCCGTAAAACGATCGAGAAATCCGATAGCTACATCGGCAGCTTTCGTTGCAATATCTGCGGCAATGATTGCCGTCTCACAAGGCGAAAGTGTTAAAATACCAATTGCCCCACTGTGTGGAATCTCAATCCGCTCATAGATTTCATCAATAGGAGCAGCAACGACATGCGCAATCGTAACCTGCCTGCCAGGCACCGATTCTTGTATGATACGTTCAAGTTTTTTGTCGTCGTTGGGTGCCATTTACTTCTCCATTAGTGTTTAATAATCGAAACCTGTATCCCCTTATTCTTCATAAGTGTCTCAATCTTACGCAAATCATCTTCGCTCATTACGGGATCACCATCTAGGCTATAAGACATATCAAGCTGGGAATATTTCCCAACACCTAGCTTGTGATAAGGAAGTAAATCCACGCCCTTAAAAGTCTTGTAATCCGCATAAGGTGCAATAAAATCGCATAACCCTTCCATGTCCTCCAGATAATCGTTGCGTTCATGCAATAGTGGCATACGGATCTTCACATGGCTCCTCGACGATAGCAGATCTTTCAAATTCTCAAGAATCAACTCATTGCGCACACCCGTCAATTGCTGATGTCTGTCTGAGTCAAAGGCCTTGATATCATACAAAAATAAATCTGTACAATCTTTAAATCGTTCCAATATCTCAGGTTTTACATACCCACAAGTCTCAATTGCTGTGTTGACACCACGCTGTTTGCATGCTGTAAGTAAGCTAATTGCTGCGTCTGGCTGGCTCGTCACTTCACCGCCGCCGAGCGTCACACCGCCTCCTGAAAATTCATAAAACGGCTTATCTTCCATGACAATGTCTACGAGCTGCGATATTGTCTTGTATTCCCCAGCAATCTTCAAAGCAGATGTTGGGCAAATGTCAACGCAAGCGTTGCACCCAATACATTCTAGGCTTCGATTGATATGGTGAGCACCATCGCCATCAATTGCGGCATTTGCACAATCAATTCTGTGAATACCTACGGGGCATGCTTGTTCGCATGCACCACAGGCAACACAAGAAGATGGTTTGAGCATTACGTCATAACGAGGGCGAATTCCCTCGGGGTTGGAACACCAACGGCAACGGAGTGGGCAACCCTTGAAGAATATAAGAGTTCTTACACCTGGACCATCATATGTATTGTATTTTTGTACGTTGAATATGAATGCTTGCCGCTCCATGAAATTTATCCTTCATACTAAATCAAAACTTAAAGTAGCTAAAAATTATCGGCTTCGCGTATGGGTCTCTCCGGTAGACTCCATTGCGGCTAAAGCCGCGGAGTCCTCGAGGAGGACTTACCAACCATCCGCTTCGCGTATGAGTCTCTCCGGTAGACTCCATTGCGGCTAAAGCCGCGGAGTCCTCGAGGAGGACTTACCAACCATCCGCTTCGCGTATGGGGTAAGTCTCTCAGAAGTGTGTCAACATTGTTCTACTGATAATTTCGTCCTGTACATCTTTGCACAACTCGACGAAGAATGCACTATATCCAGCAACTCGTACGACGAGGTCGCGATATTCTTCTGGATGTTCTTGCGCTTTCAGCAAGGTCTTGTTGTCCATGTAATTGAACTGCATCTCACCGTTTCCAAACACACTTGCCGTTCTCAGCAATGTGATGATACCCTCTTCGCCTTCTGGCGTATCGAGCAAACCTGCCATGAGTTTGAAGTTGTGAACGAGTCCAATGTTCATATTGTCATTTGCCATCTTCGATACGGACTTGATAATCGCTGTTGGTCCCTTGAAATCCGCACCTTGTGTTGGGCTGATACCGTCGGAAAGTGGCGTCCATGCTTTACGACCATTTGCAGATGCTCCTGTGAGCTGTCCGAATGGTGTGTTGTTGGAGATTGACAAAGTGCCGTGGCTCAAGATGGAATATAAGGTTCTGTACTTTCTGTGCTCCATCTCCGTAAACTGAATCAAATCAGCTGCGATTAAGTCCGCATAATCTTCGTCATTGCCGTATTTTGGTGCTTCTAGGCAGTCGCGTCTGAGTTGCTCGAAGCCTTCAAAATCTGCTTTTAGCGCATCATTGAGCTGCGCCAATGTATATTTTTTATCGTCAAATACGAGTTTCTTAATTGCTGCCATCGAATCGGTATAAGTTGCAAGTCCAGACCAGATGACGCCAGGTCCGAAGTTGTACATTGCACCACCAGCAGATACGTCTTTCGCATGATCCATACAACCCTCATACATAATCGACATGAGTGGCTTTGGTGCGAGTTCTCGATGTACGCGCTGGGAGATGACGGTTGCAACGTTTGTCCACTTTGTCACGTAACAAATCTGATCCTTGACAGCTGCGTCGAAGTCCTCATAAGTCTTATAGCGATCGAGTGGTCCCTCGTCTGGTGTCACTGGTTTCTCATACCATAGTGGCACACCATGATTGAGCGCAAGTTCGATACAAATTGGCCACTGCGTATAGGAAGTTGACGTCCACTGATAAAGTCTTCCGGCTTTCTGTGGCTCTACGCAACCCATGAGGCAGTAATCTCTCGCATCTTCGATCGATACGCCCTTTGCGAGCATCATCTTGATATGTGTGTCATCGAAATGGCAAGCTGGGAATCCCATACCTGCTCTTACGACGTCGACAATTTTCTTTAAGTATTTCTGTGGTGACTTATTGTGGATTCTCGCTGCAAGCGATGGCTGATAGACTTTTACGTGTCTTACCGCATCCATGAGCAAATAAGTCAAATCGTTCGTTGCGTCAAGTCCAGATCTCGTGACACCACCGACGCACATATTGATAAATGGCTGATATCCAGCGAAGAATTTAGAACCACCCTCACTCGTAATCCACATCATCTCACTCATCTTGATGAGCATACAACCCGCGAGGTCAAACGCCTCATAGTCTGTCAACCTGCCACTTTCAATGTCCGCTTTATAGTACGGATACATATATTGATCGACACGGCCGATGGACATACCTGTCTGATTTTCTTCCACAACGAGTAAGGATTCGATTGTCCATACAGACTGAATCGCTTCCCAGAAAGTCTCTGGTTTGTGGGCTGGAACACGTGCATTGATTTCAGCGATTTTCTGCAGCTCTGCTTTTCTAGTTGGATTCTGCTCACGTCCCGCAAGCTCAGAAGCATATGCTGATATACGCTGTGCGTAAATCATGACGCCCTCTGTCGTATCAATAATCGATTTATAGAAATAAATCTTCTCGATATCCTCTGGATTCTCATAATCGAGATGTGTCAGATGCTCTTTCGCTTCATTCTGAATATCAATCATGCCCTTCTTCATAAGAATGACATCATAACCAGGGTTGGAATCGCCGCCACCATTGATTGCATGGTACGAACAATCGGACACAAATGACTCACCAGAAAGCTCCCAGACACCCGCCTCACGATACTGATCTTCGCAGTATTCATCGACTGATTTGCCCTCCCAGTATGGGAAGAGCTCTTCTTTCATAATCTTCTTATCCTCTTCAGAGATGTAAAATGGATCCTGTGGCCTGCTACCAATTGTGTCGATTTCATCCACCATCCAGCGCCATGCGATATCAGGTGAAAATGCCCCAGCTCTCGGTGCGCCACAAGGTGCACCTACGATAAGCTCATTATCTTGAATTACAAGTGGCGCGGTCTCGCAGCAATATTTGAAGCATTTTGCACGAAGCATAATCTTTGGCATACCAGGATTTTCCTTGGCAATCTTCGTAATCGCGCGCGCTCTGTGCGTTGTGATGCTTGGCACTTGCTTCAAGAAATTCTCTTTGAGTAGCACCTGACGCTGTGTTGGACCATCAGGAATCCCAGTGCCATTTGCAGCGGTATTTGTACTAGCACTAGCACTGGCAAATGTCGCAGCATTTGTGCCGCCGACAGGTGCCGTCCAATCCACTTGATTTGCAACGCTCTCAAATGCTTTCTTCAGCGCATCGCGCTCTGTATCTGACATTTCTTTTGTCGCTTCAGCTAATTTCTGTGAAAATTCTTTTATATCCACTTTTATTACCTCTCTGTTATTCCACTATTGATAAAGTATCTCTTCGGCGGTTCTGACGCCGTATCCCACTTTTCGTATATAAACTAGATTCATCGGCGATACATTCTCTGATGTAATCCCCTGCCCAACCGATGCACTACCAAGTGTCATCGCCGGAAATAGATTCGTTGTTGCGCCCATACCGCCAAACACCGCTGGTGTATTGACCAATATACGTCCCACTGGTTTCTTCAATGCAAATTGCTTTATGACTTCTTCATCTCTCGAATGAATGACAAGTGTGTGACTTTGCCGTTCTCCGAGAATCAACTCGATACATTTTTCGCAAGCATTCATCCAATCATCTTCCACAAAATAAGACAATACGGGACAAAGTTTTTCACGCGAATAAGGATTCTTTTGAGACACGTATTTCTGTTCTGATATCAAGACTTTGACCGAATCAGGAACAAGGAATCCCGCTTTCTTCGCAAGCCTTTGAGCACTGATTCCAACCATATCGGGATTGGCTTTACCAGCACCGCTGAAGAAAAACAATCCGAGAGCATCAGACTCAGCCGCACTCATAAAATAGCCGCCATGCATTTCAAACGCTCGCCTTACATCACTTTCAATACAGCTATCCACGACAACTGATTGTTCTGCCGCTGTCACAATCCCATAATCAAAAGTTTTGCTGATGATGATATCGCGTACAGCGCGGTCAACATCTGCAGTTCGTTCGATAAATGCTGGTCCATTTCCAAGCCCACCGATAATCGTCGCCTTGCCAGAACTTTGTGCAATTTTTAACAATCCCGGCACCCCAGTAAGCATGATAAGCGAAGTATCTTTATGATTCATCAGTTCCGTACTTCCAGCACCCGTCGTAATCGTCTGATAGGAAATCGACCATTTGGGAAGCCCTGCTTGAATCGCAGCTTCTATGATCAAATCCAATGTCTCAGTCATCGACTCTTTTGCTCTAGGATGCGGCGAAAAGATAATCGCATTGCCCGACTTCACGGCAATCACCGCTTTGTAAATCGTCGTTGCCACAGGACTTGTCACGGGACAAAATGCTGCAATCACACCCATCGGAACGCCGACATCCATAATCTTATTCTCATGATCCCGATTGATAATCCCAACACACTTCATATCCCGAATGGCTGGCAGAAGCTTATCACATGTAAAGCGTATCTTCGTATATTTATCCTGCACATTCCCATAATCTGTCTCCTCATAAGACAGGTTTGCCAGCCGTTCGATATGAGGCGTAATTGCAGAGACAATCGCCATTGCAATCTCGTCAAGCTTCTCTTGTGGATAGCCTGCGAGCGTCTTCTGGCTTGTTGCCGCATTTTCGACTAAGATGCGTGCCTCTTGAATTGAGAGTAAATCATTATCAATGATGTTCATATGTCCCTCGACTGCTTATTTTTAATCATTTCAACATGAATCATTTCAACATCTATTCATGTCCAGTTATGTCCAGCTTATGTCTATTCATGTCCAGTTCTTTCTAGTAATGTCTAGTTATTTTTGCAATCTCTTCTTTACTCGATTTTGCGTAAAATAATGGCTGTTTTTTTACGCAAAATCGAGCTATTCAGTCATCATCTTTTTTCGTCTTATGCCACTTTATTACAGTCTTACTTTGTTGCAGCTTATTTTGTTGCAGCTTTTTTTGCTACAGGTTCCGCTTTTGGCTCTACTGGTGGATATGGTAGAAGCTTATCTAGCGTATATCTGTCTATAATCTTTGCCAAATCTGGGTGTGGGCTTGGAATGACGACGGAGCTATACACTTCCGTTCCCATGTCCGCAACCGCTTTTACACCAGCATCAACGGCAGTCTTGCAAGCTGCGACATCGCCACTCACCAATACGGAGATATAGCCTGATGCAGTATTTTCATATCCAATCAATTCTACATCTGCGGCTTTCACCATTGCATCAGCTGCTTCAAGCACAAATACGATTCCAAAGGTCTCAATGAGACCAAGTGCATTATAATTTACCACGTTACACGTCTCCTTCTTAATAATCTACATCATGAACGGATACGATCTCGCCAACCGCACGGATTGGTCTTGGCATCACATTCTGCGCTGTCAGTGTTCCGATTGCTTCGGCAGCTTCTGCACCTGCTTTGACGGATGCTTTTACTGCTGCGACATCACCTTTAACCATAATGGTTACAAGGGTTGAACCGATATTCTCATACGAAATCAATTCTACATCAGCCGCCTTGAGCATTTTGTCAGCACCTTCAAGGGCTGGCACCATGCCAATTGTCTCGATGAGACCGAGGGCTTCTTCACCAAAATATCTCATTTTTCTATCTCCCTATGTTTCCTTTTCCACCGTGCTACCACTGTGCTACTTGATATAACTGTTAATCATGTCCATACCGTAGTCATTTACTTTGTAAAAGACGCGGAGCTCATCGCCATCAAGTCTATAGCTCGTCTCATCAAGTAGACCATTTGCATGTGCTGTCATGAGTGACTCAACGACAGATGCCTTTTTAAATGATTTAAAATTACCATAGGTTCCTTGGAGACTGTTCATGACATCATCTGCGTCAGCTTCGTCATGCGTTGTATAATATTTTAAGATTGCATAATTTAGTGGTAACATCTATGCCACCTCCTTTTTCTTAAGAAAATCAAGTGGATTGAATGCGATGAGGCAGATACCGATAAACATTACGATTGCTGCAGCCCATGCGATTGGTTGAAGCATCCAGCCATCTTGCTTAAAGAACAATCCAAGGATAATCCAGCAGAAGAATGGACCCCAGAACGAATACGCACCATTACAAGCCATACCGAGTGCCGCGCCGCACATGCTGTTACCCTTATACCAAAGGCTGTATGCAAAGAGTGCGAAGAAACCAGAAACAACAAAGAATAACATTGCAGGTCCACTTGTGACTGCCGCTCCGATGAGCTTTGGAGCAAGCGCAATGTCTCCGCCCATGATGCTCATGATTGGCAAAAGAATGATTAGATTAGAAAGTCCTGATGTAGATTGACGAATTGCAATACCGATTTCATAATCGATCAGTGTTGTACCATAGCCAGCAACGCATCCTTCAATTCCCCAACCGAGTGCGGCGATAAATGCAATCAAGACGCCGAGTAACAGACCCTCTGGCGCATCACCACCCATACTTGTCGAACCGATCATGATACTAGCACCAACGCAGATTGCGACGCCAGCAATCATTCGTGCATTCAATTCTTGCTTAAATAAAATTCTACCTAAGATTGCGCCAATTGCTGGACACAGTGCTGTGATTGGAATGATGATGGAGCCAGCCATCTGTAAAGCAACGATATAAGCTGTACTTGCGATTGGACCACCGATGAGTGCACAGACAATCATAACCAAACCTGGCTTTGTCTTCAGACATCTGAGGAAATCACCGAGCTTACCTTTGACGCCAGCGATAATCAGACACCAAATTGCGGAACAAGTATCATTGATTGCGCTAGCAAGTGCACCTAGAATATAGACAATTGTAAATGTAGAAAGTCCTGCGACATTTACACCATACCAATCTGCCCATACGCCTTGCCCTGTGGCATACATCAGAAATGCTGAATAAAGGCCGTAGCACATGCCGGATAGAATCGCGACAGTAAGACCCTTCTTAAAAAAACTGGTGTCGAGCTGGTGTTTCATCCGTGCTGCTCTTGGATCAAGCTGCAATGAAGTCTCGTTCATGTAGAACTCCTTCCCCTATGTGCATGTACATCATGATTGATGCAAATGCACTTCAATAACCGCTAACTCTGATACGAGGATTCTATAATCATACCGCAAGGACAAGTCAAGCGAAAATTTTATTTATTTTTAAAATATTTTTTTGTAGCTGTGATATAAATGAAAAGATTACGAATTTCCAATAAAACATGCACAAATGCCACAATTTCGACTAAAATTATCCAGTTTGCCAATCATTCAAAAATAATAAAACCTTCCCCCTAGGGAACACTTGACCTATAGGGGAAGGTTTTGTGTTGTGATACCTATTATACATATAAATAAAAAAGGTAAGACACGTCATGTCAATCCCTGACATCTCGTATCTTACCTTTTTTATTTATAGTAATCTAGCATTTTTTTATCTTGATATCTCGATAATGACTTCCGTCACATGTTTTTCAGCATCGGACGTCGTCCAATAATCCGTGACATAACGTTCGTATGCTGCGTCCTTACATTTGTATCCATGCAGTCCCGCCCAATCGAACATCTTATCATATGTCTCTGAAAGCCGATAATGGCTCCCGATATGATAACAGGACAACATGACTTTGCCGCCAAACGTGACGGTTCGTCCAAATGGACAATCCAATATCGTCTTCTGCAAGATGCGGTTCATCTCAAGCTTTCCAGCGAGTTTTTCCCGCACATCGCCAAAATAGCGTATGACAGGACCTGTAATCTCATTTTCAAGACTCTCAATATAATTCGTAAATTCAATATTGATAATGGCATCTTTATAGTCGGATTTATAGGGTTGATCTTGATAACACAAAAGGCTCGGCTCAAAATACTTTACGCCCACATCTGTTGCATTACTCTCAATGACAACACTCGCTTCAACGATTAGATTATACCAATCGCGTACAGAGGTATATTGTTCCTCAATCCGAGAGAGTTCTTTTTTCAGTGTGACTTTCTTCGTCTTAAAAGATTCTTCAAGTTCAACATAGGTTGCGCCTGCGATAAAGTCGCGCATCTCTTCCAGCTTAAATCCCATCTGCTTGTAATACTTAATGACGGGCACCATAAGCAAGGTATCTCTTTTATAGTATCGATATTCATTTTCCCCAATGCGATCTGGAGAAATGATGCCGATTTCGTCATAAAACCGCAGTGCTTTTCTAGAAATGTTGCAAAGCTTTGCCGCTTCACCGACCGAGTAATACTCTTCATTATCCAAAACAATCATAATTGTCAAACTCCTCCCCCCCAGCACGATTTTAACATATATGATAATATACGTTTCCGTAAGGGCAGTGTCAAGAAGTTGTGAAAATTTTACACAAATGCTTTGGCAAATGCCTGTGCGAGATCGGCTATCAAATCATCGGGATCTTCCAGACCATGAGAAAGCCGAATGGTATCGGGTGTGAGATCCGTCAATTCACGTGCATGTGGCGTCAGTTCCACATGTGTCGTCTGTGCAGGATTGATAATCAACGAACGCGCATCGCCGATATTGGCTTGATAGCTGTAGATCTTGGTCGATTCTAAGAAAATCCTGAATTGTGATTCTGTTCCGTTAAAACCAAAAGATACAACCGAGCCTGCCCCTTTTGGAAAATACTTCTTCGCAAGTTCAAAATATCTGCTATCCGTGGCTTCTGGGTGACGAATCCATGAGACAGAAGGATTGTCCTCAAGATATGCGCGGACAGCTCTCGCATTGGAAATTTGCTTTGATACACGTTCTGACAACGTCTCAATTCCAATCAACACAAGATACGCATCAAATGGACTCAGTGCCGCGCCAAGATAATTCAGATAGATGGCGCGTGCTCTGCCCGTAAAAGGGATATCTGGGAATATTTCGAGCATATTTCGTTTCTTGTCATCCGCATCTCTCAAGAACCAAAGTGGCTTCGTAAAATGTGGATAATTGCCGTTGCTATAATCGAACTTGCCACTTTCGACAATCAGCCCTGCGATGACATTTCCATGCCCACTCAAGGCTTTTGTTGCAGAATAAACAACAACATCGGCACCATACTCAAACGGATTCAGTAAATACGGCGTCGCAAGCGTATTGTCCGTAATCAAAACAATCCCATGATTGTGTGCAATCTCGGCAATCTTTTCAATATCTAAAATGGTAGAAAATGGATTGGATAAAGTCTCGATGAAGATTGCTTTCGTATCGGACTGAATCAGCGCTTCAAACTGGCTCACATCATCCGGATTTTGTACAATATCAACTTCAATCCCGAAGTCCTCAAAGATATGTTCAAAGCTATCGACCGTGCCACCATAAAGCCGCGCCGTCGTAAGAATCCGTCCACCACGCCCAGCCGCATTGAGCAACGCATAAGATACCGCAGCCATACCAGACGCCAAAGCGATTGCGCCTGCTCCGCCGTGGAGTTCTGTCATTCTGCGCTCCAACACATCGACTGTCGGATTTGAAAGTCTCGTATAGATGGGATCTTCGTCTTCAAAAGCAAAGAGCCTGTCTGCCCGAAAGCTATCACCAAGCGTATACGCCGCCGTCTGATAGATTGGCACGGATACCGCATTGTTGTGCTCCGCAGGGCGATACCCCGCATTGACCTTTAATGTGTCGAAGCTAAATTCACTCATTGTATTCTTCCTCTTTTCAATATACGATTACATGATTTTTAATCAAAACTAATAATAGTATACTAAACATATAAGAATTATACAATATAAAATGTTTTACGCATCCTTACGCTTTGTGAATTTTTTATCAACCTCTGAGCGGAATGGCACAGGGGTTGGATCGATCTTGTCGAGGTCCTTTAGATAATATTTTGTTTCTTTCGCAATGACGCCGCTGAGAGCAAGTACTGCGATGATATTTGGGATTGCCATGAGCGCATTGAGTGCATCTGCTGTGCTCCAGACGGCATTGAGCGATGCAGTAGCACCAACCAATGCGAAGAGCGTGTAGATGATGCGGTATGGAATTACCGCCTTGTTTCCGAAGAGATATTCCGCACAGCGATCACCATAATAACTCCAGCCAAGCATCGTAGAGGATGCAAATGTAATCATACCGAATGCCAATACAATCGGGCCAACCACGCCAAGCTTACTAAAGGCAAGCGTTGTCAGCAGGCTACCATCTCCAGATGCAGCAGAGCCGATATCTGTATGCGCGAGAATTGAACTTACAAGCACAAGACCTGTCATGAGACAGATGACAACCGTATCCCAGAACGTACCTGTCGAAGAAACGAGTGCCTGTCGAACTGGATTCTTTGTTCTTGCTGCCGCTGCTAGGAATGGCGCAGAACCCATTCCCGATTCATTGGAAAAAAGACCTCTCGCAACACCAAACCGCATCGCAGCCATGACTCCCGAAGCGATAAATCCGCCACCTGCAGCCTTCGCTGTAAATGCACTTGTAACAATTGTCTCAACAGCCGGAATGAGAAAATGTCGATTCATTACAAGTAAAATGACACAACCGACTACGTATACGACAGACATGAATGGTACAAGCTTCTCGCAGACGGAAGCGATACGGTGCAATCCACCAAGCAATACCAATGCGAGTAAGATGACGAGTGCAACGCCTGTAACCCATGTTGGAATATGCATCGTGTTTTTCAGTAGTTTTGCAGTGGCATTGGCCTGAACACCAGATCCAATACCAAAAGATGCAAGTAATGCAAATGCCGCAAAAAGGATGCCAAGCCATTTGAGATTCAGTCCTCTTTGTAGCGCATACATCGCACCACCGAGCATCTCCCCTTTCTCCGTCTTCACACGATACTTCACCGCGATGAAAGACTCACTGTATTTTGTAGCGATACCGAACACACCGGTGAGCCACATCCATAGCACAGCACCTGGGCCGCCAAGTGCAATTGCAGTACCGACACCAACGATGTTGCCCGTACCAATTGTCGATGCGAGCGCCGTTGTCAGTGCCGCAAACTGCGAGATATCACCTTCTGATTCTGCATCTTTCGTAACAGATAATTTGATCGCCGTACCAATTTTTTTCTGGATAAATCCAGTTCGTACCGTCATAAATAGATGTGTTCCAAATAGCAAGATCAGTAGTGGTGGTCCCCATAAATACCCGTTGAACCAATTTATAATAGCTTCGTACTTTGCCATTTCGTATCCTTCCCCCTGAATAAAAAACAATAATGTTAATATTATACACCACTTTATGCGTTTTGTGTCAATAAGCCGATGTTAATCACGGCATACGCATGAAACTTCATTTCAAACAAGGAAATCACGTTCCTGTTGTCTCATAAAGCGATTTCGCAAATCAGAACCTTCTTTGTGTGTTAATATTCAGCTTTTTTTATCATACCCCTCATAATGGTATCGCAAAGAGCAAAATATAGGCCAATTGTCCCTACGAATGTAAACATGCAGTCCTTTCGCTTTAAAATACTGAGGAAATTAATTGCTCCATATAAGTGTCATACATCAAAGCCTTTTTCCTAAGCCTTTTCATGGGTATTTTATCAGGTTTTCCCGCTTTTTTGATAATGTCATAAGCAAACCGAAGCAATGCTGCCAGATTTTTAGCAGAATTGTCTTTCCGACTTCTGCGCCCATCTTCATTAAAAGTCATATCCAGACTCCAATGCATGGACTCCACGCCCCAATGCTGGCGAACTGCATAAGCAAACCGACTCACTTCACTTTCAAGACTGGAAATGTAGTATCGGTATTCTTCTGTAACTGTACCAGTTGCAATATCTGTAGCTTCTCTTTTGACCGCTCCGATGCTTTTTAACCCTGTCCATTTATCCTTTTCCTGCATCCAGTCTATTTCATCGGTCACATAATATGTCCGTTTTTCAATCCGTCCATGTCCCTTTTCGCGATAGCACACCGTTGCAATATTAAAATCACTTCGTTCCCCGCTGAAGGCTTCATTTTTAAAGAAAAGCTGTATCTCTTCCATCAGGTTTCCTTGATTCCCCTTGACGGCCAATACGTAATCGCCTTTCTTACTTATGATCTTTTCTGCAATGTTTCTTTGCGTTCCGGCGGCGTCGATGGTTACAATTTGCCCTGCAATATCAAGGATATCAAGTAATTCAGGAATTGCAGTGATCTCATTGCTTTTCTCTTTCGTAAATACCTGACCAAGAACAAGCCCGTTTTCACTGAACCATGCATTTACCACATGCGCTCCTGCTTTGAGAATATCCTTCGTGCCGCGCATCGTTTTTCCGTCAATAGCAACAACACCAGGTACTGCAACGCCCATTGCAATCGCAAGCCAATTTTGGAAAACATGCTTAAATATATCCGGATCAATCCATGCAAAAACGCGCTCTATTGTATCATGTGATGGTATCCCGTTTGGTAATTCTATATATTTTCTGAGCCAAGTCTCTTTTTCTTTTGCAATCCATTCCATCTCTTCCCAATCATCGCAGTCGGCAATGGTGCATACAACAGCGATAAACAAAATATCAACCAGTTTGTGTTTTACTTTCCACTCCTGCCGTTGATCTGGCAGATTCTCAAACAATTCAACAAATCGGGATACTTTGGTTTCGTTCATAGCTCACACCTCACACCTTATATTTACATAATTAGGATATATATACATATTATATATCATTTCACATTACAAATCAAGGGGCAAAGTCGAATTCTCGTTGATATTTCAATGTTTATTATCCTGGAAGAATGTTTGTTGTTATATCTCGAATCAGCCAATTATGCTGATTCAATCGGCGCTTAAATCAAAGGCGACGGCGCAGCAAGTCGCCTTCCTTAATAATGAGAAGTGTATGGAGACAAGAAAAAATCAGCTCGCAGCATAATGGCAAACTGATTTTTATATATTTTATTGAGTTTTAGATTATTTGGGATTATATGGTGTTTTCATGCGGTAGCCGTGG
>JAISJM010000043.1 GCA_031261525.1 Eubacteriales Family XIII. Incertae Sedis bacterium
TTATGAGCTTTATGTGAAGATGATTGACGATGCTGTGCGTGTCCTGAAAGGTGAAGTAGAAGCTGCGGAACCGATTGAAGTGAAGATTGATCTTGGTATGTCGATGCATATCCCACAGACGTATGTTGACAGTGAAGTGGTTCGTCTTGATTTGTATAAGCGCATTTCTTACCTTGATAGCATTGAGGATATCGAGGACCAGCTTCAAGAGCTTGAAGACCGATTCGGCAAACCGCCAAAGGAAGTCAGGGCTTTGCTATATGTATCTTACATGACGAAACTAGCACAGAAGGCTGGTATCAGCCATATTACAAGAACGAAAGGACGAACTGTCTTTACCTATGCAGATTTGTCGGGATTCAGTGCAAAGTCGTTGATGAAATTGCCTGATTCGATTGGAAAGCGATTGTCATTTAGCGTAAAATCTACTGCTGAATTACGATTAAGCGGGCCTTCCAGCCTCAAAGAAATTGATATTATGCTAGAAAACTTAATTAAATAGGTGTGACATACGTTAAAATAAGCCTAAATGTGGTTTAAATTTAAGCTTATGGTGGTATAATATATAAGATTGTATAATAATTTTTAATTGTGAACGGAGTTGACTATGAGAAAGATTTCACGCACCATTTCTATTGTATTGGTACTTGCACTAATCCTTTCATTTGCAGGGTGTGGCAGTAAAAAAGATACAACTGTTGCAACAGTAGGTAAAGATAAGATTACAGAAAGCCATATCACAGGACTTACAAATACACTTGCTTTGGTGAGTGGGTATGATCCAACGACATTGACCGATGATCAGAAGACACAGCTCAAAGATAGCGCAATCGATTATTCGATTGAAGTAGAAGCGATTAAGACCGTTGTCAAAGAAAAAGACGTCTTGACAAAAGACAATGTAAAAGCTACAGACGACCAGATTAAGCAATTGTATGCAGCTGATAAAGATGCGAAAGCAACTTATGAGAAGCAGGGTATCACAGAAGACAATCTAAAGTGGTTCCTCAATTCAAGATATTATATCGACGCTTATTCTGCAAAGGTCAATAAAGATGATCCTGTGACGGATGAAGAACTCAAGGCCTATTATGACGCACACGAATCAGAGTTCCTCGCACCAGATTCTGCACATCTTTACCACATCCTCGTCGGTGATGCAGAGCTAAAGGACGAAGATAAGGCGAAAGCTGAAGAACTCAAAGCGCAACTCGATGGTGGCGCTGACTTCGCTGAAATTGCTAAAGCCAACAGTACAGATACAGGAAGTGCGGAGAGCGGCGGAGATTTAGGTGTAAGCTACAAAAATGGCAGCTTCGTAAAGGAATTTGAAGATGCTGCATTTGCACTTCAAGACGATCAAATTAGTGATGTTGTTCAGTCTCAGTTCGGTTTCCATATTATCAAGGCGACAGACGTGACAAAAGAGCATCAGGAGACCTTTGACGAAGCAAAAGAGTCCATCACGACAACAATTCAAAACGAGCATTTTGATAAGGCAATTGAAGCTTTAAAGAAGAAGCTTGGTGTGAAGAAGGAAGAAGCGAAGGCAGAAAAATCCGATGCAAAAGAAGATAAGGCTACAGATTCTGCTGCTGAACCTGCAAACTAAAGTTCCTATTCGATTGCAAATGTCACAAAGATTATAATAATTTATATTAAAAAATGCGTTGCAGGTAACTGCGACGCATTTTTTTCTTGTATAATATAAACAGATGTGTTTATATCGTGAATAGGGGAGAAATGAATGGTCACTAAAAATTTCAGAGATAATTTTGCTAAAATCGCGCCGTATGTATCGGGAGAGCAACCCAAAATGGATGGGCTTATCAAGCTCAATTCCAACGAAAACCCATACCCACCATCACCGAAAGTAAAGAAGGCAGCCGCAACCATTGAAAGCGCCAAACTTTCACTATATCCGAGTAGCGATGCCGAGGAATTAATTGATAAATTGGCTGATTATCATGGACTCAAGACGGAAAATGTCTTTGTTGGCAATGGATCAGATGAGGTACTTGGTCTTGCATTTCGAGCATTCTTCAATTCTGAATTGCCGATTGCCTATCCCGATATTACGTATTCCTTTTATCCCGTTTGGTGCGAATTTTTCAAGATTCCATTTGTGACATTTGCACTTGATGATTCTTTTAGAATCAATGCGGATGATTATATTGCACCAAATGGTGGTGTTGTCATCACGAATCCGAACGCACCGACTTCGATTGGTGAAAGAACTGATTTTATTCGAAAAATTTTAGATAACAATCGAGATGTTGTTGTGATTGTAGATGAAGCCTATGTGGATTTTGGTGGCAGCAGTTCGATTGAGTTGATTCAGGAATACGATAATCTGCTGGTTGTGCATACGTTCTCAAAGAGTCGCTCTCTAGCGGGGATACGCGTCGGGGCATGTTTTGGAAATTCGGAATTGATTGCGGTCATGAATACGGTGAAAAACTCGTTCAACTCTTATCCTGTTGATACAATCGCGCAGAAATTAGCCATTGCGTCGCTGGATGATGAATCCTATTTTAGTGATATTGTGCATGAGATTATCACGACGAGAGAAAACACTGTCAAAGCATTGGAACAGCTTGGATTCCATACGCTTGAGAGTTCCACTAATTTTATATTTACGACACATGAATCTATCCATGCGAAGGAGATCTTCGTGCACCTTCGTGAAGATAAAATCTTGGTACGATATTTTAACAAGCCACGTATTGGCAATTATCTGCGCATTACAATTGGAACGGCTGCGCAGATGGATGCGTTGATTGAAAGTCTGGAACGGCTGATTTAGCTGTAATTTCAGCAATTTGGAAAGGGTATTGAATGTTAAATTTTGATAAAAAAGAAGAGAAGCTAATCTTAAAGAATGCGACAATATTGTTTGGACTAGATTCTGCACTGACAAGTGAAGATGTATCCATCAAGCAAGCGGACATCTACATCTTGAATTCAGAGATTTACAGACTGGCTGTAAGAGGTAGCGCGACAGAAGTCAATGGTTCTGCATCCTTGCCAGAGTTTGCAGATGTCAGAACGATCGATATGACGGGCAAGCTCGTTCTTCCAGGCTTTTTCAATATTCATGCACATTCTCCGATGACGCTCATGCGAGGTTATGGGGGAGGACTGAATTTACAAGATTGGTTGAACAAGAAAATTTTCCCATTTGAGGATAAATTGGATTCCCATGCCGTCTATCATGGGACCTTGCTTGCGATTGCGGAATCTCTAAAAAATGGTATCGTGTCAACTTCCGATATGTACTATTTCTGTGAAGATATGGTAAGGGCATTTGCGGAGTCTGGTGCAAAGGCAAATATCGCAAGAGGCATCACATGTTTTAGCGATGAGGATACGTACAGTCTTGCTTCTTTCAAGGAGGCAAAGAGCTTGTATGAGCAATATAATCATTATGCAGAGGGACGTATCTTGGTTGATATGTCTGCACATGCAGAATATACGACGACGCCTCGTCTGATTCGAGAATTATCAGATTATACGAAGAGCGTTCGCACGCGCATGCATATCCATGTGAGTGAGACGAAGACAGAGCATGAAGAATGCAAAGCGCGCCGAGATGGGCTTACGCCAGTACAATATCTGGATTCACTCGGTTGTTTTGATCGTCCTGCGATCGTAGCGCATGGCGTATGGTTAGAAGACGCAGATATGGAGATTCTTGCAAAGCGGGGCGCGACCGTGGCACATTGCCCGAAGAGCAATATGAAGCTTGCAAGCGGCATTTGCGACATTTCCAGCCTTATGAAAAAAGGTGTGCGTGTTGGCATTGGTACGGATAGCGTCTCAAGCAACAACAATTTGGACTATCTAGAAGAGATGAAGACAATGGCGCTTTTGGCAAAACTGAAAAGCCTTGATCCAACAGCCGTTAGCCCACTCGATGCGCTGCAGGCTGCCACGAAAACGGGTGCCCATGCTCAAGGTCGATTAGATTCTGGTGTCCTAAATATCGAACACAAGGCAGACTTAATCGCAATTGATTTAGAGGATGTAAGTATGAGCCCCGTGCATGATCTGCTCAGTAATGTTGTCTATTCAGCATCAAATTCTTTGATTACCATGACGATGTGCGATGGTAAAATCCTATACAAAGATGGTGAATATTTAACTTTGGACATCGAGAAGATTAAGTACGAGGCAAATGTCGCAATCAAGCGCATTCAATCAGAATTATAAGAGAAAAGAATTTATGACTGAATCATCACAGACACTGAATAAGCATAAAAAAAGTTTTGTAACAGGGGCTGCCATCCTTGCCGCTGCCGGTATCATTACAAAAATGATGAGTGGCTTTTTCCGTATACCGCTTGGCAACATGATTGGCGCGGAGGGTATGGCGTATTATCAGACGGTGTATCCAATTTATTCCCTGTTACTCGTTGTCGCTACATCAGGACTTCCTGTCGCAATTTCAAAACTCATCAGTGAAAAAGAAGCGGATGATGATTCTTATGGTATGCATCGTATCCTTCACATATCCATTGCTATGATGCTCACTTTTGGACTGATTTGTGCTGTTGTATTATTTTTCGGTGCGGAGTTCCTTACGAACAATATCAAGGACTTGAATGGCTCAAAATGGGCAATGATGGCGATTGCACCTGCTCTATTATTTGTACCAATGAACGGCGCTCTCAGGGGCTATTTTAACGGTACTCAAAGCATGGTTCCGACAGCGCTCTCACAGGTGGTAGAGCAGTTCTTTAGAGTGTGTTCCGGGCTCATTATGGCATATCTTTTACTACACAATGGATCCGCTATAGCGGCAGCGGGTGCTGCAGGCGGCGCTTCTGTTGGCGCGCTGCTCGGTTTGATTTTGCTGATTGTATGTTATGTGTTTTTTACGTCATCGTCCACGTCATTGTCCTCGCGTAAGATTCAAAATGAAGCGTTATATACAGGGGCTACGGTGCCCATGGCATCTACGGAATCTGCTGCATCTACCGAATCCACCGAATCAACAAGAACTACCGAGACACGCCGTATGATTATCAAACGCATTATCTCACTCGCAATTCCCGTTACATTAGGCGCTGCGATTATGCCAATCATCACGATCGTTGATGTGATACTTGTACCCGTGAGGCTTTCCGATGCCGGTTTTATCGCTGACTCTGTAAGAGTCTTGTATGGGCAACTTACGGGTTTTGCCTCGCCCATCGTCAACCTACCCAACGTGATTGTCACCTCGATTGCAATCAGTATCGTACCGACCATTGTAAGGGCACATAGAGCCTCAGATAAAAATTTTCTACAAGATCAGATTAACCTAGGAATCCGTATTGCGATGCTCATCAGCCTGCCATGCACCGTAGGAATTATTGCACTTGCAAGGCCAATATTGCTTCTCCTTTATCCTGGGCAACCAATCGACGCCGTCAGTAGCGCGCCAGCAATGATGGTTTTAGCTCTGGGTATCGCGTTCTTATCCTTAAATCAGATTACAACTGGCGTATTACAGGGCATTAGTAAGGCAATGATTCCAATCGCCACGATGCTTGTTGGCATCCTTGTAAAAATCCTATTTACTTACGTCTTTACCGTGATTCCAAGTGTCAATATCATCGGTGCAGCTCTTGGAACAACGGCGGCATATGTGGCAGCCACAAGCATCAATCTTTATTTTGTTAAGAGATGCTCACGCGTAGATATTTTCATGAAAAAAAATATACTGTTGCCTCTGCTTTCATCTTTGATTATGGGGGTAATCACCTATGGTGGCTATTCGTTATTTTTGAGATTTATGTCTTCAAATGTTGCCACATTCGTTAGTATCTTACTTGGAGGCGTCACTTACATTGTTGCATTATTCTGCACAAATTCAATAACACGAGATGATTTGATGACATTTCCCAAAAGTGAGAAACTAGTTTTGATTTATGATACAATTTCAAAACTGTTATATAATGGAAAATAGTGGGAATATTTTAGTAAATAATTGCTCATTACAATCTTTTCTGTAAAGAACATGTTACAAATGTTGAATTTATGGCATTTATTCTGCTTTTGTACTTGACATTAGGTTCATATAATGCGAAAATATGTCAAGTAAAGTTGATTAGTGCAAGAGAAGAGTCTTGCAATTTGTAAGGAGGTCATTCGTGAATAAAGCAGAACTAATTGCAGCAGTTGCAGAAAAAACAGGTTTCACAAAGAAGGATGCTGAAGCATCAGTAGCAGCATTTATCGCTACAGTTCAAGAGTCACTTGTAGCTGGAGATAAGGTACAACTTATCGGTTTTGGTACATTTGAAACTCGTGAGCGCAAAGCTAGAACTGGAAGAAACCCAAGAAAGCCAGACGAGATTATGGAGATTCCCGCTTCAATTGCACCAGCATTCAAGCCTGGTAAGGCACTTAAGGATGCGGTCAATAAGTAATTCATTGATTTATAAGGTTGACACAAAAAAGACCGAGGCTTTAGGAGTCTCGGTCTTTTTATAGATAATAGTTTGAGTAAGGATTTGCAATGAGAATAGATAAATTTTTAAAAGTCTCTCGTATCATCAAGCGCCGCACGATTGCGAAAGAAGCCTGCGATACAGAGCGCGTACTCGTCAATGACAAAATTGTCAAAGCTGGCTACGAGGTAGAAATTGGCGATATCATCACCGTACGCTTCGGGCAAAATGATCTGAACGTGCGTGTTGCGCAGATTAAAGATTCAACGAAAAAGGAAGATGCGACGGATATGTTCGAAGTAATCGAGTAAGTCCGATTAGGCTAAGCAACAGTCTTCACATCCAAGTGCAGAATGCGTGTGACGTGTGAACCGAGTACCTTCCATACAAGTGGAATCGTGATCGTCATTACGACAATCATTACCGCTTCTTTGACAATTCGCATCGGCAGAATTCCAAAGACGGCATTGCCCATAATCATGTATAGCCACACATTATTAAGCAGCATGTTGATGACAACACTAATTAAGATTGCTGGTAGTAGGCTTTGTTTCCATGTAATTGGTTTTCTATACAAGAATAATCCAAAGGTAAGTCCCGTTAGGATTGCGGACAATGTAAATCCTGGGAAGAATGGACCTGTTGGCCACAGCATAGCGCCGATGATATCACCAATGGCATAGGCAATTGCGCTCCATATCGGCCCATACATAATTGCAATGAGTGCAATTGGCAGAAATCCTAAGGATATCCGTATTAACGGCGTATTGATGGATAACATGCGTGTGAGGACAACTTCAAGGGCAATCAAAAATGCGACGACGGTGATTCTAGATACTTGATTTAGTGCTGTAGAATTGTTCATAATTAAAACCTCCAAAAAAATAAAATGGGAGGCTACACAAAGAAATGTAATATAAAAAGAATATATTAAATTGTGTAGCGGATGCAATACTGTATCGCAGGGAATTTTCCCTTTCGTCCATGAGCGACATCCCATCTCATGACACTGTGCGTAGATAGAACTACGCGGGCGCACAATATTTACTCTACTGATAAGTTAATATGATAACACGGAATCATGTGCGTGACAAGGTGCAGATTTTTTACAATAAGTTTCTGACGACGAATCGATGACGAACAAGGTCAGTGCACAATGGCAAATGTCGACCGTTCGCGTATCTCATCATCATCGTACACCTCGACAGAATCCACACGTGCCCACTGGTTTGTGGAGGTTTGAATTGTATTAATAAATAACTTTATATTCTGTACACTACTGACGGCTTCGATTGACACGGAGCCGTCATATTCATTTCTGACGCATCCATAGATACCAATTGAATCCGCAACTTGTTTCACAGACCAACGGAATCCAACCCCTTGAACCCGCCCATATACACGGATCCGAACCTTCCGAATCATCTACAACTCCATTCTCCACCATTCGCTACCATTAAAATAGAAATTGTATCTATTTTACCATACCTTATTGACATTCTCCCAATAACAAGTTAAAATTATAATATCATATATTACATATATGCTTACTATGTATTTATTATTGAATCATAAACGAAAAACGTAAAGGAGAAATGACAATGGCAGGAGATAACTCAATAAGCGACATGCGAAAGCACTACAACAATTTAGACAGTGCATTAATCCATGGTGGTGTCTATGGTGATATTACCACGGGGGCAGTGAATACACCGATTTACCAGACTTCTACCTATCAGCAAGATGCGATTGGTCAAGATCGCGGCTGGGAGTACTCACGCACAGGAAATCCAACGAGATATGCACTGGAGACACTGATTGCAGAGCTTGAAGGTGGTGTAAAAGGACTCGCTTATGCATCTGGCATGGCAGCAATTACAGGTGTATTATCCATTCTGAAGTCGGGCGATAAAGTCTTGATTTCGAGTAATGTCTATGGTGGTACGTTTAGAGTTTTAGATAAAGTCTTTGTTAATTTTGGAATCAATTACGAGATCGTCGATACAACAGATTTAGTTGCGACAGAAACCGTAATCAAGTCTTCCCACGGTACTGTCAAAGCGGTATTGATTGAATCGCCAGCCAACCCACTTCTTACAATTACAGATATCAAAGCACTCGCTGAGATTGCACATAGATATGAAGCGTTATTCATTGTTGACAATACATTTATGACACCATATTTGCAGCGCCCGCTAGAATTAGGTGCGGATATTGTGTTACATTCTGCAACAAAGTATATCGGTGGTCACAGTGATGTCATCGCTGGTTTGGTTGTTACAAACAATGATGATTTAGCTGAAAGGTTGGCATTTGTACAGAATTCTACAGGTGGTGTTTTGCAGCCATTTGACTCCTATTTACTGATAAGAAGTATCAAGACACTTCACGTGCGTATGGATAGACACGTGGAAAATGCCGAAAAAATTGCGACATTTTTAGACAATCACGATGCTGTCAATGTTGTATATTATCCTGGTTTAAAATCTGCACAAGGCTATGAAATCAATCAATCGCAAGCGAAAAATGGTGGTGCGATGATTAGTTTTGAACTTGCAGATGGATACGATGCGCCGAAATTCTTTGCTAGTGTCAATCTAATTGCTTTGGCGGAAAGTCTCGGTGGCGTGGAATCTCTCGCTTGTCACCCCGCGAGCATGACGCATGCATCCATTCCAAAAGAGATTCGGGATAAAGTGGGAATCACAGATGGTCTCATCAGATTATCTGTCGGTATTGAGTCTGTGGATGATTTGATTCAAGATATCGATCAGGCAATCGCAGCTGCCGCTACTGTCTAGTTGTGATTTAGGAGAGATACAATGAATTACTATACTTCCATGAAAGATTTAATCGGCAACACACCTTTGGTTGAACTTACAAATGTAGGAATTAATGGCAATGTACGTGCATTTGCCAAACTTGAACTTTGGAATCCAGGTGGTAGCGTAAAAGATCGTATCGGCAAATATATGATTGATGATGCGATTGAAAGAGGGGTTCTAAAAGACGGGGCAACCATTGTTGAGGGCACGGCTGGCAATACAGGACTTGGAATTGCCTTTTACGCGATTGGACTTGGCTATAAAGTTATCTTTGTCGTACCTGAAAAGTTTTCTGAAGAAAAACAAACGCTGATGAGAGCATTTGGCGCAGAGATTGTAAATACACCGAAAGCGGATGGTATGCTAGGCGCTGCTGCAAAAGCGGAGGAAATCAAAGCATCCATACCTGGTGCCGTAAGCTTCCAGCAATTCAAAAATCCAGCCAATCCGAAAGCACATTATGAGACGACTGGACCAGAAATCTATGATGCCTTAGATGGGCAGATAGATTATGTTGTCATCGGTGCAGGAAGTGGCGGCACTTATACGGGCGTCTTGAAATATCTAAAGGAGCGTAACCCAAATATCAAAGGCGTGCTAGCCGATCCGCTCGGTTCGGTCATTGGTGGTGGCGAGCATTTTGATTATGATATCGAGGGTATCGGCAATGATTTCGTCGCAGATACGATGGATATCAATCTAGTGGATAAAGTAATCAAAGTAAGCGATGTAGATGCTTACGAAAATGCAAGATTACTTGCTACAAAAGAAGGTATCATCGCAGGCTCATCTTCTGGCGCAGCTTTAACTGCAACATTGGAACTGGCGAAAGAATTAGAAGACGCAGGTGAGAGCGCCAACATTGTAACGCTATTTCCAGATAGAGGTGATCGATACTTCTCAAAGAATCTATACAATATTCTTTAATAGGCAGCATATTTCGTAACAAATGTGGATACCGTGTGAGATTTTTTCTAAGCAGCTCTTCTGTGGTATCCCATTTTTTGTTTCACTAAAAATCCTGCATGTATTTGCGTGCGCGTTCACAGCTATGCTATAATTCACATATAAGAAACGATTTATACATTGAATCTAAAAGGATGTGCAATTATGATTACAATTAAGGATATTGCTGAGAAGACTGGCGTGTCGAGAGGCACTGTCGATCGCGTGCTTCACGATAGGGGCCGTGTGGATCCAGAAGTCGAGCGGCGTGTGAAAGCAGTTGCGGAAAAGTATGGCTATCGTTCTAATCCATTTGCAAAAGCGTTGGTTCGTGGCTCTAAGAGTTTTCTCATCGGTGTTGTCATTAATTCTAAGGGCAATATCTTCTTTGATGATTTAATTAGAGGGTTACAGGAGGGTACCGAGAAATACAGGCAGCAGGGCGTAGATGTTCTTATTAAAGAAATTCGAGGATTTAATGAGGATGAGTATCTGCATGCGATTGATGAGGTCATGGCAAAAGAACCATCGGCACTTGCGATTAATCCAATTTCAACACCCGCAATACAGGAGCGCCTGACGCAAATTGCAAAATCAGGTACGCCGGTATGTACTGTGAACTCGGATATGAGCTTCCGAGGCAAATTTGCTTTTGTTGGCTGCAATTATACGAACAGCGGTCGTGTCTGTGCTGACATGGCATCGTTAATTATGTCTGAAAATTCGACTGCATGCGTGATGACCGGTTCCTTGATGCTAAAAGGTCATATGAAAAGGGTCGATGCTTTTATTGATGCTCTTGGCAAGAATCGACCAGACATTCATGTTGCCGGTGTCTATGAAAATAATGATGATGACAAGGTGTCAAGAATCATTACGCGGAAGATGATTCATGAGTATGAACCCGATTTGATTTATTTTTCTGCTGCGGGTAGTGAAGGTGGTATGCAGGCGGTCACGGAGATGAATGCAAAGGCGAAAGTCATTGTTGTAGATGATATTCCCCAGAATCATCATTTCTTAAAAGAAGGCAAAATTCAAGCGATAATTACCCAGCAGCCATATCAACAAGGTGCAAATACAATTGAGATATTATCAGAATATATCTTAAACGGCACAAAGCCCTTGCATGTGCATAATTACACCGAAAATCGCGTCATGTTGCCACATTCTATTTCCTACCCAGGGCGTGCCTAACCTTTGCAATATAGAATGAATCCTGTAAAAACGCAAACGTAATCGATTAAGAAATTCACCTGAATGTATTGACATATGACGCATTCAGGTATATTATTGTATTTAATGTGCACGTGCACGTGGTATGTACATAATAATAAATAGTATATGGAAATGATTATAATTCAAGGAGGTACAGATGTTAAATTTTGATTTACACACACCAACAAGAGTCGTCTATGGTAAAGGTGAAGAAAACAATATTGGTGCGCTAATCAAGTCCTACGATGCGAAGAAAGTTCTTGTACACTATGGTGGAAAGAGTGCTGAGAAGAGTGGCTTGCTAGGAAGGGTTTATGCCTCACTTGAAAATGCTGGATTAGAGCATGTAAGTTTAGGTGGTGTAAAGCCAAATCCAAGACTTTCCCTTGTGCATAAAGGTATTGAATTAGCAAAGAAAGAAAATATTGATTTCGTACTTGCTGTAGGTGGTGGTAGCGTTATTGATTCCTCAAAGGCAATTGCAGTTGGCTATTATTACGACGGCGATGTATGGGATTTATATGAGAACAAGATTCCGCCTAAAGCGATACTTCCAGTTGCTACGATTTTGACAATTCCTGCTGCTGGTAGTGAATCTTCAATCAGTTCTGTTATCACAAATGAAGAGAAGCAGATGAAGATTGGATATGATTTTGATTTACTACGCCCTGTATTTTCAGTTGTAGATCCAGAATTGTTCTTCACGCTTCCTGAAAACCAGGTCGCAAATGGTGTTGCTGATATCTTAAGTCACATTTTCGAAAGATATTTTACAAATACAAAGAATACAGATTTATCTGATGGACTTGCTGAAGCTACAATGAGAACCGTAATCAAAAATGCACGTATCGTACACGAAAATCCAAATGATTATAATGCATGGTTTGAAATTGGATTCAGTGGCAGCTTTGCGCACAACAATATCTTAGGTGTTGGTCGTGAGCAAGATTGGGCATCCCATAATATTGAGCATCAACTCAGTGCCCTCTATGATATCGCACATGGTGCTGGACTTGCAATTGTCACACCAGCATGGATTAAATACGTCTATAAGACGAATCCTGGCATCTTCAAGCAGTGGGCAATCAATGTCTGGGGTGTCGATGCTTCAAGAGATGATGAATACGTAATTTATGAGGGTATCCGCCGCTATGAAGCATTCTCAAAAGAATTGGGACTTCCAACGAGACTAAGCGATCTCAGTATCGATGATAAAGATTTTGAGCGCATGGCTCGCATGGCAACCGGCGCAGAATGGGGCAAGGAGTCAGAACTCGGCGGACTTCAGAAGCTCAACACGCAGGACGTTGTTAATATCTATAATCTAGCGAAGTAATTTCGAAATTACTATCTTATTTAACGCTGTTTCATTTTTAATAGGACGTAATAAAAATCGACTGCATCTTAATGGATGTGGTCGATTTTTTTATTGTAATTGCACTGAATGTGCGTTAATTCATATAATAAAATCCGCTTTATCCCCAACAATCAACTGACGCATCGCTTCAATACTGACAGCAATTGCATTGCTCATATCTGGGGATTCCGTATCTTCAATTCCTGCATTTGCACGCTCTTGGTTCCAAATTACATTCAGCACGCAGCCAGCGCGTGCACCGAGAATCTGGCTGACAATAAAGAGGGTGGCACTTTCCATCTCGGAGGCAAGACAGCCTGCTTTTATCCATGCGTGCCATTTGGACATGAGTTCGTCACCGATAGGCATTCTTTCAGGGCTGTGCTGTCCATAAAACGAGTCTTTGCATTGGACGATGCCGACATGATGAGAATTTGCTTTGCTCAACTGATTGCAGCTTAATACATTCTTTGCAGCCGAAATAAGTGCATTCGTAACTTCGATATTGGAGATAGCGGGGAACTCAATCGGCACATATTCCTTGCTCGTTCCCTCCATACGAATTGCGGCATTTGCAATAACTAAGTCCCCTGGAATCACATCGAGATTCATACCGCCGCAAGTTCCAATGCGAATAAACGTGCGGACGCCTGTCTGATAGAGTTCTTCCACGCAGATTGCAGTCGATGGACCGCCCATACCAGTCGACATAACGATGACATTTTCCCCTTCGAGCGAGCCGATATAGGATGTATATTCGCGACTTCGCGCAAGGAAGTGTGGATTGTCGAGATGATGCGCAATGGATTCGACTCTGCCAGGATCACCAGGAAGTATGGCGTATTTTGCACCATGTGTACCATCGATTCCAATATGGTACATCGGTTTACGTTCATCTGTATTTCGTGTGTTTTTATTCATTGAGGCTCCTCCCATTATGGTAATTAAATGAATAGATAATAATGCCGTTGTCCATCTTTTGCTATTACCTCTGCCACTACGTCTATTATTACCTCAAATAGTATATCCGAAACATTGGATTGTCAACTTATGTTATAATTGATACATGAAAGAAAAACAAATCTTCACATCCGTATATCAAGCTCTCATCGCCGTCTTGTCGCTTATTTTATATTATAGCGACTTGTTTTGGGACGGGGCAAATGGTGCAAACGGGGCAAATGCCGCAAATGCGAGCAATCTAGGTTTAATGATTCCGATACTATTTTTATCCTGTCTGATTCTCATTGGATTGAAGCTATTATTGGGGCTTATATCTGCACCCAAAATGATATCACGAATTCTGATCATCGCCAGTATCATCGTTGCAATTACAATGCAGCTACAATGGAGCTTTCCACTAATTTGCCTTTTTACGATGGAATTCCTTTCAGATATATTAAAAATAGACCATACCAGTAAAGAAATTAAGATTACGATTGCTTGTGTCATCGTTATGTTTATCATAATCCGTCCTAGCATACTATATCTATTGCTTTCGATTCTAGGTGCCTCGTCTGCCTGTTTTGTAGATAGTCTTCTGTGGCGTCTGATTCACAGCAATGAACGAGATCTTCAGTTAAACAATCGAATGGAGCAAATTACAAAAAACATTTCTATTCAGAAAAAGGCGCGCCTCGATATTGAAGAGGCTGCACGTATAAAAGAACGTAACCGAATTGCGGCGCGTATCCACGATGAAGTCGGACATGGCATGTCTGGGAGTGTCATGCTGCTTGAGGGCGTTAAATTGCAATTGGAGAATATTGTGAATGATTTCAATATGTTGATTCAAAATTGGGACGCAATAAATCAGTCTGCGATTCAAAACAATGAGGTTGCAAGCACGAAGAGGATACAAACGAATGACGATATAAAACAAGACGAAATAAAACAAGGTGTATTGTCTCACGATACAATATTTCGCGCGGAGCAGAAAGCAAATCAAAATTTGGCAGAATCGATTTCTGCACAGATTGTACAGATTACCCCAATCATTGAACTTGCAACGGAAAATCTGCGTTCGAGTGTAGATGATATCAGACTCACGCTGAGAGAAGAGCGCAGTGACGGATTAAAAGTTGGGCTGAGTGAGATACAGGCTGTCTTATCAAAATACGAATCAGAGCACACGACAATCACAACGGAATTAGACACCTATGGCGATCTATCCGCGCTTTCCCCAGCCCTCTGGACGTGTGTCTACGATAATTTAATTGAAGCGCTGACCAATACATGGAAACATTCACAAGCTGATACGTTCGTTTTGTCAATCAGCGTCAAAGATAAGTTAGTAAAAGTCGATTTTTATGATATTGTACAGGTTGCCCATGCTACAAATGATACAAATCTGATCGCGGTTGCACAAGCAGATAAGCAGGCGCATGGTATTGGCTTGCTATCAATGGAAGAGCGATGTGCCGCGTTGGGTGGTCGTTTCTTCGCAGAAAATAGCGAAAATGGATTTCGAATTACGATGACATTTGCACAAAATAATAGGGGGTAGATATGGAAAAGATACGTGTTGTAATCGCAGACGATGATTCGATTGTCGTACAGGGGCTGACGATGATTTTGGGCTCGCAGGCTGATATTGACATTGTCGGAGTGGCTTCAAATGGTTTAGATGCGGTCAGATTATGCAAAGAACACCTTCCAGATGTTGCCGTGCTTGACATCCGTATGAATGACAAAACGAACAATTCATTCTCATATGCAACGAATGCTACTAACAGCATTGACGGCATTGAAGCCGCTGCTGAAATCCTAAAAATTTCGAATCCAGATGCGCAATCTGACAATCAAATCGCGCCGATTTTGCTCACAACTTTTGATGAACCAGAGCTTATTCGTCGTGCGCTTGATGTAGGTGCACGTGGTTATATCTTAAAAAATAGCCCCGCAGAGCGCATTATATCAGCTGTTCGCACAGTAGCGCAGGGCGGGGTTGTATTTGCTCCAGATGTCGTTGAATTTATTCGAACACATATTGTGGCTGTCCGTCATGCGGGATTATCGGATGAATCTTCCAATGATGCGACCATAAAACCAGCTGGTTCCGATGTGTTTTCTAATCTTACCACACGCGAGCAAGAAATTGCGGAATTGATTGCGACAGGTCTTTCCAATGCGCAGATTGCGTCAAAATTGTATTTAAGCAATGGAACGGTTCGCAATCACATCTCTACGATTCTTGAGAAACTAGAGCTCGAACACCGGACCCAAGTCGCCGTGATGTACTACTCTGGTGCGCATATTTGATACCTGTAACGATAAAAAATAAAGCAGCATAAAGCAATATGATTAAAGCATTGATTGCCCAAGGTGTTGACTTTCCACCAGCATCGATAGACGCAATGATTGCATCCATGAACCAATACTGCGGGATAAAGTGTGCAATTCGTTGCATAAATATCGGTGAAGAGGAGATTGGAAAATACGTGCCACCGAGCATACTTGCAACCGTACCAATTCCAATAATCCCCGCCATGATTGCTCCGAGTGAATTGAAATATAGACCGCAGACCATGGCTGCACCAACGAGGAACAGTGCGAAAATGCCACAAAGTACATAGACTTCTACAATATCAATATCTGGTAGGTTTCCACTAATTTGTAAAAATGTTAGATATATGAAACTCATAAGGCAACAACCCAATGTCCCAAAGATACTGATTCCCGCCACATAGGACGCAGGCTTGAGCGCTGTCGATCGGAGCCGATTATATTGACCTTTGACGCGATCATCATAGATCATATTTGCAAGTATGATTGATTGCATGATTCCCATCATCATAAAGAATCCAAAGATACTTTTAAAGATTTCATTGTTGGTAAATTGCGCTACATCATCATGACTCGATGCTGTTTGAATCATATCTTTGCTGAGTAGATTCGTTTCGTGAATCATATCAGTTAGTGTATTGGAATCTCCCTCAGCAGCAATCGCCATCGTCTTCAGTGAGGTCACATAACTCTCGATATAAGCACGCGTGAATTCGGCATTTGCATAGTCATCACTCATGATGATTTCTAGTTCGCGCTCCTTCCCACTCGAGTGGATATTTCCCAAATCTACAATGCTTTCTTCATAGCCTTTCGGTACTATAATCATGGCGGAAACTTTCTTATCCACAATTTTCGTCTTCATGTCAGAAAGCGATTCATCAAAATCTACATTTGCACTTTCTATGACATCCATATCCAAGTCTTTTTCAAGATAGCGCACGAGATCTTTTGATACAGCACTTCCATCTTGATCAATCAATCCAATAGCAATGACTTCGAGGCTACCCCATGGCATCATGTGCATACCGCACAACAGGAGACCGCCGGCAATAGCAATCAAGAGGTATAATTTTGCACGTTTTATGGTTGTCCTTAGTACGATTCCAGTATTTCTCATACCTTTAGCCCCTTTCTTTGAAATAGCAGCGCTCCAACGATTGTAGAAAGAATCAAGATGACGATACTTCCGCCGATTACTTGATAACATAGCCCATCTCTGTCAAATACAGTTAAATCAAATGCCGCATTTTGAATCAAATAGGGTGGGCTGAATTTATCAAAGCCCGCCACGACTAAATTTTTATTAAAAGACCCCGATACAAATAAAATCATCCATGTAAGAGGTCCAACAATCGTAATCGGATTGAATTTTACAAGCAAGCTGAATAGCATCGTAAATGCGCTGACAGCCATACCTGAGATGATAAATAGCAATACAAGTAAGACATTGCCATAGACCGTTGACGCATAATGGGCATGAAATGCAAATGTGCACGCAAGCATGATGATTGCAATTTGAATCACATTTTGAGGAAGTTGCGCGGCGACCATCTGTAGATAAATCTTCACCTTGCTTGACGGAGACATCATGACACGCGAAAGGGTGTTGTCTTTTCTGCCCGTATAAATGTCGCTGACACCGCCGATTGCACTGATCATGAAGGCGCACATAACAGCCATGGTTACAGCATAATAGTCAATCATGCTACGTGTATTGGCAAATTTTGAATCGATGATTCCCGTTTCCTCATTCTTCTGCAATTCTGTAATTTCATGAATAAGTTGCGTCATTTTTTCAGGGTTATGTTGAAATGCTGCTCCGATTGCCGAGGATTGACGTACATAACTTTTCATAATAAGTTCTACCGCACGACCCGCAATGCCATCATCGCCTTCGAGCACTTTGATTTTACCATCATTTTCATAGATAACCGCTGCAGAATGTTTTTTCGAAACAACTTCCTCTTTGGCATCTGCGCGCGTCGTGACTTCCGTTGCGGTGATATTTTCATTGGAATTTAATTCCTTCATGAAGTCATCGATTGAGGCGCGTTCCATCTCATTTTCTATCTCAACAACATATCCTATATGGATTTCACTGATTTTGGAATCAGGCTCGTCAAAGGATCCGAGCATATTGCCGAGAACAAATACCAGGAGGGTTGGGAATAGCAACATGAAGAAGCTACTCGATTTGTCACGCATAATGGCGTGTATATTTTTACTAAAGAAATTACTCATGCTAACGAAGCTCCCTTCCTGTCAGTGCGAGGAATGTGGTCTCCAGATTGGCTGATTCACTTTGAACATCAAGGATGGAAAGATTTTCAGCCATGAGAACCGATAAGATCAACGTGATGTCGCTATGCCTGATATCTACATCGATATCAAGCGTATGATTTTCTGGGTTAAAGATGACATTCTTTACATCGGGCATGTCCTTCAGTTTGTTGGTGGCATGGGTGATTCTGTCTGACAATGTCTGTTCTTGATTTTGCGCTGACGACTGTGAAATGGCAATCGTTACAGTCTTTACATCCGTCACAATCGCAAGTAATTCTTCCTTTGTACCGATTGCAGCAAGTCGTCCTTTATCGATAATGGCAATTCTGTCACAGATTTCCTGAACTTCAGGCATATAGTGCGAGGTATAGATGATGGTTGCACCGCGTTCCTTGAGCGTCCGAATGGAATTCATAATCAGCTCGCGGCTTTGTGCATCGACACCTACGGTTGGCTCATCCATCACGATGAGTTTCGGTTCATGGGCAATACCGCAAGCGATATTGAGCCGTCTTTTCATGCCGCCACTCATCTTTGCCGCGCGCATCTTTTGCTGCTCTTTCAGTCCGACAAATTCCAGTGCAGCCAGCGTCTTTTCTTTCAATTCTTTTCCACGAAGTCCATAGAGTGAAGCGAAAAATGCGACATTTTCATATGCTGTTAAGATGTCATAGATGGCAATATCTTGTGGCACGAGCCCAATCATCTCTTTAATCTGTTTTGCCTCGTGGGCGAGGTCATAGCCAGCGACTTTTACATGTCCATTGTTGTAATCGAGTAAGGTGCTGAGAATGTTCAACGTTGTTGATTTTCCTGCACCATTTGGACCGAGAAAACCAAAAATTTCGCCTTTTGCGACGCTAAAGCTGAGGTTGTCAACTGCCAACGTCTCACCATATCGTTTCGTAAGCTGCATGACTTCAACGTATTTGTCCGTATCATAATTTGTATCTGACATATTATCCTCCTGAAATTAAAAATGATAGATATACAATTGGTTTTCCATTGTGTATCTATCATATCATCTG
>JAISJM010000071.1 GCA_031261525.1 Eubacteriales Family XIII. Incertae Sedis bacterium
TGCACTTCACCATAGATATTGGAAGATATGGTAAGTGGTTCTGATATAAAGGTACCCATATCGCTTGGACTATTGACGAGATTTTCTTTCATATTTCCAGCACTATCTGCAAGTTCAATATGTAATTCATTCATGCCATTGTGCAAATCTTGCGCACCTGTTGACAATTTTGTGACATTTTCTTGCATGGTCTGCACGCCGCTGGATAGCGTCTGGCTACCTTGGTATAGAGACGTACTTGCCGCCTGTAATTGTTGTGCTGCGTCATCGATATTTTGCGCTCCAGCAGTGAGCGTGCCAACGCCTGCAGTCAAAGTTGGAATCTTTGCATTTAATGCATTTGTACCATTTTTTAAATCCGAAGTGCCTGTGACGATTGCTGCGATTCCTGGATTTATCTGCTCCTGCACGGCTTTGTATTGACCGTAAGCCATATTTAGATTTGTGTAAATATTCCCCAATGCGGCGACTTTATCATCATTTGATAAGTATGGATTTTCGATAACCGCCGCATATTGGGTTAGAATGGAATCCATTGCCGTCTGGTATGCGATTGCACTTTTGGTGACGCTGCCACCTAGCGTATTCATGTTTTCTGAAAGTAAATTCATCCCTGAATCAATTTCTGAAACGGCAGCCGTTAACGGTTTTAAGTTCTCATTGAGACTGTTTGCACCCGTTTTTAAGACCGTAGTTCCTTGTGCAAATGTCACCATTTTCTCGTTGAATTTTCCACTATTATCAGTCAGCGATGCAGCTCCTGTGTTCAGTTGATTGATTCCATCTGAGAAATCGGAGATACCATTTACTAATTTTTCACTCCCATCATTCAGGGATTCTGAGCCGAGGTCCGCTTCAGATAACCCATCCTTGATGTCGTATAGTGTATCAAACGCTCCCGTTGCATATTCACGCGTGATAGAGGATGACACCGAATTGGCTAAGACAGCTTTTACATTTCTGGAAAACTGTGACATCAAGAAATTCTTTCTCATATTGGAATAGTAAACGATATCAGCAGCTTCTGGTGTACCATTTTGCGCGCTTTGTACGGACTCGGAGAAATTCTCAGGAATCAAGAATCCAAAACTATAATCGGTATTTTCGATACCATCTTCGAAGATATCTTCTTCGTAAAATTTCCATTTTGCTTGATCACTTTTCTTTAGGTTTTCGATAATACCATCACCATAGGTGCCTTTATCAAGATTGATGACTGCAACTGGGAATTCTTTCAGTTTTTCTTCCGGACTCCAGAAAGCGGTCACACAAATCAAGCCAAACAACATGGATATCAGTATCACCGCAACGATTGCGATTCGATTGAATTTATTTTGAAAGATACTGCCATATCCTTCTTTTATTGCTCTAAGCATCTATAAATTCTCCTTTCTTAAATTAAACTAAAATTATAATGGACAATATGTTGATTAAACGAACTATTTCTATTATAATAGGTTCATGGAGAATATCAATCATCAAGTTATCCGAAATTTGTTTATTACTGAACAAAAATCCATTATTCTGTTGATTAATTAAAAATAGGAGGTGCGCGAGTGAAAGGAAATCAAGATCGACGTATACGAAAGACAAGACAGCAGTTACGTGATGCGATGATTTTATTATTGAAGGAAAAAAGCATTACGGAGATTTCTGTTCGCGAGATTTCTGAATTGGCTGATATCAATCGAGGGACGTTCTATCTTCATTATAAAGATGTGTACGATATGGTGGAGCAGATCGAAAATGAGATTTTCAATGAATTCAATAGTGTTGTAAACGCCCGAACGACGGAAGAATTAAGGGACAATACAGAATTAATTTTAGAAGATCTTTTTAATTACATGTCTGAAAATGCGCTACTATGTTCGGTTCTACTGAGTCATAATGGGGACATTGCTTTTCTTCAGAAGCTAACAGGTGTGGTAAAAGAAAAGATGTATCACAATTGGGATGCATGGTACAACAAAGAAAAAAGTTGCTATTTTAATACATTTTCCACCTTCCTTGTTGCGGGGTGCGTTGGTGTAATTCAAGAATGGATAAATGGCGATATGATTGAATCACCTCATGAAATGGCGGTTACGATACATACAATCATTCGGAAAGGACCTGCTATTTTGAAGTAACGATTTCATTCGGAATGGGACTGATTGTTTATGATTACTATCGTTGCGAAGCATGTTATACTAAGCATAGGAAATACAGAACAGATAGAACCGTACAAGACGAGCATGATGCGGTGAGTTGATTGACGACCGTCTGCGTCATTTTAGCCAATTGTGACTTCTTGTGCATAGCATTGCCAAAAATGGAATAATAATATAAGATGAGGAATCAATAATATGGACAAATTAAATTTTATTGCAATCGATTTTGAGACAGCAAACAATTTCCGTGCATCAGCCTGCCAAGTTGGATTGGTAAAAGTTATGAATAGCGAAATCGTTGATACCTTTTCTTCGTTAATCTGTCCGCCCGAAGAATACCAAAAGCTCAATTATTGGAATTGGAAAGTTCACGGCATTGACGCAGAAGACTATCTTTCTGCAAAATCATGGCTAGAGATATATGAAGAACATCTTGCTGATTGGTTATTTGGCTTCGACATCATGGTTGCACACAATGCACCTTTTGACAAAGGTGTCTGGAATGCGCTAAATGACTATTATGCGATCAATCATAAAACGCAGTGGCATTGCACGGTGAAAGGTGTACGGCGACATTTGCCAAATCTACCAAATCATAAACTCCCCACGGTAGCTGCACATCTGGGAATCGAACAGCTTCACCATCATGATGCGACTGACGATGCGTTGGTGTGCGCTCATATCGCACTTATGCTACCTATGCTGTAGTTTGGACAGCAAAAAATCATCTTCTGTGAGGCTACATTTACAATATGTTTTTGCAAATGTTAACAGAACATTTTGTTATCACGAATATAAGACCAGACTTAGTTGACCTGGTCTTATATTCGTGATATATTAATTGCATGAAATAGATGAATATCGTGAGGAGGAGGCAACATCATGGCATCATATATCGTAAATATGCAAGAAGCAAAGACAAATCTATCAAAACTTGTAGCTTATGTTCAAGAAGGAAAAGAAGTAATCATCGCCAATCGAGGGGTTCCCGTCGTTCGTCTTGAAGCAATATCGAAGTCCGAAAAACGAGAACTCGGGTTTATGAAAGGGCACCTACCTGATAGCTTTTTTGATCCACTATCGGAAGATGAGCTGGAGGAGTGGAATTTATGAATTATTTATTGGACACGCATGCACTACTGTGGTCGGTTCAAGAGGATGACAAACTAAGCAAGAAAGCAAGGGCTGTCATTGAGAATAAAGAGAATCGACTATATGTATCTGCCATCAGTGCGTTTGAGATTGCAAATAAATTCAGAATCGGCAAGCTCCCACAATATGAGCATGTTGTTGAAAATTATGTCCAAATTGTTCAGAAATTAGGTGCATCAGATTTGCCAATCACTGCAGAACAGGGGCATTTTGCAGCAAAGTTTGAATGGCATCATCGTGATCCATTTGACCGAATTATTGCTGCGCAAGCTTCAATTGAAAATATGATATTGATTTCATGTGATGAGGTCTTTCATACGCTACCTTGGGTTGAAGTACTGTGGTGATTTGATAATACAATGTTTTAATTTATGGATTATTCTGAATCTCTTTTTTGCGCGATTTTGCGTAAAAAAACAGGCATTTTTATACGCAAAATCGCGCAAAGAAGAGATTCAGAATCGTTTGTTTATCTAGATATCACCGCGTATAATGAAGGTAGACAGATGAATTTACAACATTAACGAAATGAATGGTGCGAAATAGTGGCTATTCTAGAATCTGCCCGAAAACATGGGATATCTGAAATTGATATGTTGCCAATATCGTCCTCGAGAGATTTAAAGCCGTATCTTAATAATCTCATAGAACCTTTTGGTTTTACCACAACAAGCCACCTAACGAGCAATCGCTAGGTGGCTTGTATTTGATAGACTTCAATTTATTCTAAACTTCGAATCCCTCTTCTTCAATCGCATCTTTAATCTCTGCGAGCGTCACTGCACTGTCGTCGTAGCTTAGTGTCACGCTGCCGCCTGCAAGATCAACCTTTACATCGGACACGCTCGGAAGTGTTTCCGTAGCATTTGTCACTGCATTGACACAGTGTTGGCAGGACATGCCTTTTACATTGATTACCTGATTTGTTACATTTGCCATATTTTCTCTCCTTTATCATTTTAGCATTACAATATTATCTAGTCTAAATCAAATGGCTTTAGAAGTTTATAGACTTCAATATTTTTGCCATTTTCATCCATCATTGGAACCTTTGCATAGGTCCAACCGTCAATTGATTCAGGGTCGACACCTGCATCAATAAAAGGCTCAGGATTCAGTACATACACGAGGTCCTTGTCATTTTTGCTCATATCCTTTGCCCATTCGAGCATATTTCCATCGCCAAGTGAGATGCCGTAATGATCCATCGCTTCGTGGTAGCCAATATTATTGCGATACAGATTGACGATCTGTTCGTAAGCGGACAGAGGGGTGTCGTCACCATCATATGACGGTTTCTCATCACCAAGATTCGTGCCGATCGATATGGTGGCAGATTCTTCACCATCTGCTGCCGTGGATTTGTAGGAAATCGTATCAGGAAATACGAAGTCTGGATTAAGTCCTGCGGCAATAAAAGGCTTCGCATCAAAGTCAATCTCCAAATCATTTGTATCATCTTGACTATAATCAGCGCTCCAAAAAAAGCGTGCGGTTCCATCAGGAGCGTCAAGCCACCAGCCGCCATTTGCATCATCTGCCTCCACATTGTCAGGAATCGTCTCAAGAATTTTCGCAAATGACGTCTTTGAATTCTTACCAACCACATCAAGATTATCGCTGATTTTGCTGCAGGACGCAAATGTAAACAATAGTATGGTGGATACGCATATGATTGATATTGACTTTATTATTGGAGTTGGATACGTTTTTTGATTATTCATATTCTCACTACTTTCGATTCTATAATTGATAGATTGCATCATTTTGATAATTCTCTTCCTAACTCGATTTCGGACAGAAAAAACAGCCGTTTTGCGTCGAAAATCGAGTTAGGAAGAGAATTTTCTCGATGCAACTTGGGAACAACACCGCTACTCGCAACTGGAAAACAATGCTCACGATTCGCATTTTGGGAATGAAAATACAAATACAAATACAAATACCAACGCCAAAAAGCATAAATGCGCAATTGATTGCTTTTTTGATACATATTTATTTG
>JAISJM010000157.1 GCA_031261525.1 Eubacteriales Family XIII. Incertae Sedis bacterium
TCAATCACTATTTGCATTGGTTGTTTTGGGAATATTCCTGATTCTTCCGGGACTTATTATACCTGTATTTTCGCAGGTCTTTATCGACGACATCTTGCTTGGCGGAAACTATGACTGGATTACAGGTCTGTTGGTTATCATGGGCGGAACGATTCTATTTCAAGCGGCACTTTTGTATTATCGTGGTATGTTATTGCAACGTTTGCAAAATAAAATGGCACTTGTGAGTGCGCATAAATTTCTCAGCCATCTTTTCAGATTACCCATGGGATTCTTTGATCAGCGTTCATCGGGTGATTTATCACAGCGTGTTACGAACAATGATAATGTGAGTGTATTTCTTGCAGGTGATCTCGCTGAGACGGTTCTTAATATATTTGTGGCAATGTTCTATGTGATATTGTTGCTCATTTATAGTCCAATGTTGACACTGATTGGTATTGCAAGCATTACACTCAATGTAATACTCGTCAAACTGACGTCAGATACGATATCAAGTACGACAACAAAATTGCAGCAAGATCAAGGTAAGATGGTAGGCGCTGTCTATGCTGGACTCAATATTACGAGCACTTTAAAAGCATCTGGCGCAGAAAATGAATATGCGAGTCGTGTGCTAGGATATTATGCAAAGACAATTAGCACAGAACAAAGGCTTGGTAAACTGCAACAAATACTCAATGCGATTCCAGAAATCGCGGGTGAGATTGCCAATGTACTCGTTCTTTTAGTCGGTGGTATGCTTGTCATCAAAGGTAATATGACAGCTGGTATGCTTATCGCATTTACAGCACTTTTGGACTCCTTTACGCAGCCAGTAAATGCACTGGTCGGTATGGTACAAAAGGTTCAGACACTCAAAGCGGATCTTGCAAGGGTTGATGATATCTTGAAGTACAAGGTCGATTCAAAGTATGCAAATTCAGCAGAAATGGTTCCGATGACAACGAAGCTTACGGGTGAAGTTGAACTTGAGAACATCTCATTTGGCTATAGTATCCTTGAACCACCACTTGTGAATGGATTTAGTTTTAATCTGGATTGTGGTAGTTCTGTTGCATTTGTTGGCGCCTCTGGTAGCGGTAAATCAACGGTATCTAAGATTGTCAGTGGACTTTATACGCCATGGGGCGGTTCCATTGAGTTTGATAGAATACCCATCAATGAGATTCCGCCGGAGATTATTTCTTCGAGCGTCTCCACCGTAAGCCAAAATATAACAATATTTTCTGGAACAGTGCGAGACAACTTAACGATGTGGAACAATACATTGCTTGAACGGGATATCGTTCAAGCGGCGAAAGATGCATGTATTCATGATGTGATTACGCAGAAACCAGGTGCATATGACTATAATTTGAGTGAAGGCGGCTCGAACCTTTCTGGTGGACAACGGCAACGTCTTGAGATTGCACGTGCGTTGGTTACAAATCCAACCATCTTGATTATGGATGAGGCGACAAGCGCACTGGATCCAATCGTTGAAAAACAGATTCTTGACAACATCAAACGTCGCGGATGTAGCTGTGTGATTGTTGCGCATCGACTATCTGCAATCAGGGATTGTGATGAGATTATTGTCATGGAGCACGGGAAAATTGTACAACGCGGCACACATGATACATTGGTTAAAGTAGAAGGTCATTACCAAAGATTGTTACAAAACATATAGGCACTCGGGGTGAATTTATGAAAAAAAACGATGTTGATAAGCTGAATCTTCGCGGTGGCGAAATGCATATCACTGATGATAGCAATCAATCTTTTGTAGTGGAAGATGGGTCTGTCTTGGTATATATCTTGCCCTATCGCGATGAAAAAATTGGTCGACGCTTTTTATTGCATGAAGCAATGAAAGGGGAAGCCATACCATCTCTTTGCGTCAATGATTCTACGCTTGGCATATGGCGCTTTGGTTTCGTAGCGCTTGATCAAGCAACAATGACAATACAAAATAGTAGTACAAGCGAATTGAAATCTGATTTTGCACAAAGAGCGAATATTCATTTATTTGATATTTTAGATTTTGAAGAGCAGATGATAGAGCAATATGAGATTAATATCATCAAAGAAGAAGGCAATATTTATGCAACGGGGCAAGAGCAGAAAGCAGTATATGAACGAGGATTGCACTCTATATTTGATTTGTTTGCGAGAAAACGGAAACGAAAGACGCCTGAAAGTGGCAATAAAATATATGATACGGTTGCTACCATTTGCGACTATATGAATATACCAATTGCGACATTTGACAGTATACGTGAAAGTAGTGGGCGGCGGTTTACTGTAAATGATATCGCGCGCGTCTCTCATTTTATATGTAGAGATGTGGTCTTTGATGAAAACTGGTATAAAATGGATACCGGACCTGTGATCGCTTATACGCGTGAGGGTAAAATTCCGGTTGCATGTATTCCGAAAGGACCCAATCGATATGATGCGATAGATCCAAAGACGGGTGCGTCCATTCCTGTGACACGAGCTTATGCGCAGACGCTGAATATGACAGGGATTATGCTCTATCGTCCATTTCCAGCAAAAATTATTAAGCTGAAAGAGTTGGTTCGATTTGGGATTCAAAGCGTATATAAGCGTGATTTTGTTACCTTTATTGCATTGGCATTATTGGGAACTTTGATTGGATTGCTCCTGCCAATGATGAATGAGCAATTGTACGATAATTTTATTCCAATGGGTAATACTTCAGGCTTGACTTCAATCTGTGCTGTCGTGCTGGCTTGTGTGATTGGCAATATGACGTTTACGGTTGTTAAAAATCTTGCAACATTCCGAAGTATGAATAGCATGGAATACACCGTACAAAGCGCGATGTATGATCGATTATTTAATTTACCAGAAAGTTTCTTTCGGCGTTATGACAGTGCAGATCTTGCGATGCGTGCAATGGGATTGAGTTCTATTTATAACCTCATGGCAGATGTCATTGTAAAATCTGTATTAGCAGCCTTTTTCTCGTTGTTATATCTATGGCGGATGATTGCTTACTCTGGGAAACTCGCCGCCGTTTCATCCATCATGCTTGTGGTGTCAATGCTCATTATCGGTTTGATTGGTTGGAGACAGACGCGGCTTGAAAACAGTAAGATAGAAGTTGATAGCAAAGTTGGATCGGTTATGTATCAGCTACTTTCAGGGATTTCGAAGATTCGGATTGCTGGCGTTGAAAATCGTGCCCTTTATGAATATTTAAAGCCATACAGCGAATCTAAAAGCATCAATATTAAAAAAGAGCGCATGTCTGTCGTGGTAAATACGATTCACATTTCGATGAATACCTTGTTTAATCTCGTACTGTTTTACATGATGATTAAAAATAAAATGGATTTATCGATGGGTGCATTTATGGGATTTTCAACAGCATTTGGCTCCTTTTCTGCTGCGATGCTTGAGATTATTTCTAATTTACTTACCGTTAATGAAGCATTTCCGACCTATAAGAGGGCGAAGCCAATATTGGAAGAGCTTCCTGAATATGACGATGATACACAGCTTCCTGGTGATTTGACGGGGGATATCGAAGTGAGCAATGTCTCATTTGGGTATGACGAGCAAAGTGGCATCGTACTTCATGATTTAAACTGTCATATCAAGTCGGGAGAATATATTGGTATTGTTGGCTCCTCGGGTTGCGGGAAATCGACATTGCTCAAGCTTTTGTTGGGATTTGAAAAACCTAGTGCTGGCAAAATTTTCTATGATGGTATGGATGTCGACGGAATCGACAAGCGTGAACTCCGAAAGAAATTTGGCGTTGTGTTACAAGATGGCAAATTAATTTCAGGAAGTATTTATGAAAATATTACAATTACTTCTCCTGGGGTTACGGGTAAGCGCGTAAATGAAGTGATTGAAGAAGTTGGCATCAAAGAAGATATCGACCAAATGCCAATGGGATTGCATACGGTATTAAGTGAAGACAGTGGGACGATTTCTGGTGGGCAACAGCAACGCATCCTTATCGCACGTGCAATCGTTGGCAAACCAAAGATATTGTACTTTGATGAAGCAACAAGCGCGCTCGATAATGTGACGCAAGCGATGGTTACGGAAAGTCTTGAACAACTTCATGCAACAAAAGTTGTGATTGCACATCGCCTTTCGACCGTAATGAATTGTGATCGGATTTTAGTAATGGATAAAGGTCATATTATTGAAGAAGGGAATTATACAACGCTCATGGCTCAAAAAGGGCAATTCTATGAACTCGCAAGCAGGCAAATGGCTTAAGTTGAATTCATAACGTTGAATTAGTATAGGAGAGAATGATGACAATTAATACAGTAGAAAATGGTAATAAACTTCTTCTGGAGCTTGAGGGAAGGCTTGATACAATTACCTCAAAAGATTTGGAAAAACAACTTCCTGCGCTTGATGATAAGGACAATGTTGTCTTTGATTTTGACAAATTAGATTATATTTCTTCCGCAGGTTTGCGAGTCGTTTTGCAAGCACAAAAGAAGATGAATGCGATAGGTGGCGAACTTATTATTAAAAATGCAAGTGACGGTATTATTGAAGTGTTTGACATGACGGGATTCTCCGATATCCTTACCATTGAATAAACACGTAGATGAATAAGTGTTTATATGAATGATACCTTTACAAAGAAAATTTATGACAAGATCCTTCTCTCAACATTGTTGGCGCTGATCGGGAGTACGATTGGTACCTTTGCAAACAGTGTGATTATCGGAAGGCTATTAGGTTCAGAGTTATTGTCTGTACCTAGTTTAACGATGCCAATTCATTATATATTTGCCGTCGCTGGAGCATTGCTTGGCGTCGGTGGAATGACTGTCTGCGCATCTCATATCGGCGAACATAATTTGGACAAATGCAATCGAGCCTTTACGATAACATGGATTGTCACCATTATTGTTTCAATCGTTTTGATTATTGTGGTATTGATTTGCTTAGATTCCATTCTGCATTTGATTGGAGTTCCGCCTGAAAGTTATGTCGATACGAAGACCTATGCAATAATCCAAGTAGTCAGTGGCTTTTTCATTATGGGTGTCTATCCTGTTTTTAATCTTCTTCGGCTTGATGGACGAACGGTGATGTCCGTACTCGTTTTTGCGATTATGGCAATTTTTACAATTTTTTTCGATATCTTATTTATTTATGTCTTGAAAATGGGTATTTTAGGCGCTGCACTCGCCGTTTATGGTGGGACTGCCGTGTCCGTTATTTTTGGATTATGTAGCTTTTATTTTTCGGGGAATCTGAAATTTGTACGTATTGAGAAGATACAAAATGAAATAGATATCATAAAGAATATTTTTCATATTGGATTACCCAGTGCAATGGAAAATATATGTATCTTATTAAAGACATTTTTCTTAAATACGATATTGCTAAAGTATTTTGGTGTCTTATCAGTATCTGCATTTTCTATTATTAATTCAATCAATGGAGTGGCGCTTGTCTTTATTGCTGGCGTATCTGGAACAACGATGGCATTTAATGGCGTGTTCTTTGCAGAACGTGACACAAGAAGTATCAAGCAGATTATCAATCGAGCGTTTCTCCTCGGATGTATTTCCGTCTTTGTACTTACCATGATTTGTATGCTATTTCCAGCTCCAATCGCGCATGCTTTTGGCATCTCGAATTCGTCTGAGGCAATGGCAATCTGTGTAATGGCAGTAAAATATTACGCCATTAGCTTTATTCCAGCATTCATAAATAATGTTCTTATTTGCCTCTATCAAAGTACTGGTAGAACCGTATTGGCAAATATACTAAATTTAACGCATGGACTGTTATTCATTGTAATGATTTCCGTATTATTTGTGAATCGGTTTGGAATCAATGTGATTTGGAATTCGTTTTGGATTGGTGAAGTCCTCACGGTATTTCTTGCTTTGATTCTCGGAATCTTTATACGTAGAAATCATAAGGATATTGCGCCCGTTTATTTATTAGATATTTCTGCTGAGAAAAATGGTGTGAGTCTGGCTTTTTCTGTAGAGGAGAAGTCTTCCGATTCCGAAAACTGTGATTCAGAAATTATGAAGGTGGTCGATTTGATTGCGGAGCACTTTATGGATTTTCCAAATAAGAAAATTACAAATGCAATCACACACGCCGTTGAAGAAATGCTTTTTATGATTAAAGAACACAATTTTCAAGGCAAGGATTTTAATGCATCCATACGAATACTTAT
>JAISJM010000176.1 GCA_031261525.1 Eubacteriales Family XIII. Incertae Sedis bacterium
AAAGAGCGATTGAATGAAATTTTGCAGATTGCTGGCGACAATAAACGCTATCTGCTGAAGACAAAGTTGGCACATGGAAATTGATGCAACTTGGATTTGTAGCAGGAGATATGTGGAGATATGTGGTAAGGACTTTATAACATTTTTTACAAATAGGATAAAACCGAAATTACTGATGGGAAAATGAGTACAACGGCTTAGTAGGTAAGAAAAGGTAACCTCTGAACCCCCTCAGTGCGTCTATGAATCATGTGTCATATGTGCTGAGAATGTTGGAGGTTGTCTAAAGACAGATTATAATAAATTTCAGTTTAGGAGGATATTCAGTGAGCGATAGACGCGTGCTAAATGTGGATTTAGGTGATAGATCCTACGATATAACGATTGAAAAAGGGTTGGTTTCCAGATTTGGAGAATTTATCAAGCCTTTTTATAAGGCTGGCGAAGTTCTTGCAGTCATTACAGATGAAAATGTCTACGAATTGCATGGATCAGCATTGCTTGAGAGTTTTCAAAATGCAGGACTCGGAGACTTTGAATTAATCGTACTTCCTGCTGGCGAGACGACGAAGAGTTTTTCCTATCTTGAGCATATTATGGATTCATTTGCGGAGATGGGATTGTCACGAAAGGGACTTGTTGTCGCATTTGGCGGTGGCGTCATCGGCGATCTTACAGGATTCGCCTCGTCTATATGGATGCGTGGTGTTGATTATGTGCAAATACCAACAACACTGCTTTCTACAGTCGATTCCTCCGTTGGTGGAAAGACTGCCATTGACATTGAATCAGGCAAGAATTTGGTCGGCAGTTTTTATCAGCCTCGCGCGGTATTGATAGATACAGCGCTTTTGAAGACACTTCCAACGCGTGAATACGGATCGGGCATGGCGGAAGTCATCAAATATGGCGTATTATATGACAGAAACCTCTTCGAACAATTGTTTGAAAAGCTTCCCCCAGAGGATATGGGCGAGGTTATCTACGAATGTTGCCGTATGAAAGCGGAGATTGTAAAGAATGATGAGCTAGACAATGGTGAGCGCATCAAGCTCAATCTTGGACATACCTTTGGGCACGCAATCGAAGCAAAATATGGATTCAAGAAATACAATCATGGCGAAGCTGTCGCGGCAGGTATGATGATCTGCGCGAAATTTGGCGAGAAAATAGGTCTTACGAAAGCTGGAACCTATGAGCATTTGCGCACATTACTGCATGAATACGAGATTGATTTTATCGAAGAATATTCTGGGCTCGTAGATGCGATGGGACGTGACAAGAAGAGTTCGGGAGATGGCGTCAGTCTTGTATTGATTCGCGAAATCGGAGATGTATTTGTCAGACATATGAGTTTTGCAGAAATCAACGATGTGTTGATTGCGTTGGAGTTGAACGACAACGGAAAAAATGCTACTGATTTAGACAAAACGCTTGATTTCCAACATGCTACTGATTTAGCGAAAACGATTGATTCAAATGTAAAATCGAGCACGGATATAGCAACAATGATTCCGAAAATAATCGATGAATTTCCGCACGGAGTCATCACCCCGCCGCCATCGAAAAGCATCTCACATCGTGCTGTTATCTGCTCAAGGCTTGCAGGTGGCGGACGGATTGATAATCTTGGAGACAGCGATGACATCATTGCTACAAATGCCGCAATTGCAGAGATTCTACGAATCGAAGTTGATGATGAAGGCAATTTTAAAATTCCAGATCATAAGATTATCGACTGCAATGAGTCAGGCTCAACCATTCGCTTCCTGCTTCCAATCGCTGCAGCACTTGGCGGCAGTTATGAATTTATTGGACGCGGACGATTATTATATAGACCTCAAGATGCATATAGACGCATTTTTGAACAACAAGGATTGACCTTTGACCATACGGAAGAAAGAATCAAAATTGACGGACGACTGCAGGCTGGGACATTTGCGCTCGAAGGAGATGTAAGCTCGCAGTTTATCACAGGCTTGCTATTTGCATTGCCATTGCTCGACGGCGACAGCGAGATTGTCATCACGACGCCACTGGAATCGGCAGCATATGTCGACTTGACATTGGATGTGCTGAAAGCTTTCGGCATTGAGGTGCAGGTCAATTACGATGGGGATTCAAATGCGGCAAATGTCATCGGATACTCGGTTCCTGGCTATCAGACATATAGACCAACGGACTATTCAGTAGAAGCAGATTTTTCACAGACAGCATTTTTCTTGGTCGCGGCTGCACTCGGCTGTGATATCGAACTCAAAGGGCTGAATCTCGATAGCAAACAGGGCGATAAGGCAGCAATTGATATCATACGCGAGATGGGCGGGACGATCGAACAGGATTGCGGAGGTCTATTGTCTGTACAGGGTGGCGAACATATGCACGGTGTGACAATCGATGCGCGGGAGATTCCCGATATCATACCACCGCTCAGTGTATTGTGCTCATTTGTTGATGGTGAAAGCCGTATTATCAATGCTTCAAGACTTCGCATCAAAGAATGTGACCGCTTATCTGCGATGGTGAGCGAGCTGTCGAAGATTGGTATTGATATTGAAGAGGGCGATGATTACATGATTATCCGTGGTCAGAAATCTGCACCCGGCGGTGTGACCGTGGATGCGCATGGCGATCACCGAATTGCAATGGCGATGAGTGTGGCAGCCTATCGATGTGATGCACCGATATCCATTCGTGGCTGGCAGAGCATCAGCAAGTCGTATCCTACCTTTTATGAGGATTTTTCAAAGGTGCGCAGGTAGTTTTTGTATTGGTATTGAATCGATAAATCGGGATTTGTGTGTGTAACAAATCGCTAAATACAGCTGTTTTAGCTTAGATGAACAAATAATGAATCATTCGATAGCAAGTTGAACATTCGTTAGTAAAAGGAAACCGCATCATGAATACATTTGGAACAAAGATTAAACTCTCCATCTTCGGAGAATCACATGGTAACGGCATCGGCATCGTGATCGATGGACTGCCACCTGGGATTAAAATTGATCGCGATTATATTGCAACACAAATGGCGCGACGAGCACCTGGACGCGATGAATTTTCAACACCTCGCAAAGAACTGGATGGTGTTGAAATTCTATCAGGACTTTTCAATGGTTTTACAACGGGAGCGCCGCTGACTGGCCTCATACGGAATACCAATACGCGGTCACAAGATTACGACCGTGTGTTCAGACCATCACACGCAGACTGGCCAGCCTATGTTAAATATATGGGTTTTGAGGATTACAGAGGCGGTGGACATTTTTCGGCAAGAATTACCGCCCCGCTTATGTGGGCTGGTGCAATCTGCAAGCAAGTATTAAAAGAAACTTACGATATGAAGATTTATGGTCGTATTCAATCCATTGCAAATGTCACCGATATGGTTGATACGGATGATATTATCAAGGATGCAAGAAACAATGCTGGACTGTATCAACAGTTGATTGATGTGCCTTTTCCTGCGCTAGAGCCTGCTGCAAATGCATTTAAAGAGGCGATTACTGCAGCGAGAATGGATCTAGATAGTGTTGGTGGCACAATTGAAATTGTTGCGCTGGATGTGCCAGCAGGACTTGGTTCTCCATTTTTTGATTCATTTGAAAGCACGCTTGCACATCTGCTCTTTTCTGTGCCAGGTGTCAAGGGTGTCGAATTTGGAGCTGGGTTCGATATTACAAAGCTAAGAGGAAGCGTCGCCAATGATCAACTCGAAATTGTGGATGATAAAGTGAAAGCGTTGTCCAACAATAGCGGCGGGATTCAAGGAGGTATCACAACGGGCATGCCAATTGTTGCAAGGGTTGCGCTGAAACCAACTGCATCGATTGGAAAGAAGCAGCATATGGTTGATGCAAAAGATGCGCCTGAACTCAAATCAGTCGATACACAGATTCACGGTCGCCATGACCCCTGTATTGTGCCACGCGCCGTGCCAATCGTTGAATCTTGCATGGCAATTGTATTACTCGACCAACTTATCTAACGAGCACGCAGCTAGATAGCAGTAGCTAACTTGAATTATTATCCGAAATGTGAGATAATTTTAAGTACGTGTTCGCAATAGCTAATCGTATTATTTAACATTTTGGTATATGGAAAACAACATTGTATTGATTGGCATGCCTGGCTCTGGCAAATCCGCTTTGGGAAGGCATGCTGCAAAAGAATTGAATATAAGATTCATGGACCTCGACGCACGTATTGAGAAACTTGAGGGCATGAGCATACCTGAAATCTTCGCCACACATGGTGAAGAATATTTTCGCGCGCTTGAAACGAAAACGTTAGAAGATTTCAACAACTTTGGACATCGTACCATATTGGCTGTTGGTGGTGGTACGCCAATGCGAGAAGTCAACGTCCAATTGCTACACAAAATTGGTTACATCATCTTTATTAATCGCAATATTGATGCAATCGCAAAATACATGAATTACAATGGCAACAGGCCATTACTAAATAATCAAGAGAAATTATATGAGCTTTATAAGGAAAGATATCCGATATATGAAGCTGCATGCGATTATAAGATAGATCTTGATACGAATCTGGAAGCGTCCGTGACATTATTAAAGACGGTTATCAGAGGGCAATTTCCCGATACGACATATGGTGTCATCGGAGATCCGATTGCGCATAGTATCTCACCGAAACTGCATGATATCGTCTACAGATATCTGCGAATCAACAATGATTATGCGGCGATTTATGTGTCGCGTGGCGGAATTGCAAGCTTTATCAAGCGGGCAATAGATAGTGGCATGAAGGGATTCAATGCAACTATTCCGCATAAAATAGACATCCTCCCTTATCTTGATGAGATTTCTGCTGACGGAGCTGCTTGCGGTGCAGTCAATACAATCAAGATATCGGACGGCAAGCTCTATGGTCACAATACCGACATGGGTGGATTACTCATGGCTGTTGATCGCAAGGGTTATGCATATAAAGATAACAATATTGTCATCATTGGAGAGGGCGGTGCTGCTTATTCTATCATTGCCAAGGCGCAAATGGAACAAGCAAAAAGTATTACAGTATTGGCACGAAATCCAAAGCAGGAAGATACAACAAAGTGGGATTTTCTTGGATCACACCCCGCTTTTGGTGAAGCGGATCTCGTATTTAATGCGACGCCACTCGGAATGCATGGGATTCATTCCGATTTCAAATCATTTGAATTTCTTGATGATATACCAAAATCTGCACTCGTTTACGACCTCGTCTATACGCCGAGTGAGACAAAATTACTAGCAGAAGCGAAAAAACGTGGACTTACTACGGAAAATGGTTTATCCATGTTAATCTATCAAGGCTTACTCGCAGATGCGTATTGGCTTGATCAAGAGTTGCCATTGGACGAGTTATATAATGTAGTATATGAGGCAATCAGCTAAGACAATATGCGAAAACTTCGAAAACTTTAGCATATATGAAGCACAAAACAAAACAAAGAACAAATAAGAAGGGACATACATAACAACATGATTATTATACTAAAACAGGATGCTACACAGGAACAAATTAATCTAATCAGCAGCGATATGGAGAAAAGAGGTCTCCATGTTCAGGATATCGTCGGCGAAAGTACACACATGATTGGTCTCGCTGGAGACACGACACAGGTGGTCGACGAACTCATCATGCGCTATGATTTCGTTGAAAGAGCAATGAAAGTTTCTGAACCATACAAATTATCTGGTCGAAATTTTCACCCAGAAGATACCGTTATTACAATTCCTGGTACGGATATTAAAATCGGCGGCGGACATTTTCAAGTCGTTGCAGGACCTTGCTCCGTTGAAAGTGAAGAGCAGATTCTTGAGATTGCACGTGACGTAAAACGCTCCGGCGCTGGTATGCTTAGAGGTGGTGCATTTAAGCCTAGATCTTCACCTTATTCTTTCCAGGGTATGGGGCTTGAAGGGCTTGAATTGTTGAAACTTGCAAGAGAGAAGACGGGTCTTCCAATCGTCACAGAATTGATGGGACCAGAGCATCTTGACATTTTCGAGAAAGATGTTGATGTCATTCAGATTGGTGCTAGAAACATGCAGAATTTCTCACTTCTGAAAGATGTTGGTTCACTTGGCAAACCCGTTCTCCTAAAGAGAGGCAACGCGTCCACAATTGAGGAGATGCTCATGGCTGCGGACTACCTCATGGTTGGCGGCACGCCAGATGTCATTCTCTGCGAGCGTGGAATTCGTACCTTTGAGACGGCTACAAGGAATACACTCGACCTGAGTGCCGTGCCTGTCCTCAAGAAGAAATCACATTTGCCCGTTGTCGTAGATCCTTCTCACGGCACAGGATACTGGGATATGGTATTTCCAATGTCGCTGGCTGCTGTTGCTGCAGGCGCGGACGGACTCATCATTGAAGTTCACAATCAGCCACAATGTGCGCTTTGCGATGGACAACAATCGATCACACCGATTCTATTTGACCAGCTTATGGGCAAGGTCAAAAAAGTTAGAGAAGCAATTTTATAATTTAAAACGGGCATTCTCGCATTGGCGGGAATTGTCGATAATAGTGATTTATGAGGTGTGAAAATGAATGATAAAGCAAAAGAAGAACTGAACATACTCCGCGGCAAAATTGATGCAATTGATAAGAATATTATCGTGCAATTTGTAGACCGCATGGAAGCGGCTGAGGCCGTTGCAAATGTGAAACGAACGAACAACATCGCAATTCTCGATGAGACGAGGGAGCAAGAAGTCGTCGATGCCGCGTGTGAGTCCGTCGATAGTGAACTCAAAGGTGAAGTCGCCTTACTCATGCGTTCCGTCATGGCGCTTTCGAGAGAGTACCAGCGCACGTTGATGTTTACAAACGACGTGCAAATGTTGCCAGATGCGGCAGCACCAAAGACTTCGGAGGTAAAATGTGCATTCCAAGGCGCAAGAGGCGCTTGGAGCGAGCAGGCGACAGTATCGCTATTCCCCGAAGCAGAACGTTTCGCGGTGGATTTCTTTGAAGATGTATTCATTGCTGTCAAAGAAGGAAAAGCAGATTATGGAATCATTCCGCTTGAAAATTCACAGACAGGCGCAATCGGTGAAAATTATGATTTGCTGAAGAAATACGGTTGTTTCATCGTGAAGAAGACTTGGATTGACATTCGCCACTGCTTGCTCGCAAATCCGGCTGCATCAATCGGTGATATAAAGGAAGTCTACTCTCATCCTGAAGGTTTCAAACAAAGCCACAATTTCTTGATGAAGCACAATTGGGATCAGATGACAACGACAAATACAGCTGTTGCTGCGGAGACCGTTGCAAAGGATAAAGATATTCACAAAGCTGCAATCGGTTCCAGACTAGCTGCAGAGTACAATGGTCTGAATGTATTAGTAGAAGACATCATGGACTCTGATAAAAACAAGACATCTTTTGTTGTCATCGCAAAGAAACCTGAGTACACGACTGAAGATAATCTGACGTCAGTCACCTTTAGCCTTGCACATAGATCTGGTGCTTTATGTGAGACATTATTGCCATTTATGGCAGGAGATATCAACCTCTCTAAAATCGAGTCTCGTCCAGCAAATACGCCTGGGGAATACAGATTCTTCACAGAGGTTCAAGGCAATATCCTCGATGAAAAGGTTATTGACACCTTGCGACATGCTGCTGCAACTTGCCAGTATTTTGAAGTACTTGGATGCTACAGTCAGGTATAAATAGGTAGAAGAGAGAGTACACACGCTTGTACTCTCTCTTTCGATTATAACTGGTATAACTGGTATAACTGGAAAGGATAAATGGGTATGCCGAAGAGAATATTGATTATAAATGGACCCAATCTCAATCTTTTGGGATTGAGGGAACCTGATAAATATGGTTTGCAGACACTTGAATCTGTCAATGATGATATTGCTGCAGAAGCTGCAAAACTTGAATTAGAGGTTGGTTTTTTTCAGTCTAATAGCGAGGGTGCGCTCGTCACAGCGGTTCAAGATGCTTTTTATTCCGATGATACTTATGACGGTATTATCTTGAATGCTGGCGCCTATACGCATTATTCGATTGCGTTACGCGACGCCATTTCCGCAATCAAGATTCCTGTCATTGAAGTGCACATCAGCAATGTACATGCTCGTGAGGAATTTCGCCATACCTCTGTAATCGCGCCCGTATGCAGTGGAACGATAATTGGATTTGGAACAAAAGGATATAAACTAGCACTTCATAGTTTTTTATGAGTTTAGGAGGTTACGAAATTGAAAGCAACGATACTCTCAATTGGCACGGAGTTGCTCTTCGGACAGATTGTCAATACAAATACGACCTATCTTTCGAAGCAATTACAATTGCTTGGCATAGATGTGCTTTATCATTTTACAGTTGGTGACAATGAAGATCGCATGCGAAACGCGATTCTGCGTTCGTTTGAAGAAACGGATTTAATTATCACGACTGGCGGGCTTGGACCTACGCAGGATGACGCAACAAAAGAAATCATTGCCGAGGTGATGAATGACAAGTTAGAGCTCGATCAGAGCGTCCTAGACGGCATACAGTCTTTCTTCGACCGTATTGGTCGTGAGATGACGGAAAATAATAAAAAGCAAGCTTACCTGCCGAGCAGATGCGAACCATTTTATAATGATGTCGGAACAGCTCCTGGATTTGCCCTTGAAAATGATGGTAAAATTGTCATTGCCTTGCCTGGACCGCCACGCGAGATGACCTATATGTTTCAGAAATCTGGATTGCCTTATCTGGAATCCAAGACAAATTCTGTCATTTTCTATAAAATTCTTCGTATGTGGGGTATTGGTGAATCGCAGCTCGAGACAGATTTATTGCCACTCATCGACGTGCAGACAGATCCAACGCTCGCAACTTATGCGAAAGAGGGCGAATGTTCCGTGCGTATTGCCTCAAAGCGTGCGACCTTAGAGGAAGCAAAACAAGCAGTTGCAGAGATGGAAGCAAATGTCATGAATATTGTTGGGGAATTTGTCTACAGTGACAACGACGAAGACCTGCAGTCAGTCACGCTCAACGCCCTTAAAACCGAAGGATTAAAACTAGCAACGGCTGAATCCTGTACAGGTGGCTTGTTTGCCAAGACAATGACAGACTTCGCTGGTAGTTCTGCGGTGTTAGATCGTGGCTGGGTTACCTACTCAAATGAAGCAAAGACGGATATGCTCGGTGTCGATGCGGATATCATCGCTACAAAAGGTGCTGTAAGCCCTGAGGTCGCCGCGCAAATGGCTACAGGCGCGCTATCGAAGAGCAATGCCGATATCTCCATTTCTGTAACTGGAATTGCAGGTCCTGATGGTGGCAGTGAAGAAAAGCCTGTCGGACTCGCATATATTGGTATCGCAACAAAAGATGGTGTTCATACTTATAAATATTTCAGCAACAATAAAGGTCGTGAATGGAACCGTTATAATACGATGATTTACATGTGTGGTAAGTTGCTTGCACAAATAAAGTCACTTTAAAAATATTGTAAAATATTAGCAATCTCCTATTTACAAATATTGTAAGCTGTGTTATGATATGTAAATCAGATAAAGAGCACTTGAAAAAATCGAACGTACATTTGACTTTATATACAGTTTCATGTACAATTAAATAGAGAAAACGAATGTTTGTAATCAGGAGGAGATTTAGATGGCTGACAAGAAATCACTGCCCGCAGAAGTGAAAGATATTAAAAATAATGATGACAAAACCAAAGCTTTGGATGCGGCACTCGCGCATATCGAAAAGCAGTTTGGTAAAGGTTCTATTATGAAGCTTGGGGATTCAACCCCAAGAACAGGTGTTGACGTCATATCGACGGGATCCGTTGGAATCGATATGGCAACAGGAATTGGCGGGCTTCCAAAAGGTCGTATCATTGAAATCTACGGACCGGAATCTTCTGGTAAGACAACACTGACATTGCATGTCATTGCAGAGTGCCAGAAAAAAGGTGGAAAAGCTGCATTTATTGATGCAGAGCATGCGCTTGATCCGATTTATGCCAAAGCACTTGGAGTAGATGTGGATGAACTGTTGGTATCTCAACCAGATACTGGCGAGCAAGCACTGGAAATTTGTGAGCTTCTTGTCAGATCGGGAGCTATTGATTTAGTTGTCATTGATTCCGTTGCAGCGCTTGTGCCAAAGGCTGAGATTATTGGCGATATGGGTGATTCCCATGTAGGTCTACATGCAAGATTGATGAGTCAAGCATTACGAAAACTTGCAGGTTCAATCAATAAATCCAATACATGCGCGGTATTTATCAACCAACTTCGAGAAAAAGTTGGCGTAATTTATGGCAATCCAGAAGTAACAACAGGTGGCAGGGCGCTTAAGTTTTATGCAACAATGCGTATTGATATCAGGCGTATTGATAGCATCAAACAAGGCGATAAGATGATTGGTAATCGAACGCGTGTCAAGATTGTTAAGAATAAGATGGCACCTCCGTTTAAACAGGCTGAATTTGATATCATGTATGGCGAGGGAATCTCAAAACTTGGTGATTTGATTGATTGCGCTGCCGAGGCAAATATCATCAATAAAGCTGGTTCATGGTATAGCTTCGAAGGCAATCGTATTGGACAAGGCCGTGAAAATGTTCGCGCCTATTTGGTTGAGAATCCTGAGATTGCAGATCGTGTAGAGACGCTCGTTATGGATTCCATTACACCTGATGTCGATGTAGATAAAAAAGCAAAAGAACCGAAAGCGAAGACTGAAACGAAATCATCTGCAAGTAAGACAGGATTAATGGATCTTGATATTGATGACGATGGTGTTGTCATCGAGTAATAAGAAGAATAAAGTAATCAAAGATAATAATAAAAAAGAGAGGGAAAC
>JAISJM010000099.1 GCA_031261525.1 Eubacteriales Family XIII. Incertae Sedis bacterium
AAGATCTTGAAGTTATTGTTGGACTTCAGACAGACGCACCACTGAGAAGAGCGATTTTTCCATATGGTGGAATTCGAACGGTGAAGAATTCACTTGCGGCATATGGGAAGGAACTTCCACCTGAAGTCGACGAGATTTTCAAGCACAGAAAGACACATAATGATGGCGTGTTTGATGTCTATACGGATGACATCAAGGGTGCGCGTTCAAGCGGAATCATCACAGGTCTCCCAGATGCTTATGGCAGAGGTCGTATCATTGGTGACTACAGACGTATTGCGCTATATGGCGTAGATTATCTGATTGAACAGAAGAAGGATGCAAAGCAGGAATATCACTTTGCAACGATGGACGAGTCTGTAATACGTCACAGAGAAGAGCTTGCGGAGCAGATTCGCACCTTGGATGAACTGAAGAAGATGGCTGCTCGTTATGGGTATGATATCTCTGGTCCTGCAACCGATATCAAAGAGGCAATTCAGTGGCTGTATTTTGGATATCTCGCGGCGATTAAGGATCAAAACGGCGCTGCGATGTCACTCGGTCGTATCTCAACTTTCCTTGACATTTACGCGGAAAATGACCTCGCAAGTGGCAAGTATACGGAAGCAGAGGTTCAAGAATTCTTCGACCAATTCATCATGCATTTGCGATTAGTAAGATTTTTACGTACGCCTGCCTATGATGAACTTTTCTCGGGAGATCCGACTTGGACAACGGAGTCCATCGGTGGTATGGCTTCGGATGGACGCCATATGGTGACAAAGTCTTCATACAGATTCCTTCATTCTTTGACGAATCTTGGACCTGCGCCAGAGCCAAATATGACGGTTCTTTGGAGTACAAGACTTCCTGAGACATTCAAACGTTATTGCGCGAAGATGAGCTGTATCACGTCTGCAATCCAATATGAAAATGACGACATCATGAGCGAGAAATTCGGTGACGACTACGGTATCGCTTGCTGCGTATCACCAATGCGTATCGGTAAGCAGATGCAGTTCTTTGGTGCAAGAGCCAACCTTGCAAAGGCATTGCTTTACGCGATTAATGGTGGTAAAGATGAGAAATCTGGCAAGCAGATTGCGCCGTCATTTGCCCCAATTACTTCTGAATATCTTGACTATGATGAGGTCAGAGAGCAGTATGCGCACATCTGTGAATGGTTAGCCAATCTTTACACCAATGCGCTCAATACGATCCATTATATGCATGACAAATATTGCTATGAGAAGCTTGAGATGGCACTTCATGATGAAGATATCCTCCGGACGATGGCTGGTGGTATTGCAGGATTGTCCGTTGTAACGGACAGCTTGAGTGCGATCAAATATGCCAAAGTAAAGGCAATCAGAGACGAGCGCGGTATTGCAGTTGACTTTGAAATAGAGGGAGAATATCCTAAATTTGGCAACAATGACGCTCGTGCGGATGAGATTGCACAGGACGTCGTCAGAAAGTTTATGACACGTCTCAGAAGACAGAAACCATACAGAAATGCAAAGCCAACAATGTCAATCTTAACCATCACTTCCAATGTTGTATATGGTAAGAAGACGGGTGCGACCCCTGATGGACGTAAGGCAGGTGAGCCATTTGCGCCAGGTGCAAATCCAATGAGCGGTCGTGATTCACATGGTCCAATCGCCTCGATGGCGTCTGTTGCATCGCTTCCATTTGATTTCTCAGAGGACGGAATTTCCTATACGTTCTCCATCGTGCCAAACGCTTTGGGTAAGTCCGATGAGGATCGTTACAGGAATCTAGTCGCGCTGATGGATGGATATTTTGGCGATTTAGGACATCATATCAATGTCAACGTCATCGACCGTGAAGTCTTGCTCGATGCGATGGATCACCCCGAGAAATATCCACAGCTGACAATCAGAGTGTCCGGTTATGCGGTCAATTTCAACAAGTTGACACGCGAACAGCAGCTTGATGTCATCGGACGAACATTCCATACATTTATCTAAGAATTGTCATATCTATGGCAAATGTCACAGCGCGCAGCTATAATATAGTTGTGCGCTGTATTTTGTTGACACTGGATGAATCGTAAATATGACAGTAAAAGCGACAGTAAATATGAGGTGAAAAATGTCGGAATTAAAAGGATATATCTATCATAGAGAAAGTTTCGGTGCCGTAGATGGTCCTGGAATACGTTATGTCTTGTTCCTGCAAGGCTGTCCGCTCAGGTGCCTTTACTGCCACAATCCAGACTCACAGGAATTTGGCCTCGGTGAGGTGATGACAGTCTCAGAAACAGTCGCGGAGATTCTAAAATATAAGAATTATATCAAGACAGGTGGTGTGACATTTTCTGGTGGTGAACCACTTGCGCAGGCTGATTTCATCGCGGCTGTCATCAAAGAATTGGATAGGCAAGTCAAATCCTTTAAGGCAAATGATTCGATTCACTGTGCGATTGATACTTCGGGCTGCATTGATTTAGAGACATCAAAAGTTGCAATTGATGCCGCAGATTTGATATTGCTTGATATCAAAGCATCAGATGAGGCAGGATATCTTGACTTGGTGGGCAATGATGGCCTGCGCACATGGGAATTGCTTGATTATCTTCAAGAGATTCATAAGCCAACTTGGGTTCGGCATGTCCTCATCGATGGTTATACCCTTGACGATGAAAAACTGGATGCGCTTGCTCAAAAGTTAAGTGCTTATGACAATATTGAGTTGGTTGAATTGTTGCCATTTCATAAACTTGGCGAACCAAAATGGGCGGAGCTACATCAAATATATAAACTGCACGATACACCCGCTACAACGAAAGAGCAAAAGCTACATGCACAGGAGATTTTTGAACGATATAATCTAAAAGTACAGTGATTGCTTGCAAAACAAACAATATTTAGAATACAGTATTAATTCACTACATTGTGATATGCCGTAATTTCTACAGTGTTGCCATTTTTTATATCTTTACTTTATTAACTTGTGATATAAATGCAAAAGTGTTGAAATTACTACCTCAATTATATACAATTGGTTTGAACATTACATCAATTACGGCTATCCGTTTTCTGATAGCCAAAATTTCAGCATTTGCTAAATTGAAAGGAGCATATGATGAGCTTACGAAATTCACTACCAAAAGTTAATGGCACACTTCCTGGTCCAAAAGGCGCGACTGTTCTCGAGAGACGTGCAAAGTATCTACCTGCTGCGATTAAGAGCGCATATCCTGTTGTAATCGAACGTGCCGAGGGTGCGATGATTGAAGATGCCGATGGCAACCGTTTCCTCGACTGGATTGGTGGCGTTGGTGTCATGAATATTGGCTATTCTATCCCAGAATTGGTAGAAGCCGTTCAAGCACAGAGCGAGAAGTATTTCCACTCAATGATGAACATCACAACAAATCCACTTTATATCGATTATATTGAAAAGCTTGCACCAAGACTTCCAGTGAAAGGCGAGCATACACAGGTTATGCTTGCAAATTCAGGTGCAGAGGCAGATGAAAATGCCATCAAAGTTGCGAAAGCCGCAACTGGCAGACCAAACATCATCGTATTTACAGGTGCATTCCATGGTAGAACGAGCTTGACAATGACGATGACAGCTAAGAAAGCATATTCGCATGGCATGGGACCTTTCCCTGATGGTGTCTACAGAGCTGAATATCCATATCTCTATAGAGCTCCAGGCAATCTTGAAGGTGACGCTGCTGTCGAGTATTATATCGAGAAACTAAAACAAGTCTTTGACAACGCATCTCCAGCAGAGCATGTAGCTGCAATCGTATTTGAGCCTGTTCAGGGTGAAGGCGGTTTCGTACCTGCGCCATTTGCATGGGTCAAGGCTGTACGCGAGATTTGTGATGAGAAGGGTATCATGCTCATCGCAGACGAAGTTCAGACAGGTTTTGCTAGATCTGGAAGACTCTTTGCTTCAGAATATTATAAGGAAAATGGCTATCCTGTAGACATCATCACCTTTGCGAAATCCGTGGCTGGTGGTATCCCTCTATCTGGTCTTGGCGCAGACAAGGCTTTATTTGATAAGGTTCCAGGCGGCACAATTGGCGGTACCTATAATGGTAATGCACTAGCATGCGCATCTGCGCTCAAAGTTCTAGAAGTAATGGATCGTGACGATTATCCAGGAAGAGCACTTGCACTCTCAGACAGATACATCAGTCAGTTCAACGAGTGGAAGAAGGATATCCCAGAAATCGGCGATGTCCGTGGCCTAGGCGCTATGATGGGTGTTGAGTTCGTAAAAGACGACAAGAAGACACCAAATCCAGAGCTAGTAGGTAAGATTGTATCAACAGCCCTCGCAAATGGTCTACTATTGGAGAGCGCAGGTACTTATGGCAACGTAATCCGTTTCCTCTGCCCACTATGTGTGACGGATGAGCAGTTTGAAAAGGGTCTTGAGATTTACTACAATGCAATCAAGGCAAATATTTAACAAGCATATATTCTTAATGTAATAAAACATTTTGACCAAACCAGACGCAGTAGAGATTATTCTACTGTGTCTGTTCTATCTTGCATCTTTCAAATTCAATCATTTTCAGTCAATATACGTCATAATCTTTAGTTTGTATCTCAAAAGGTATATACTTAATGTATATGCAATTCTCACTTCATAGATGATAATAAGACATAGGAGGACAGGGAAATCAGCAATATTTACCTTTTTCCAATTCAATATGCACTGTTCCAGTTTCCGATTGTTGCAATCATACTGACGATACCATATATGATCTATTGTTATAGGCGCTACGGTGCGATAACTTTTTCTAGAACATTCATGGTATTTTTATTTGTGTTTTACCTGCAAACGGCGTATTATTTGGTCATTTTGCCATTGCCCGATCCTGCAAAGATTGTTGGACATAAGCCACTGATTCAGTATATGAATCTTGTTCCCTTTGAATTTGTGCTGGACTATATACACAAGGCTCCTGTGGACTGGTCAAAGCCGATTACGATATTGAAATCGCTGAAGACGTCCTATGTGTTAGAGCCTGTGTTTAACTTATTTTTGACGGTACCTTTTGGTGTTTTTCTATCGTATTATTTTAAGAAGAGTATACGGTTTACTGTAATTGCGTCATTTGCGCTGTCGCTCTTTTATGAGCTTTCACAATTATCTGCGCTCTTTGGGTATTATGCGCATCCTTATCGCGTCTTTGATGTGGATGATTTGCTTCTGAACACTTTGGGTGGATTGGTTGGCGCGTTGATTGCATTGAAGTTCAATCCTATGCTGCCAAGCCGCAAGGGTATGGACAGGCGTAGCTATGAGAAAGGTTTAAAGGTCAGCTATCCAAGGCGGCTTCTGGCATTGACTGTAGATGCAATAATCGCTGAGACAATTGCAATTGCGGTTATGTTTTTGGTTGCACTAATCAGAGGCAATGGCGATACCCCACATATTGAACTGATTATTTGGACTGCTTATTTCATTCTTCAAGAGGTCTTTTTTAATGGGAAGACTCTGGGCAAGCGACTCGTAAAGATTCGATTGGCTCGTGTGGATGATGTCAAAAATAGTAAAATTCCGATTCAAAAGATACCGACGTGGCTGTGCTTGGTACTTCGGAATATTCTTAGACAGGCGTTGTATCTTATGATATCTTATGTAATATTTGATGTAAGTAGTAGCAATGCCATCTATTCGCTTGCTATGATTATTGTTGCCGCGGCGTTGTTGCTGTTCACGGGGATTGATTTTGTGCTTAGCTTTAAGCGTGGGCGAAGGCTTTGGTATGAAATCTTGTCGGGTACTTGCAATGTGAGTTATGTTGTAGATGCAAGTTTCGGTATAGATGCCAATCAAAAAGATTCTGATGCTGCTAGAGATTCAAGCGGTATGGATATAGAAAAAGTTAAAGTTGATGATGAACGTGAAGTACCAAAACCAGAGAAGGAGAAATAAAATGTTCGGTAAAATGAAGGAAATGCTCAAAGGTAAAGATGTCAAGCTTGTATTTACAGAAGGCGAAGACCCAAGAATTTTGACAGCTGCAGCAAAGCTCAGAGACGATAAGCTTCTGATTCCTGTATTGCTTGGAGATACAGATAAAATCAATCAAGTTGCAAGCGAGTTAAGCTTGTCACTCGATGGGATTGAGTTGATTGATCCTGCAACCTATGCTGATTTTGATAAACTCGTGGACGAATTGGTTGCGATTAGAAAAGGCAAGATGACAAAAGAGCAAGCGGAAGCATCTTTGAAGCAGGGCAATTATTTTGGAACGATGCTTGTAAAGACAGGTGTTGTTGCAGGACTGCTCGGCGGTGCAACGTATTCTACAGCTGATACCGTACGACCAGCACTTCAGATTATCAAGACAAAGCCAGGCAATAAAATCGTATCGAGCTTCTTCGTATTGGCACGTCAAGTTGATGGCAAAGATGAAGCTTATGCAGTTGGTGATTGTGCAATCAATATTGATCCGTCCGCAGATGACCTCGTTGAGATAGCGACAGAGACGGCAAAGGCTGCTAGACTCTTCGATATCGATCCGAAGGTAGCGCTTCTATCTTATAGCTCCTATGGCTCAGGTAAGGGCGAGAGTGTTGACAAGATGAGAACTGCGACAGAGACACTCAAGGGAATGGATTTAGACTTCCCTGTAGATGGCGAGCTTCAGTTTGATGCAGCATTTGTACCAGAGGTTGGTAAGCTCAAAGCGCCAACATCAAAGGTTGCTGGGCAAGCCAATACCTTCATCATGCCTGATATCAATGCAGGAAATATCTCCTATAAGATGGCTCAAAGATTTGGTGGATTTGAAGCAATTGGACCAATCCTTCTTGGACTCAATGCGCCAATCAATGACTTATCCAGAGGTACAACGACGCAGGAAGTGTACACGATGGCAATCGTAACAGCAGCTTCTGCACTATAAGTTTGAAAATAGGAAAACTCGCTTTGTGCTACAACGCGAGTTTTTTTTGCGAAAGTTCAGAACAAGTGTTTACAACTTGATTTGTTTGTGTTATGATAGCTATATTAAAAAAGATTTATTCCTGTTCGTGTACAGAGAAGAAGTAGCAGAGACGTAGCAAAGAAGTAGAGTGAGTAGAAAAAAGGAGTCGTTATGGATAGGACACTTAGACCAAGAGAAGAAGCAATCCTTGTTTTTATGAAGAAGGAAATTACACAGAAGGGCTATCCGCCTACCGTAAGAGAGCTTTGTGCGGAGCTTGGTGTCAAGTCAACATCGACAATTCATAAGGATCTTGAGCGCCTTGAAGCGAAAGGGTTTATCCGCAAGAATCCCGCAAAGCCGAGAGCACTTATGCTTACAGAAGCGGCACACAGAGCCGTGGGAGACCAAGTTGCAAGTCCGCAGGCTTCAGCTCGAAAGGTGAGTTCGACAGGTAAAGTAGTCGACCGAATAGATGTCATTGATTTACCTGTTGTTGGTACAATCGCTGCAGGATTACCGATTTTGGCAGAAGAACATACCGAGGATTATTTTCCAGTTCCTGCACGCTATGTCAATGGAGAGAGTTTCATGCTCATCATCAAAGGCGATAGCATGGTAGAGGTCGTTATCCACGATGGCGATTATGTTCTCATCAAGAAGCAAGATCTTGCTCAAAATGGCGATATTGTCGCTGCAATGGTTGAGGGCATTGAAAGTGAGGCTACTGTAAAGACATTCTACAGAGAAGACGGTCGCTTTAGACTTCAACCAGAAAATTCAGTAATGGATCCAATCTATGTAGATGAAGTCAAGATTCTTGGCTTAGTAAAAGGCGTCTTCCGCTTCTTTAATTAATCGATTTTTTATAACTTACTTAACAAGCTCGATGTTTCCTATTTTCTGAGGTTCTCATATAAATAGGGAATATCGGGCTTGTCTTGAGTTGTATTCATTTTGTAGAAAAAAACTAATAATTCCGACATTTCATTTTCCTATAGTAATTTCGATGTATAAGGTAGATAATATCGGTATAAAATATTCTATTGCTAATAATGAAGCAAGACGGAGGTAAATATGGACGTGAATTATGGAGAGTACATTGCATCTTTAGTGACAAAAGCTAGAGCTGCGCAAGAAATTGCGGAAGGATTTTCACAAGAAAAAGTCGATGAGTTATGTGAAGCTGTAGCTTATTGTCTGACTGTGCCAGAAACTGCACTTAAATTTAGTGAAGCGCTGGTGGCGGAATCTGGAATGGGCATTGCACTTAACAAACAGGCGAAGATGTATGGCAAGATAAAAGGTTCATGGGCGCAGATGAAAGGGAAAAAGTCAGTAGGCTTAATTGAGTCCAATTCAGAGATTGGTATTGATACTTATGCAAAGCCAATGGGCGTAGTAGGGGCGATTATGCCTGTAACCAATGGCGAAGCGACTCCAGTAGTCAAGTCACTCATGGCTTTAAAGACACGAAATGCGATTATCCTAGCACCTCATCCAAAGGCTAAAAATGTCAATAAAGATATCGTCGATTTAATTCGTTCTGTACTTCATAAGTTTGATGCACCTGTCGATCTTGTACAGGCAGTTGCTCCTGAATATGTAAGTATGGATAGTTCACGGGAACTTATGAAACAGGTAGATTTCATCCTTGCAACGGGTGGTACACCAATGGTAAGACAGGCATATTCTTCTGGCAACCCGACGATCGGTGTTGGAACTGGCAATGTCGTCTGCATTGTTGATGAGACCGCTGATTTGCCTAGAGCTGCAGATATGATTATGCGTTCGAAGACTTTTGATCATGCAACATCCTGTTCAACAGAGAACAACATCATCGTCATTGAATCCGTATATGATGCATTTATTGATGAAGTAAAAAAAGTTGGTGGCTTATTAATCAAGGAGGATTCTCCAGATAAAGAAAAAATTGTAAAGACTATTTGGCCAGAGACGCCTGCCAATCACAATCTGAATCGAGATATCGTCGCGCAGAGTGCCAAGAAGATTGCAGCGATTGCGGACATCGACTTCAATGATGATTTGACATTTATTCTTGTTGAAGAAAATGGTGGCTACGGCAATGAATTTCCGCTTACCGGTGAGAAGCTCAGTCCAGTATCAGGAATCCGTAAAGCGAAAGATTTCTCTGATGCCGTTACCAAATTAAAGAAGATTTTGGACTATCAAGGTCTTGGTCATTCTGCAAGTATTCATACGGAGATTGACGCGCGTGTTACAAAGCTAGGCAAAGAACTTCATGTAGCAAAACTTGTTGTAAATCAGCCGCAGTCTCTGACGAATTCAGGTTCTTGGACTTGTGGATACCCTGTATCGATGACGCTTGGATGCGGCACATGGGGACATAATTCAATTTCACATAATGCGACTTATAAGGATTTGCTAAACTTTACCTATGTAAGCCGCGAGATTCCAAATTGGCAGCCAAGTGATGACGAGTTGTTCAGCGATAAGATTAGAAATGCTTTTGCATAAAATAGATAAGGGGGTTACAGATGAGCATTATTCAAGATATTAGCACAAAATACAACTTGCATTCATGGTCACCACAGAAAGGTCTAAAGCCAACCGTAATTACAAAAGCGGAGGGTATCTTCTTCTATGACGAAGATGGCAACAAATACTATGATATGAGCTCTCAACTTGTCAATAGCAATCTGGGGCATGGCAACAAAGCAATTGTAGACGCAATCATTGCTCAGGCAAATACAGTTCCATTTATTGCTCCTTCGTATGCAATTGACGTGAGAAGTGAAGCTGCAAAGGCAATTGTTGAATTTGCAGGTCCTGGCTTTGAAGGCGGAAAAGTATTCTTTACAAATGCAGGTGCAGAGAGCAACGAAAATGCGCTCAAATTCTGTAAAGCATATACTGGCAAATGGAAATTCCTCTCCATGTATCGTTCTTATCATGGGTCAACATTTGGTGCATCCCAGCTTACTGGTGAAGCGAGACGATTTATCTCCGAACCTGGTGTACCTGGATTCTATCATTTTGATGGACCATATCCATATCGAGCACCAAAGCAAGTGCATTTTAAAGATGAGGCAGATATCACAAACTATTATCTCGATCGACTTGAAGAGACTATTATTAGAGAGAATCCAGATGCAATCGCTGGAATCTTTGTAGAGACTGTTGTCGGATCAAACGGTATCTTGATTCCACCTGCTGGTTATCTACCAGGTGTAAGGGCGCTTTGCGACAAATATCATATCCTTATGGTTTGTGATGAAGTTATGGCAGGTTTCTACAGAACTGGTACAAAATTTGCATTCCAACAGTTTGATGTTGTACCAGATATCGTGTCATTTGCAAAGGGAGCAACCTGTGGTTATGTACCACTAGGTGGCGTCATTGTCCAGAAGCACATCGCAGAACATTTTGAAGAAAATAAGATGTGGAATGGTTTGACATATTCTGCACATCCAATGGGTTGTGCTGCAACGATTGCAGCAATCGGAGAATACGAAAGACTTGATATTGAAGGCAACGTAAGAGACCGTGGGGCAGAACTCAAGGCAAGATTGGACGTTCTTCAGGCGAAGCATAAAGTCATCGGTGAATACAGGGCAATCGGTCTCTTTTCAATGATTGAACTCGTAAAGGATCGCGAGACAAAAGAACCATTCGATCCTGCACTTACAGCAAAGACCCTCGGTTTGCTAAAAGCGAAAGGGTTCTCAACCTATCTAAATGAAAACTGTATTTCCATCGCCCCACCACTCATCATCACGAAGGATGAGCTAAGTGACGCCCTAGATATTTTAGATGAAGTATTAACAGAGGTTGACACTTTAATCTAAGAAGTCTTTGATTTAATAACCATAATGCGCATAAAAGAGAGCCCATACACAGAACATTTTCGTGTATGGGCTCTCTTTTATGCTGATTCTCCATGTTACATTTTCGTCAAAAATCGAACTATTCTATATATCCAATCCATCTTATGTTACAATATTAACAACTATATTTTTTCATGTTACCAGAGAGGTGGCACATGTCTGAAGAGGCGCATAAAAAGGTACAGCAAGATTTTTTCAATAAGAGAATCTCATTAAAAAAGGCAAATCGAAGTATCCGTACAAAGATATTGCTCTATCTTATTTCGTTGATTCTTGCGATTACGTTGTCGTTTTTACTTGTTATGTCTTATTTTATGAATTCGCTTATTGGGGAGATGCTTGAGCGGACGCTTCCCGTTATTACAAAATCGGCCTCACTTTCAATTGAATCGAATCTTCATAATTTAGCAGATAAAATTTTTAGTATGACAGATGATTCTGTCATAGCAGATAAACGCGCGACGCTGAAAGAAAAACAGGCTGTACTTGACAACGAGATGCTCGGGGTTGAGTATGCATGGTTGGCGCTTTATGATGCAGATGGTCATCTCATCACAGGGAGTGCGCATAGTTTACAGAGCATTGCCAGCGAAGAATATTATGCATCAATGAATGAAACCCAGAATTTGGTAATTTCTGATGTGGACAAAGGATACAATGATGAGCTAGAAGTTGTGGTTGCCGCACCAAAACTTGATGGTGATAACAATTTCTTGTATTATATAGTAGGCTCATTCAAATATGCAATGTTAGAAGATCTCATATCAGGCATTCAACTCAGCGAGCATAGCGATGCCTTTATTGTCAATAATGATGGTATCATTCAAGCTTATTCTGATCGTAGCTATGTTGAGGAACAGACGAATTTTATTGAGGCCTTTGGTAATAATCAAGATAAAAAAGAGATTGCCAAGAAATTTGATGATGCCATACTTGGTGGTTCAAGTGTTGTCAACGTTGGTTCATCACATGCTTTTACGGGCAGCAATGTATACTATAGTTATTCTGATATCGGTGGTGCCAACTGGGTACTTATTACGGAGACCTATCAATCTGACTACATGGACTCTGCCAACACCGCTGTGATTATTGCAATCCTGCTTGGGTGCTTTTTCTTAATCTTTGCAATTGCTGCAATGAGTGCATTTGCTGGAAGAATACAGGTTTCGCTCTCTCGAGTGACAAACAGGCTCCTTGCACTGGCTGCAGGGGATTTAAGTAGCGAGGTTGTCATCGAGCACACACGGGATGAGTCTCAGATTCTTTCCTTGGCATTATTCGAGATGGTCGATGGCATGAAGATGTATATCTCAGAGCTATCTAGAGTGCTGGAGAAGATTTCTCACAACGATCTCACCGATAGTGTCCATGGTGATTTTAAGGGTGATTTCATCGTAATGAAAGACAGTATCAACAATATCGTCTCATATCTGAACGCTGTAATTCAAAACGTGCAAATGTCATCGCGCCGCGTCCTAGATACATCGAAGCTCGTCTCAGACAATGCCACAGGTGTAAAAGTAAGTTCTGACGATCAATCTGGATTCTTACATGAATTAAAGCGAGAATCTGATGTTGTACAGGACGGTATTGAGCGAGTTCGAAAGGGTGCAGAGACTGTAAATGGTCTTGTCCAAGATGTAGGTCAAAGGCTTGCAGAGTCTACTGTGCAGATGGAGAAGCTTGTAACTTCTATGAGTCAAATCAATACAAATGCTTCTGAGATTATCAATATCAATGTATTGTTGGAAAATATTTCCTTCCAGACCAATATTCTTGCGTTGAATGCTGCAGTTGAAGCGACACGGGCAGGGGAGTTTGGACTCGGTTTTTCCGTAGTTGCAGAAGAAGTCAGAAACCTTGCAACAAGATCTTCCGATTCTTCCAAGCAGACGACAGAAGTGATTGAGACAACGCAACGAAGTATTGATGAGGGTTCACGATACGCTGAAGAGATGTCCGATGCCTTTACGACCATCGTCAATATGATGCATGAAATCGCGTCAATCACGGACAAACTCAATAAAGCGGTTGATGAACAGAGTTCTTCTTTGAAGATTATCACGACAAGAATTGATGAGATTAGTAATATTGCATCAAGCAATGTCATATCCTCTACACAGAGTGCCGATGCAAGCAACACGCTGATTAGTCAAGCCGATGCACTCAAAGATATCGCCGATCAATTTAGTGTGAAAGAAGATAGGGGGTAGATATCGTGAGAAAATCAAGAAGACTGGCTATACTTGTGCTTGGTATCATTTTGATATTTTCTTCTATTTTACTGAGTGGTTGTGATTTGACGCCCCCGAAATATCAAGATGGCACTTATACGGCGATTCAATCTGAGTTTGCACATGGTTGGAAAGAATATGTTGTCATCTCAATCATCAATGACAAGATTGTCAGCATTGATTATAATGCGAAGAATCCGTCAGGTTTCATCAAACAGTGGGATGGTACTTACATGAAGGTTATGAATGCGGTATCTAGAAGTTATCCCAACAAGTATGTGCGGGAATATAAAAGACAGCTTTTGGAGACACAAGATCCTTCAAAAGTTCAGATTTTGACCGGTGCGACAAATTCAGGGCATACGTTTATTAGCTTAACTGAAGCCGCATTGGAACATGCAAAGACAGGCGATTTATCCGTTGCAGAAGTTGAACCAGAAGAAGAACATGAAGAATAAAGTTTATGGGAGGTAGAAATTGATTTTAGATATCATAAAAGCTGTCATATTGGGCATCATCGAAGGCATCACAGAGTGGCTGCCAATCTCAAGTACAGGGCATCTGATTCTAGCAGATGAGTTCATCAAACTAAATGTATCCCATGATTTTATTGAGATGTTCAATGTAGTGATACAGCTTGGCGCAATACTCGCCGTTATATTGTTGTTTTTCCATAAATTGAATCCATTTTCGCCAAAGAAAACATCTTTAGAGAAGAAAGAAACGTGGGAAATCTGGCTAAAAGTAATCTTAGCCTGTGTCCCTGCGATTGCATTTGGACTGCCATTTGATGATTTCCTAGATGCTCATTTTCATAAGTTTTTACCAGTTGCAATTATGCTTATCATCTATGGTATTGCATTTATTGTCGTTGAAAATATGCATGACGGTCTTGAGCCGAAGATAAAAGTTCTTCGAAAACTTTCTTATAAGACAGCGTTCTTCATCGGGTTATTTCAGGTATTGAGTCTGATTCCAGGTACAAGCAGATCCGGTGCAACCATCTTAGGTGCAATCATACTTGGCTGTTCAAGATATGTCGCTACTGAATTTTCGTTTTTCTTAGGTATTCCAGTCATGTTTGGCGCAAGTGGTCTCAAACTGGCAAAGTATGTGGCAGGTGGCAATAGTTTTGGAGGGGCAGAAGTTGCAATTCTTCTTACGGGCTTCATCGTGTCATTTATAGTCTCCATATTTGCTATTAAATTCCTGCTTGGTTATATCCGAAATCATGATTTTAAAGTCTTCGGATGGTACCGCATTGTGCTTGGTGCAATTCTTATCATTTATTTTATCATAAAGCTTTTGATCTAACACCGAGATATTTCGAACAACAAAAAGACACACTTGCCAGTGTGTCTTTTTTGTTGCATATTACATTTCGTCGCGCCGCTCTTGTTTGTGTGCCTTTTTATATTCGTACATTCTTTCATCTGCAATACTTAGCAAGTCGCCTGATGACATCACCGTATCTGGATTGTCTTCAACAACACCATAACTGATACTCTTCTTGTATCGTCCCTCAGGGTCAAGATCAAGTTTTAGTTTTTCGCGAATCTGTTCTGCTTGTATTTCACATGTTGCTTGATCGATATCTTTTACGAGAATCATAAACTCATCACCACCAAGTCTACAGATGATTCCTAGTGGGTTGAAGTTTTCTAAATTTCTTGCAACAGATATAATATACTTGTCGCCTTCCGCATGTCCGAGCACGTCATTGACATATTTTAGTTTATCCATATCGATAAAGACGATGCAGAAATGTTCTTTGTTTTCGGTCCATTCATTGAGTATATTCATACCATAATGACGATTATAGGTGCCTGTAAGCACATCATTGTATGCGATTGATTCAAGGGAACGGACTTTTAATTCATTTTCCTTAATGAGTGCTTTCTTATGGAGATCCAATTGCTCTGTCATACTATTAAAGGCGATAGAGAAGTCTCCCATGAAGTCGACCTTTTGGGAATAGTCACCTTTTGCCACTTGTTGTGCTTGCCATGTTAGATGCCGAAGTGTTGCATGAAGACTTTTAAGCGGTGCAGCGAGTTCATTTTCTGAGGATGGAAATAATCCATTGAGTTGACCTTTTGACAAATCGGATGCAAATACCCGAATCTCATTGACCATTGACATAACAAAAACCAAGCCTTCCCCTAAGTCTTGAAGTTCCACTGGAAGGCTTGATGTATTGAGCTCTGCTTTCTTGGGATCATAAATCATATCTCGAAGAAATTCAAACATTTCATCAGATGCATTTTGTATTGTATTGCTATCACTCATAAATTCTTTTTCTGCCAATCAATGTAGCGAGCATTATTTATGCACTAGCTCCTTCTGCTATTCCATTGAAACGGCAGACTCTATCACCATTTGCCCAACAATCTACTTCCTTTACATTGTATTTTACACCAGTAAAGGTCTCAAGGATTCCGGCAATGAATCCCTCATCATAATTACATACAGTCTCATTGGTGATTGGAAGCCCACTACAATCAAGGTCTTGACCTACCGTAAGTACGAGATTTCCTGTCTCGGTATCAAACGCCTCAAGTCTTAGAATACCAATTTTGAACTCTTTTAAGGCATCCTGTAGGTTTCTAATAAAGGTATCCAAGTCAACCGTCAAATCGAGTGCATTTTTAGCAAATTCTGTACCAGCAAGGTAACCAGAATCTCTGAAAAAATCATTTGCTTTTTCTGGTCCAAATTCTTTTGTAAGAACGTCAAGCATGGTGAATTGCATCAGCCGATATACTAATACAGGCATCTCTTCTCCTAAATCGCCGCGTCCCTCTTTGATGTCTCCAAGATTATCCCATTCAAACTGATGAATCGTTGAATTTTCTTTAATTTTTCTTGCAAAAATATTTGCCATGTCTTGACCTCCTAATTGATTCTTTAATCATTTTTTAATTATAAACGACACTTGATAAAAAAGGTTCTAATGATAATAATATTATAACATTATAACGATTTTTATCAAGTTAACAAATGATACTACGTTTATTATAATAGATACCTATAAAATGAGCCTTAATATAGTTCTGGTGATGTCAATTTAATTGGTTTGCATGGTACGAATTTGCCAGCACCTTTGTCACCAAAAAATTCTCCATCTTTAAAGATTAGATTGCCTCTAGAATAGGTTGCGACAGGGTAGCCTTTGATTTTTACACCCTCCCATATCGTGTGATCCGTGTTGCCATGCATGTTACGATTTTCTATTGTAACATTCTTTTTCGGATCATAGATGACGATATCTGCATCTCGCCCGACTTCAATTGCACCTTTGACATGATCAAGACCAAATATCTTTGCCACGTTGGTTGCACATACTTCCACCGCTTTGGAGAAGGTAATTTTACCTTTATTTGCCTGAGATAGCATGTAAGGATACATGTTTTCAATACCCGCACAGCCATTTGGAATCTTTGTGAAATTATCCTTGCCCCAGTCTTTTTCACTTAATAAGAATGGACAGTGGTCTGTTGCTACTGTGGTGATGTCACCTTTGTTAATGCCATCCCAAAGTGCGTCTTGGCTCACTTTCCCTTTGATCGGAGGCGAGCATACGAAGTTGCGCGCATCGTCTCTCTTATATACATCACTGGTAAAGTTTAGATATTGTGGGCATGTCTCTGCGAAGATTGGGTAACCCTCATCTCTCGCCTGTATGACGGCATCCATACCTTCTTTATTGGCGAGATGCACGATATATAATGGTGCATTCAGGCTCTTTGCCCATGCAATCGCGCGCTTATCTGCTTCCCCTTCGACAAATTCTGGTCTTGAAAGATAGTGATACCAAGCGGAAGTTTTGCCTTCTGCAATGAATTTCTTTGTAAACATATTGACCATTTCATTATTTTCAGCATGGACGGCAATGAGTGCACCGATTTCTTTTGATTTCTCAAGTACTTGATAGAACACGCCATCAGTCACACCGAAATCATAGACCATAAATACCTTAAAGCTAGGTACGCCAAGCTTTACAGCATCTTCCATTGTATCGATGATTCCATTGCTTACATCTTTCACCCCGAGATGAAAACTATAATCGACGACAGCTTGTTCACGCGCTATCGCATCACGCCTTGCAAGTGCATCTGGAAATGTCTCACCTGTATCTTGCATGATAAAATCAAAAACCGTTGTTGTGCCACCAGCCGCAGCACTTCTCGTACCACTTTCGTAATCATCTGTGCTAATTGTGCCACCAAAAGGCATGGCAAGATGCGTATGCGCATCAATTGCACCCGGAAGGATATATTTACCCTTACAATCAATTACTTCTTCATCTTTCCAAGGTTTGAAATTCGTCCCAATTTCTGTAATTTTTTCATTTTCAACCAGTATGTCGCCCTTGTACATTCCCGTGGAAGTAACAATGGTACCTCCCTTAAAAACTTTTTTTGTCATGGTATTACTCCTTTCAAAATGTGGTAAAATAAATACAAGTTAGATACCACGATTATATAACATTTGTATGTATTTAACTACATGAAAATAAAAATTGATAAAATCCTGAATATTTAAAATAGGTGCGCATAGATGAAAATAGTATTACAAAAAAAATCAATATTGGAAGTATTAAATCGACTGAGAAAGACATATGGTGATGCGGAGTGTGCGCTGAACCATAAAAATGTCTGGGAACTGCTTGTCGCAGTAAGTTTAAGTGCGCAGACGACGGACGTCAGTGTGAATAAAGTGACGCCGAGATTATTTTCAAAATGGCCCGATCCCGAATCATTGAGCCACGCGAGTTTGGACGATGTCCGTAATACAATCCGAACGATTGGCATGTACAATCAAAAGTCTGCAAATGTCATCGAGATGGCAGGGCAGGTATGTACGCAGTTTGGAGGCGAGGTTCCTCATGATTTCGACTCTCTCGTAACGCTGAAAGGCGTTGGGCGCAAGACTGCAAATGTCGTATTAAGTGTTGGCTTTGGGGAACAGCGCATTGCCGTGGATACCCATGTATTTAGAGTATCAAATCGAATCGGATTATGTCATGAAAAAGATGTTCTAAAGACCGAAGAGGCGTTGATGAATGTCGTGCCAAACGATCGCTGGTCGGACACACATCATGAGCTCATATGGCATGGCAGACAGATTTGCCATGCAAGAAAGCCAGAATGTGACGCTTGCGTGCTTGTTGATCTTTGCCTCTATGTAAAGTGATGTGAGTTCGAATTACGGTATAAAAATAGGTGGGATGCTTGCTGATGGCTGTCACAAAGCATTTTCTTTGAATCCTCGAAATGCTCAGCCAAATCGTTTGCAGTCATGTTTTTCTTGTTCAGCAAAATATATACGGTTTCAAAAAGTCTGTTTATCTGCAATATATTCACCCCGCTATTCAAACAGTGATAGCTGCCTGTTTTTAGATTCAAAGGCTTGCAAGTAAGCGAAAACATCATCCGTTCTCCAAAGAATATTATGTTGTTCGCATATCTCTTTGAAAACAGTCATCAGTCGGTTGTTGTTTGGGCTATTGCACATATACGCATTGCCAAAGGAACGGATATAGCGTTGTTTCATCCCTGGGAAAAGGCGGTCAAGCTGTGCATAAAAGTATTCTCTGTCACCCTCACGGAGTGTCACGCCGAAATCAAAACAGAGTATGCCCCTTACTTTTGCTGACACGCAATAGTGGAGCAGACCGCGCAGGTTTTCCTCTGTATCGTTGATAAACGGCAATATGGGGCTTAACCATACAACGGAAGGTATTCCATTATCCCGCATAATCTCTAACACATGAAACCGCTCTGATGTCGTAGACACATTTGGCTCTAACTTTCGGCACAAATCGTCGTCGAAAGTGGTCAATGTCATCTGCACCACGCATTTTGCATTTTTATTGATCGCTTTCAAAAGGTCCAAATCGCGCAGAATACGAGAGGATTTTGTGAGAATCGAAAGCCCAAAGCCATACCGTTCTATGAGTTCAAGGCATTGGCGGGTGACTTGCAATTCTTCTTCAAGTGGGATGTATGGGTCGCACATTGCACCTGTGCCAATCATGCAGGGTTTTCTTTTTCGTCTCAATTGTTCTTCCAGAATTTGCGTTGCATTGCGTTTGACTTCTATATCCTCAAAATCGTGATTGATTTGATAGCAGGTACTTCGGCTATCACAATAGATACAGCCGTGGGTACAACCACGGTAAAGGTTCATGCCGTTTTTTGCTGAAAGAATCGTCTTATAGTCAGCGTAATGCATACATGGTTGTCCTCCTTATCTGCATGGGTTTATAATCTTGATTGTAACATGAAAAACATGACAATATTGTGTCATGTTTTATTATATTCCGTAAAGAATAAGATTTCAATATTAGGCGGAGTGGGTGCCGTGATTAAATAGCTAAAAACCTTGCGTAAACTCCAACATAATATATAATGGTAATGTATATTTTTATAATTTAATTAA
>JAISJM010000125.1 GCA_031261525.1 Eubacteriales Family XIII. Incertae Sedis bacterium
GAGGCCGTCGACAAGATATCCTTGTCACCAGAGGGCTATTATGATTTCGTTTTCATGGATATCATGATGCCGAAGATGGATGGCAACGAAGCCACGAGAAATATCCGTAATTTGGATCGCGTTGACACAAAGACTTTGCCAATCGTTGCACTATCCGCAAATGCTTTCAAAGCAGATGTGGCGCAAGCGATTGACGCGGGAATGGACAATCACCTCGCGAAGCCTGTTGATTATGAAAATATGATGCAAATTTTAGCTGAGAAAATAAAATAAAGAGTATAAATCGTACCTATTGGAAAACCTGTCGATTACGAAAATGCATTGCGTGTGATTGCACAGGTTCTTGGTTAGCAGAGATTGCGGTTATGGCGTTTATGACGGTTATGGTAATAAAAGGTGTGGAGACCACACCTTTTTTATGGTATAATTAAAATTTGTGAAGAATATAACAACAGGATTATTTAGAAAGATTGAGGAACAGGATTATGCGAAATAAACTAAAATTAATTACATGCCTACTCGTTATTACAGTACTGACAACAGGGTTGCTTGCCGCATGCGGAAGCAAAAGCGAAGAGAGCAAAGATAAAAAATATTTGATTGGTACAGATACAACATTTGCACCCTTTGAATTTCAAGATGAAAATGGCGATTATGTCGGTGTTGATGTAGAAATCTTGGCTGCAATCGCAGACGATCAGGGCTTCAAATATGAACTCAAGCCTCTCGGATTCGATGCAGCAGTTGGCGCACTTGAAGCAAATCAAGTGGATGCCGTCATCGCGGGCATGAGTATCACAAGTGAGCGTGAGAAAAAGTATGACTTCTCTGCACCATATTATGATAGTGGTGTCGTCATGGCAATCACTGCAGATAATGATGGCGTCAAGAGTTATGATGACCTAAAAGGTAAGAAAGTCGCAGTCAAGAATGGTACGGAAAGTGCGACATTTGCCGAATCCATCAAGGATAAGTATGGATTTGAGGTTACTTATTTTGACGAAAGTCCTTTGATGTATCAGGAAGTTCTAGCAAAGAATTCTGCTGCTTGCTTCGAGGATTATCCAGTTATGGGTTATGGTATCTCACAGGGTAATGGTTTGAAGATTGTAACAGATATGGAAAGCGGTTCCTCTTATGGATTCGCAGTGCTCAAGGGCAAGAATACAGAGCTTCTCGAACAGTTTGATGCTGGACTTAAGAATATTAAAGAAAACGGTACCTATGAAGAAATCATCAATAAGTATATCGTAAAAGAATAAAAGGAGTTCATTTTGAATTTTACACGCGTCTTTCAAGAGGCAATCCCTTCATTGGCGTGGGGGTTCCTCATGACAGTTGAGATTACATTAATCTCACTATTTTTCGCCTTTTTTCTTGGACTGATTGCCTGCCTTTTTAACACGTCGAAGAAACGTGCCCTTCGGTACATCGCGAAGTTTTATATCTGGCTCGTCCGCGGCACGCCAATGCTTGTACAAGCGATGTTCATCTACCTTGGATTACCACAATTGATTCAGCTTTTGATTTATCCAGATTTTCGCTTGACGGCATTTCAAGCAGGCGCCATTGTGTTGAGCTTAAACGCAGGCGCATATATCGCGGAGATTCTTCGAGGCGGTATCCAAGCAGTAGATCCTGGGCAAATGGAAGCCGCGCGTAGCCTCGGTATGTCGAAATCACGCTCCATGTACAAGGTTATCTTGCCACAAGCATTGCGTATTTCAATTCCATCCCTTGTAAATCAAAGTATCATCACGCTGAAAGATACATCGATTATCTCCGCTATTGGATTGGCAGAAATCGTATATCAGGCGAAGATTTATGTTGGAAAATCGATGGAATTTTTTGCGACGTATACGATAATTGCATTATTTTATCTTGCATTTGTGACACTCCTTACATGGCTGTCGTCTTATCTAGAAAAGAGGTTGAACTATGGAAGAAAAGGTTAAAGTACGCGGTCTTCATAAGTATTTTGGAGACTTGGAAGTCTTGCGCGGAATCGACCTTGATGTATATAAAGGCGATGTGGTCTGCATCATTGGACCATCTGGCAGTGGAAAATCTACATTTCTAAGATGCCTGAACATGCTCGAACAACCAACACATGGTGAAGTCACCGTCGATGGCTATTTACTCACAAAAAAGCATGCGCAAATCGATAAGATTCGCCAAAACATTGGCATGGTTTTCCAGCAATTTAATTTATTTCCGCATCTATCGGTATTGCAAAATATCATGCTCTCCCCCGTTGATTGTAAACTTTTAACGAAGACAGAGGCTGAAGATGTTGCACGAAAACTGCTCGCGCGTGTCGGTCTTGCAGAAAAAGCAGACGAATATCCAAGACAACTTTCAGGTGGGCAACAACAACGTGTTGCAATCGCGCGCGCACTGGCGATGAATCCAGATGTCATGCTCTTTGATGAGCCAACGAGTGCACTCGATCCAGAGATGATTGGCGAAGTACTCGCCGTTATGAAAGACCTTGCCGAAGATGGTATGACGATGATTATCGTCACACATGAGATGAAATTTGCGCGTGATGTTGCGGATCGTGTCATCTTTATGGATGGTGGCGTAATTGTCGAAGACGGAAGTCCAATGCAGATATTTGACGAGACGAAAGAGGATCGGACGAAGAAGTTCTTGGGCATGGTTATGTGATGTGTCCAAGGGCGCCCAATAAAAGAAGGCACACACACAATCCCATTGATGCCGCTCACGCTAATGGTGGAGAGAAGTATGGAAAATCCACCAGTTACATCAGTGGAATTGTGTGTGCCTTCTTTTATTGGGTGTGGAACATCACAAGGTGAAGTGGGGCATTGGGACGTGCGTTTGATATGCAAAAGGCTAGGAATCGAGATTGGACTTCGATTCCTAGCCTTTTTTGTTTTGTATCATCATTATGCAAATGTTGCAACTGGAATTGTTGCAACATTTATGCCGATTGAATCGTGTGTGTTTATTTCACTACATGTTTTGGCATTTACTCGTAGGCTAGCGCATCTTTAAGATTCAGTGTTCCTGAATAGATGGATTTACCGCAGATTGCGCCATACAAATCCATCGCTGCCAAATCTTTGATATTATCGATATCTCGGATTCCACCGCTTGCGATAATCTGACCGTTGTATGCATCTTGCAGTTCCTTTAGTTGGTCTAAATTCGGACCAGAAAGGGTGCCATCTTTAGAGATGTCTGTGAAGATAATGGTTGCTACGCCGACTTCTTCCATCGCTTTTGCTAAATCTGTAAAGTAGACATTTCCGCCATCGATGCCGCCCTCTAGCCAGCCTTCTGTCTTGGCATAACCGTCCATTGCATCGATACCGACTGCGATTTTGTCACCATATTGACTGACGGATTCTTTGACAAGCTCGGGATTCTTCAATGCGACGGACCCAAGAATTACTCGTGATACGCCCGCGTCGATATATTTCTTGATATCATCGACCGTTCTGATACCGCCACCAACTTCTACCTTGAGCGAAGTTTTGGAGACGACCTCTTCGATAATTTTGTGATTGACAGGCTTGCCTTGAAGCGCGCCATCTAGATCAACCATATGAAGCCATGTTGCATCTGTTTTTACAAAATCCAAGGCCGTCTGAAGTGCGTTATCTGCGACTTGCTCAACCGTATCAAATGCGCCTTTTGTAAGGCGCACAGGCGTGCCATCTTTCAAGTCTATTGCGGGTAATATAATCATAAAATTCATTTCTCCAAATCTATTTTTATACTGCATGGGAGCTAAAATGTGCACAAGTCTTCGCTAATCAAAATTTAATAAAAAATGTTAAGTTGATTACATTTTCCACATCTACTCCACTCGAGTTGCAAGTTTATACAAAAAAACGAGTTAACTCGCATGAGATGTAAGGTAGGTATCAGGTATCACATGTTTTTGAGCCTCAAATTGATACAAACCTTACATCTCACGCGTTTTATTGCTCTTTTTTTTGTATGATTTCATTCGCGAGACGTCCTTTATTACGGCTCCTATCGAAATGACACCATCTAATGCTGACTTTCTTTACAGTGCAGCGTACGATTTCAAAATTCCAAGTCCGATACTGCCACTTTTTTCTGGGTGGAACTGCGCACCATAGACATTTGCCCCGTCCGTCACGAGTGCGGGTACGCGTTGACCATATTCGGTGTACATCGAGATATACTGCTCGTCCGTGACCGCCTTGTAACTGTGCACGAAGTAGACCATGTCACCGCCCGTGATTGACGCACTCAGCGGCGATGGATTCAATATTGTCAGTGAATCCCAGCCCATATGTGGGATTTTCTGTCCAGGTGCCACGAGCAAATCGACCTTCCCCGGAATCAATCCGAGCCCATCGGTCTCCTCAAATTCGTAACCCTTTTCAAACAAAATCTGCATGCCAAGGCAGATTCCCAATAATGGTTTTTTCTTCGTTTCTTCACGAATCACGTCTACGAGTCCATGCTCGTGCAATTTCTCCATGGCATCTGGAAATGACCCAACACCTGGTAAAATTAACTTATCCGCGGCTCGCAAATCATCGGGGGCTGAGCTGATTACGCTCTCTACACCGATGAAGTCCAACGCATTCTTCACGCTGAAGAGATTGCCTGCACCGTAATCAATAATGGTTATCATATTATTTGTCTCCTAAATTGTGAAAGATGCAAGTAACTCTATAGCGAACCCTTCGTCGAAAGCACGGTATCCCCATTGACAGCAACTGCCACTTTCAGCGCATGCGCCAAGGCTTTGAATATCGCTTCTGCAATATGATGGTCATTGTTGCCATATAGCGCCGTCACATGAAGTGTAATACCCGCATTGAATGCAAATGCACGCAAAAATTCTTCAACAAGCTGTGTATCCATATCGCCAATTTGATCTGCGGTAAAATCTGCCTGAAACACCAAAAATGGTCGATTGCTGATATCTAACACTGCGCGTGCGAGTGCTTCGTCCATTGGGATATACGCACTTCCATATCTGGCAATGCCTTTCGCCTCGCCGATTGCCTTTTTGAATGCCTGACCAAGGACAATGCCAACATCCTCAACAGTATGATGCGCATCTACTTCGAGGTCGCCATTGCAAGTTACATCCAAATCGAATCCGCCGTGGACACCAAGTGCTGTCAGCATGTGATCAAAGAACCCCACGCCTGTTGCGATATTCGCGGCACCTTTGCCATTTGCGCCCCCGTCTATATTGATTTTGATGGAAATGTCAGTCTCTTTGGTAGTTCTAGCGATTTCTGCGATTCTAGCCATTATTTTACTCCTTGATTCTCTTATATGGGAGCTTCCCTGTAATATGTGTATGAATTATTTATTTGCTGCATCTATTATATCACGAATTATGCAAAAATTTAAAATGCATGGTGACAATATACGAAACGAACATCATACGTATATTGTCGCCATGCATTTTGCAGCTATTTCATATTATGATTCCATACCTGTGCCAATGTTTGCATCTCCGCTAAGTCCAAGCGGTGTGGTATCCAATCCGTGCGTGCAAGTGCCCCGAGTGATTTATAGAAATCCAAACTCGGCTCATTCCAGTCGAGACAACTCCATTCCAGCCTGATATAACCTCGTTGTTGTGCTAGGATTGCCAATGCTTGAAACAGCGACTTGCCAAGTCCTTTTCCTCTCGCATCTGGCATGACAACGAGATCTTCAAGGAAGAATCCAGGCACGCCTTCCCATGTGGAAAAGTTTGTAAAGAACAAGGCAATGCCGACATTTGCACCGTCTAAAGTCGCAATGAGACATTCTGCTACAGGCGTGTCAAACAGCCATTTTTCAAAGTGTTCTGGGCTCGAATGTACATCCTCAAGCGCATGTTCATAGGCTGCCAATTCTTGTACCATCTGAAAGATAAAGTTCGCATCTTCGCGCACGGCAAGTCTGATTGTAATGCCATCTTGAACATTTTCATATATTATATTATCGTTATTCATATTCCTCTTCATATTTATATTCAGCAAATTACAACTCTTTCGATTTATCAATTTCTTCGAAGCCACGTGCTTTCATGATTTGATATACGAGATGGAAAATGACGAGCGCAGAAACGGATCCAATTGCAATTCCAGTCAATTCAGAAGCACCGATTTTAAATGAGAAGTTGGCGATACCAATGACAAGTGGAATTGCAGCGGTTGTGATGTTGATCGACTTCGAAAAATCGACTCTATTTTCGACCCAAATTCGGACGCCAAGCATACCAATCATGCCATATAACAAGACAGTCGCGCCACCAAGAACACCACTAGGAATCGATGCGACTGCGGCACCAAACTTCGGACAAAGCGATAGTAAAAGTGCGCCAGCGCCAGCGACCCAATAAGCAGCTGTAGAATAGATTCTAGTTGCCGCCATGACACCGATATTTTCAGCATAGGTCGTCGTTCCTGAGCCGCCGCCCAGACCAGCGAGTGTTGTGCCAAGTCCATCGGCAAAGATTGCTCTACCGATGTATTTATCGAGGTCTCTTCCAGTCATGCTTGCTACGGATTTGATGTGCCCGATATTCTCGGCAATGAGAACGAGGACAACCGGCAAGAACATACCAAGGATTGAGAGGTCCACATGAGGTGCTGTAAATTTTGGAAGTCCAACCCAAGCTGCATCGTGAACAGCTGTAAAATCGACTTCGCCTCGAATCGTTGCTACAATATAACCAACGATGACACCAATGAGAATGGATAAGCGACCAAGCATGCCTTTGGATATTGCTGTAACCAAGACAATCGTTAGGAGCGTGATAAATGCAGTGACTGGCGCAGATGAGAAGTTGCCATAGGCTGCTGGTGCGAGGTTGAAGCCGATGAGCGCAACGATTGTACCAGTAACAACGGGCGGCATGAGCTTATTGACCCACTCGGAACCAACTTTCATGATGATGAGACCGATGATTGCAAGCAAGAGCCCCGTTGCAAAGATACCGAACACGGCTGTCCCCATATTTCCACCTGAAGATGCCGCAAGAATGGGTGAGATAAACGCAAAACTTGATCCGAGATAACTTGGCACTTTGTTGCCAGTAATAAGGAGAAATGCAATTGTAGAAATTGCTGAGAAAAACAACGTGGTTGCAGGCGGAAAACCTGTAAGTAGCGGAACTAGGAATGTCGCACCAAACATCGCAACAATATGTTGTAACCCGATACTTACCGTCAGCCCCCAGTTCAAACGTTCTTCTGGCAACACCGTCTCTCCGGGTTTTATCGTCGTCCCGTCTCCATGAATTTTCCAAATCTTAGCCACAATTTCCTCCTTTTAATCAACAATAATAATGCTTCCTATCATTGTATAATAAACGTTAAAAATTGGCAAGAATGCATAGCGAAAGTGCTAAATTGTAACGTTTGTTAATCGAACCATCGTGCAACGTTTGAGCAATAATAGCTACATTATTCAAACAAATTGTAGCGTTGTAACGTTTGGCTAAATTTTGACGATTCATATCATCCATTTCTGTTATAATAGATTCTATGAATAAGACAAATGCAATGCGCATGCTCGATCGCGCGGGAATCAATTACACGACAAAAGAATATGACTATGACGAGAGCGATCTATCAGGCGTACATGCCGCGGACGCCATCGGCATGCCAAGTGAACAAGTCTTTAAAACCTTGGTTACAAATGGTGACAAAAATGGAATTAATGTATTCTGTATCCCAGTAGCTGAAGAATTGGACTTAAAAAAAGCCGCTATTTGCAGCGGCAATAAGAAAATTGAGATGCTCCCCGTAAAGAATCTACTTGGAACGACGGGCTATATTCGTGGTGGCTGCTCACCCATCGGTATGAAGAAAAAGTATCCAACTTATATCGATGAGTTGGCAATTTTGTATGATGAAATCAGTATCAGTGCCGGGGTTCGTGGATGCCAGATTGTTGTAAATCCAGAAGTGCTTGCGATGTTTATTGAGGGTGAATTTTGTGAGTTGATAAAGTGAAATAGGACGTGTCTGTCATGAACTATGTTACGGGATATCACGGAACATCGCTGCCTTGACTCGACCTTCGTTTCGATGATGATACGCAAATCCACAAAATCTACTCAAATCGAATCTTCACGGCATTGACGTGTGCAGTCAGCCCCTCGCTTGTACCGATTTTCACGATATCGTCTTTGGCGGCTTTGAGCGCATCTTTTGTATAGTACGTATAGCTCGTTCGCTTGATGAAATCATATACACCCAATGGCGATGCCCATCGTGCGGTGCCTGATGTTGGAAGTACGTGGTTTGTGCCACTGTAATAATCGCCGAGTGGCTCGGGGCTCCATGGTCCTGCAAATATTGAGCCTGCATTTTTGATATCTGGAATCAAGCGCATTGGATCAAAGACGAGTAATTCTAAGTGTTCAGGTGCTACATAATTTGCGATCCGCACCATTTCTTCCTCTGATCTACAGATGATGATAAGACCGTTGTTGTCGATGGACACACGCGCAAAATCGACACGGCTTAACTTTGCGAGTTGTTTTTCAACTTCAATCGATACTGCTTCGGCTAATTTTGTAGATGTTGTAACTAAGATGCTAGCAGCCTCTTTGTCATGCTCTGCTTGTGATAGCAAGTCTGCGGCTACATAGGCAGGATTGGCTTCTTCGTCCGCAATGATTAAAATCTCACTTGGACCCGCAATCATATCAATATCAACGCGGCCATAGACGAGTCGCTTTGCGGTGGCTACAAATATATTGCCAGGGCCGACAATTTTATCCACTTTTGGAATGGTCTCAGTTCCATATGCCAGTGCCGCAACGGCTTGTGCACCGCCAACAAGAAGAACTTTATCCACGCCAGCGATAAATGCCGCCGCCAAAATTACAGGATTCTTATCACGAGGGGGCGATACCATAATCAATTCTTCGACACCCGCAATCTTTGCAGGAATCGCATTCATAAGTACTGTGGACGGATATGCAGCTGTACCGCCAGGTACGTATAGCCCAACCCTTGTCAGTCCACGAATCATCTGGCCGAGCACGCATCCATCTTCACGCTTATCTTCATATCCGCGTTGAAGTTGCTTCTTGTGATAGGCTTTGATATTGCTTGCCGCGTTGAGAAGTGCTTGTCTGAGTTCAGAATCAATCGACTCAAAGGCTTCTTTCATCTCCTCTTTGGTTACGACAATATTGTCAGGCGCACTGCCATCGAATTGAATGGTGTATTCGCGAACTGCTTCATCGCCACGCGTACGTACCGCGTCGATAATCTCCGTAACGGCAGTCGTCACATCAGAACCAACGCCTTCGTCACGATTGCTGATGGAATCAAGTGCATCATATTCTGTTTTTCGATCTGCATTTATAATCTTAATCATAACTCACCTATGTGTAATATATACAATCGTTTCCATTTCATTGTTCAATTATTGGGATTCCTGCTACGACCATGTGCAAATGACAAACAAGCAAGCATTCCTACTGTAATTATTCGTGATGTACTTACTTTTTTAACACGCAAGACCTCTTGCCGAGTATATCAAAAGTATGGAGTCAATCATTCACGCGTGATGTACTTACTTTTTTAACACACCCTCAAGCTTTCCAGCAATCTCGTCAATCTGTGTCTTCTTCAGTTTCATACTTGTTGTATTGACGATGAGTCTAGCTGAGATATATTTGATGTCTTCTTTTACATCGAGTCCATTTTCTTTGAGTGTTGTACCTGTCTCGACGATATCGACAATTCCGTCAGCAAGATCAAGCAGTGGCGCGAGCTCTACAGAGCCTTCTATCTTGATAATCTCCACATCCATATTCTTCTTCTCGAAGAATTGTGCTGCAACGCGCGGATACTTGGATGCGATGCGTTTGGTGCCGAATCCTTCGTAGAAATCTTGACCCTTCTTACCCGCGAGTGCAAATTTGCAGATGCCGATACCTAAATCAAGAATCTCATAATAATTTCCACCACTCTCAGATATGGTATCTTTTCCAACGATACCGATATCACAGACTCCGTGCTCGACGTAGGTGATGACATCAGGCGCTTTTGCGAGGAAGAGCTCAATCCCCGTGCCTGGCAACTCGATCAACAGCTTGCGACCTTTTTCGCGCACAGGCGTCACATCGTATCCAGCCTGTTCCATCAATGACAGAAAATCTTTCTCAAGACGACCTTTTGTGAGCGCAATCCGTAACGTCTGGCGAGACTCAGCGTCATTGTCCGAGGCGCAAGCGCAAAGGTCACCGCCCGCTTGTTGCTGCGACTGTTGAGATTGCTGCGACTGTTGCGACTGCTGCGACTGTTGAGATTGTAGAGATTTCTCAGCCTGCTGTGATTGTTCAGTCTGCTGGAATGTCTGAGTCTGTTGAACCTGTTGAGTCTGCCCAGGCTGCTGCAATTGCTGCGACGCAGCCGCACGGATATTGACATCCGTAATCAAGTCAACATTGATCCCCCAACCTGTCGCCGGCAAATTCTCACCAAAATCTGCAAATAGATTGTCATAGCGTCCACCAGACAACACATTGTCGCCAGAGCCATGTACATACCCTTTAAACACCAACGAAGTATAATATTCTGCGCGGCCAACGAGTCCGAAATCGACAATACATTTATCAGCAAGTCCACGATTGGATAATTCCACCAAGATATCCTCAAGATAACCAACCATCGATTCTAGCTCACTGTCATATCCTTTGAAGAGCTCTTTCGCCTGCTCGAGTGCCTCTGGGCCACCAAATAGCTTTGGCAAGGATAGTAAAATTGCTGCGGTGTCAACCGTATCGATCGCACCACTGCCATTATCAGGATCTACATATGGCTCAAGGACATCGACGAGTGCCGCGTAATTTTTAGATGAAATATATTTGTGAATCTGCTGCGATACGTCTGTATCCGCACCGAGCTTGTTAATCAGCAAATTGTAGATGCCAACGTGACCAATCTCAAATCTGTAGCCAGTCGTCTGGACGCTTGATAACGCCGAAATCGCCTGCGTGAGAATCTCAATATCCGAATCGAAACTGCTTTCGCCAATCAATTCCGCACCAATCTGCATGAAATCCGAACTCATGCCTTTGTGCTCCGGTTGCGGTCTGTAGACACGCTGCGAATAAAACAAACGCAATGGCATCTCGTGTCCCTGCAACTTTGTAGCCGTCAGTCGCGCAATCGGAATCGTCGAATCAGGCCTCACGGAAAGTAGCCGCCCTCTCGAATCGGTAGATTTATACATCGTCTCTTGTGGATAAAATGAACTCTGATGCGAGAACACGTCCATGAACTCAAGCCCAGGCGTCTTCACCTCGCGATAGCCATTTTCTGCGAGTTGCGTACGCACCATACTTTCGATGCCATGTGCTATTTCACATTCCAAAAACAATCTGTCCTTCGCGCCAGCTGGCGTAATCTTATCGTATCTTGTCATCTACTCTTCCTTTTTAATTTAGCGATTTAACGATCGAGCGATTGAACAACAGTGCCATTTGCAAATGCCCTGCTACTCATCTGTGTCGAAGTCGGATATGTACTCCATATAATGCATGAAATCCCCCGTGTCGCTTTGAGCGAAATCATAAAAAACGTCTTCCTTAAACTCGAACTTCGCGACAGGATAGACCATTTTCCCAAGCGGTGAGAGCTCAATCATGCGTTCCACCTTGTGAATTTCGGGAAGTGAAAATGTCGCAACAATCAGTTGATCTTCACTTGTCAGGTACATCATCTGTTCGATGTCATCGTTGAGACGGTAGATTTCTTCCTTGATGTGATCATTGTCGGGCTTAAACGTCATAAATAACGTACCTTCGTCGGTTTTCTTCTGTATTGAGCCAGACATATGCATCAATAGATGTTCAAGCACCTGCTCACTCGAAACTTGTAGCTCAAATACCGTAAGATATTCGGGTCGTTCCAGTTTCATTGCAGCTTCCGTTGGACTGATGTCGAATTTATTTAGGACTTCACATCTTGATATCTTCAGCTCCCCGTCAATCACAGCAACTTTTAATTCCGTAAGTGCAATGCTATGCGTATATTCGCCCTCAAGCACCGACTCACATAGATAGGATGTGCTGCCACTTTCGCTCTTATGAATCGTGATGCGATTCAGCAGCAAAGTCATGTATTCATGACCTCGCGCAATAGATAAATCCACATCATCCTTCATGAGCAGCTGCGCCCCAATGAGATCTGTCGACCATGCACGCATGAGGAAATAATTTATAATTGCAAATGGCGTCTGTGGATATTCACTCATCTTTGTGAGCAGCGCAACTTGTCCTTTTTTGCTGTAAGGGATATCCATTTCTAGCAGATATTTGTATTCCTCAAGTCCTTCAGGGAGAGGTAATTCGCTCCGCCTATTGATATCCGCATACATCTGAAGCGTCGCCGCAGCATCTTCCAAGCTAATCTCAATCTTCCTGCCACCGAGTCCGCCCATCGTCGCTTGCTCGACATCATGCATAATCGGTGTATCTTCACCAGTAATGCCACGATAGGTCTCAATGCCCTCATCGACAGTATCAATATAGAAGAATTGGTGCAAATGCTCTTCGTGAAGCGTGCCATCGCCAATCAATGTATGCACATACAAAACCACAACACCCATGAGTCTCGTGTTTGTTACATATGCATATATAAATTTCCGTTTGCTCCTGACAATCTCAGGATCAGCCCCGCCAACGATGACTCTTAACGGTCCATATTTCTTATCGTCTTCTGCCATGTTTGCGCCTCTTTTCTAAATAATTACATACCAATTTATTGTAACATAAAACATATAAAAAACCAAAAGAGCCTGTTCCAAAAATCACATATATTATTTCAGTGATTTTGGAACAGGCATCTCCTTCAATTTTTAACGCTTAACGGTTTACGCCACCGTTGTTTTGATTCTTTAGTACGACATCATGTGCACCGCCTTCGACGATTGACGTTGCACTGACACGTGTGAGCTTGGCATGTTTCTGCAAATCAGCAATATTCATGACTCCGCAGTTGCACATCGTGGAGCGTACTTTTGAGAGGGATTGCTCTACATTGTCTTTTAGGCTTCCTGCATATGGAACATAGGAATCGACGCCCTCTTCGAAGCTGAGCTTGCTCGCACCACCCATATCATAACGTTGCCAGTTTCTTGCACGGGCAGAACCTTCGCCCCAATATTCTTTCATGAATGAGCCATTGATGTTGATACGCTCCGTTGGGCTCTCATCAAATCTTGCGAAATATCGTCCAAGCATGAGGAAATCGCTACCCATTGCAAGTGCAAGCGTCATATGGTAGTCATATACGATACCACCATCGGAACAAATTGGAATGTAGATGCCTGTCTCTTTGAGATACTCATCTCTCGCTTTCGCCACGTCCATGACAGCAGATGCCTGACCACGACCGATACCCTTTTGCTCACGTGTGATACAGATGGAACCACCGCCGATACCAATCTTAATAAAGTCTGCGCCAGCATCAGCGAGGAATTTGAAACCTTCGCGATCGACGACATTTCCAGCCCCAATCTTGACCGTCTCACCATAAGTCTTGCGAACCCACTGAATGACGTCTTTCTGCCATTCTGTATAGCCTTCTGAACTATCGATACAGAGCACATCTACGCCTGCCGCGACGAGTGCGGGGATACGCTCTTCATAGTCACGCGTGTTGACACCAGCACCCACGATATAGCGTTTTTTATTGTCGAGAAGCTCGCGCGGATTCGCCTTATGCGAGTCATAATCTTTACGGAACACAAAATGCGTCAATCGTTGATGTTCATCTATAATAGGAAGCGCATTGAGTTTGTGGTCCCACAGGATGTCGTTGGCTTCGGAAAGGGAAATGCCGCTTTCACCGTAGACAATCTTGGAAAATGGCGTCATAAATTCTTTTACAGGCATATCCATCGGCGTGCGCGATAAACGGTAGTCCCTACTTGTGACGAGACCGACAAACTTTCCGCTCGGCGTGCCATCTTCGGTAATTGCAATCGTTGAGTGACCAGAACTCTCTTTCAAATCAACGATGTCTGCGAGGGTATCGTCAGGACGAGCATTTGCATCAGACTGCACAAAACCAGCTTTGTAGTCTTTGACATGGCTTACCATCGCAACTTGTGACTCGATGGTCTGAGAGCCAAAGATAAAGCTGATACCACCTTCTTTTGCGAGTGCCACTGCGAGATTTTCGCCTGAGACGGACTGCATGATTGCACTCACCATTGGAATCTTCACCTTGATTGCTGGCTCCTCTTCACCCTTTTTGAATTTTGTGATTGGTGCCGACAAGTCGACATTTGCAGGAACACATTCCTTGCCTGAATATCCTGGAACTAATAAAAACTCATTAAATGTGCGTGATGGTTCTTCGTAATAGTACGCCATTTGTTATCCTCCCTGAAATCAAATTTTATTCTATGTATGACTTATCATTATACATGATTTTAGGGTAGTTTGTCCACTGCCTGAATTCTTATCTGAAACAGAACTCTAAATCCTCTAAATTGAAGAAATCGTGGATTACATCAAAACGCAATGTAAGGGAGTACATATTTATGATATCACAGCCACGGTGTGGCTATGATAAAATTAAAATGCCGTCACTTCGTGACATGGCGAATTATATTCATAAATCCTACGGATTTATGATATAATAAGCACATGCAACGTATTTTATTGGAGAAACTACAAGAAGCCGTCATGTCGCTTCTCCCTATTTCAATTATCGTACTAATTCTCAATTTCACGATCACGCCCATGCCCTTTTCCGTTAGAGGCTTATTTATCATAGGTTCCGTGCTTCTGATTTTAGGGATGGCGATATTTTCAATCGGTGCAGAGATGGCGATGATGCCAATAGGTGAGCACTTAGGGCAATACCTGAGCAAGTCTAAAAAGATCTTGCTTATTGTTGTGGCGTCGCTCATCATGGGTACGATGGTTACGATTGCAGAACCGGATTTGCAGATTCTCGCACGGCAAGTACCTGGCGTGCCCAATATGACATTAACTGTAACCGTTGCACTCGGCTTGGGCATATTTCTCGTAATTGCCATGTTAAGAATATTGTTCCATTGGCAGATGCGTTACTTATTTGCCATTCTGTATGCAGGTGCCTTAATCTTCGGCATTTTTATCAAAAAAGAATATCTCGCAGTCGCATTTGATGCTGGCGGCGTGACAACGGGACCATTTGCAATCCCATTTATACTTGCTCTCGGGCTCGGAATCTCTTCTGTAAGAGGTGGAAAAAGTACCAGTGATGACAGTTTTGGGCTCGCAGCCATCTGTTCCATCGGACCGATTTACGCGGTCATGGTACTCAGCATCTTTTATCCGGCAAAGCAAAGCAATCTTACCAATGACGCAGCCGCAGATTTTAATTCTATATCCGCCTTAATCAAAGCATTTCTACATGGTTTCCCAGAATATTTTCATGAAATTGGGATTGCCGTTGCACCACTTATCATTGTATTTTTTATATTCCAGATATTTGCGCTCCGATTACCAATGGTTCGTTTTTTGAAGATTTGTGTAGGCTTACTGTATACATATGTTGGACTTGCAACATTCCTTACAGGTGTAAGCGTTGGATTCATGCCTGCAGGTGCTTTTATCGGAAGCTATGTCGGCGCACTACCTTACAATTTTGTATTGCTGCCCATTGGCGCAATCATGGGTTATTTTATCGTACTTGCAGAGCCTGCCGTTCATGTGCTTGTCAATCAAGTTGAAGATTTAACAGGCGGCGCAATTAAGAAAAATACCATGCTACGAGCATTTTCAATCAGTGTCGGTGCGTCCCTTGCGCTTGCAATGCTGAGGGTTCTCACGGGAATTAGCATCTGGTGGATTATCGCACCGGGCTATGGACTCGCGATTTTGCTCTCCTTTTTTGTACCGAAGATTTTTTCAGCCGTTGCGTTTGACTCTGGCGCAGTCGCTTCAGGACCGATGACAGCGACATTTGTGCTCCCGTTTACGATTGGAGCTTGCGAAGCAGTTGGCAACAATGTCATGATGGACGCATTTGGCGTCGTAGCAATGGTTGCAATGACACCGCTACTAACCGTTCAGGTTATTGGACTGATTTATCAGCGCAAGATTAACGAGACAGCGCAAGAAGAGTCCGATGCAATCAACAGTCTTATCGTTGCGGAGGCTGGCGGTCAGGCAATATCATCACAGCAAATTATTGATGACACTTACCTGTCCGATGTATATGAAGGCTATGCCGCTGGCGTCAATTTAGATGCCATACCGAGCGATGAATTACCTCAGACATTACGTGATATCGAGTCGGTTGTCGATACGATTGAAGACGATGACTATATCGATTTTGAAGATTATACCAGAAAAGGAATGATGGAAGATCAGCAGAAACGCAATGCATGATCGCATAAGGTGGCAAATATGGATGAAAAATCAAAATCAGATTCAAAATCAATTGAAAGAGTAAAATTACTGATCACCATCGTTGAGCGCGGCAAGGGTGATGAAGTAATCGAGGAGTTGCGTGATATCGACGTCTCTTACAACATGGCGTGCATGGGATCCGGTACGACCCAAGAGGGTCTCGTCGAGATTCTAGGGTTTGCGGATGAAGAGGTTGATGTCATACTTTCTGTTGTGCGCGACTCGATGATTGACGAAGTGATTTCCATGATTGAGTATGTCTTTGACTTAGATGAACCAGGCACAGGACTTGCATTTGCCGTTCCCGTTGAAGGCGTCAGCGGACCTGTCGCATTGAAGTATATATCTGGACTGCTTGGCAGCACCGTAAAGAAATAACAGAAATGAATCATATCGTCTCATTTAATTGAATACAACGAGATTAGTTAGCTGAAAAGCAAACGAAGGAGGCAGAACATGTCGGATTTTACACCTACCAATAGAACCTTAAAGACGGGCACAACGCTAGAAACCAACATCTTGACAAGTGCACGTTACGGCTATAGTGAATATATGGCAATCGTGACGATTGTTGAAAATGGTTTCGCAGACAATGTCATCACTGCGGCGCGTGAAGTCGGTGCGACAGGTGCAACGATTCTTCATGCAAGAGGTTCGGGCATCCACGAGACAGAGAAATTCATGAACACTCAAATTCAACCTGAAAAAGATGTCGTCATCATCGTCGTCGAGAAAGATATCCTCAGAAAGACGATGAGTTCGATTACACAGAAGGCTGGATTGGCAACGCCTGGTCGTGGTGTGAGTTTCACACTTCCGATTACAGACATTGCAGGCTTTACAGTAGAATAACGAAAATTGTAGCAACCTTGATGCGCGCAAGCACATGCGACATTCCGACAATTACGTAATTACAACAACTTACGAGGAGGACGGAACGATATGCACAACGCGATAAAAGAAAAACTAAAGGAAGCAGTTCTATCCATGCTTCCAATTCTGGCAATTGTCATGTTTTTAAACTTTACAATTACGCCAATGCCCTATTCTGTTCGCGGTCTATTTTTGTTAGGCTCAGTCTTAATTATTCTTGGTCTTGGCATCTTCCAAATCGGCGTTGAGATGTCAATCATGCCCATCGGCGAACACATCGGTCAGTACTTGAGCAAATCCCGCAAACTCTGGCTTATCATCGTCTCTGCTCTCGTTATGGGCACAATGGCGACCATCGCCGAACCAGATCTTCAGGTCTTAGCGTCCCAAGTTCCGAGTATTCCAAGCATGACGCTCTGCGTCATTGTTGCGATTGGCACAGGCGTCTTTCTTGTCCTCGCAATGCTTCGAATGGTATTTAATTGGGAATTAAGAAAGATTTTTACACTTTCTTATCTTTTAGTCATCGTCATTGGCATCTTTTTCGTAAAGAAAGAATATATATCCGTCGCATTTGATGCGAGCGGTGTGACAACGGGCCCATTTGCGGTACCTTTTGTATTGGCACTTGGCGTTGGCGTATCAGCCGTCAGAAGTGGCAAAAGTTCTGGCGAGGACAGTTTCGGATTAGTCGGACTCTCCTCCATCGGTCCAATCGTTGCGGTCATGCTTCTCGGTATGTTTTTTCCATCGAAAGATCCGAATCTGACGGGCACAGCAATCGAAGACGTCAATTCGGTCGGTGAATTACTCACATCTTTTTTCCATGCATTGCCGCATTATACAAAGGAAATTGCAATTGCAGTATCGCCGTTGATTATCGTCTTCATTATCTTCCAGATTTTAGCGCTCAAACTTCCCGCAAAACGCATGGCGAAGATTATGGTCGGCATGCTCTATACCTTTATCGGACTCGTTTTATTTTTAACTGGTGCGGGCATCGGATTCTCCCCTGCAGGCGCATTTATCGGCAGCTATGTCGCGCAGCTCGACCATAATTTTGTGCTCATCATCATCGGTGCCGTCATGGGATATTTTATCGTCCTAGCAGAACCCGCAGTGCGCGTACTCGTCAACCAAGTCGAAGATTTGACCGGCGGCGCAGTACGAAAATCAACCCTTTTAAACGCCCTCTCCATCTCCATCGGCATTGCGCTTGCCCTTGCGATGATTCGCGTACTGACAGGAATGAGCATCTGGTTTTTAATCGTACCAGGTTATGGACTTGCGATTCTTTTGAGCTATTTTGTGCCAAAGATTTTTTCATCTGTCGCATTCGATGCAGGCGCCGTCGCCTCTGGACCGATTACTGCGACATTTGTATTACCATTTACCATCGGTGCCTGTGAGGCCGTGGGCGGAAATGTCATGCTTGACGCGTTCGGCGTTGTTGCGATGGTCGCCATGACGCCACTCATCACGATCCAAATTGTCGGCTTCATCTATCAGCTGAAGATTCGAAAGACATCCGACGAGGAAATCTCGACAATCCGTGAGATGATTGCAGCTGCGGAACTTGCATTGATTGAAGACGGCGCAGATTCAGATGATTATGTGGATTTATCGGGACAGCCAGGTACCTCCGTGCCATGGGTGACATCAGAAGAGGACATCATTCGCACCTATGGTTATGCAAATGACGCAGCTTACGAGCATCCAGTGGATTGGACACCAACAACAGACAAGACAAAAATGCAATCTAAAATGGATAGAAATGCAGACATTGCGGCTCGTTTCAACACTGCGGCGAACACAGGTGCAAACACTACGACAAACACTTCCACAGACACTGCTACAAACACTGCCACAAACACTGCGACAAACACTGCTACCTCTCCACTTGACACCACTACTAAAATCTCAACAGCACCGACTTCTACATCTAAATCGAAAAGCAATGATGTCGTCGCGAAAGCGTTCCAAGCGCATATGCGTCAGGAACGCGCACATGACGATGACGACTATATCGATTTTGAGGAATATGCACAGAAAGGGTTGTTGTAGAATTCACTAATATGTTTTTCCGATATGCCTACGCCCATAGATCACAACAAATTCTATTTTATCATTCGTTGCAATTCGCGAAGCAATCGCTGTTCTTCTTTTCGACCTATCATACGACACTTCATTTTGAATTATGCGGAAATATAGGTACTTTATCATGATTTCCGCATAATTCGATGGCCTATATTTCAAGCGTTTTTCAGGATATACATGTAATAATTTAAGATTTTTAAATCTAGCATGCTCTGTACAGAGCGTTGTTCAGTGTCTTCGTTGCAACAACTTTGGTATTTTTGCTTCCATGTATGATATTTAAATTTAGCGGCTCTCTCATTATGTTGCTTCATGCAAGATATAGATATTTCAGGATTGCATGATTAGAAAACTTTAACTTATTTTATAGTAATCATGCAAAAAATAAAATGAGTACCACTGTAGATGTGATTCCATAAATGAACAACTTGATTGGAGTAAAGGTAAAAATTGCCTGATATTTTGGTTGAAACACACGGATTAATCCGAACAATCTTTACCTTTACATGAGAATTGTGACGGATGATTTGGTCTAGTGGGGGTGATAACCAACACCTAATTATCATTGCAATATCAATATGTTCAAAGATTCAATTCGAGATTTGATAACATTTTGATAGCAGATAAATCCATGTGCATACATCATTCTGTAGCAATCTCGTGCACGCGCATTTTCTCACGCCGCTGCGCAACGCGCTCGGAAAAGGTTTCGCGTTTGCGCCTGAAAATGATACATAATGCCTGCGTGGTAACGATAAAAATGAACAATATCAATGCAGAGTGACCAATGACCGAAACGTTGATCGTCTGCGCGGAGATTGTCTCACGTAGCGCATTAATCGAATACGTAAATGGCACAAATGGGTGCACGGTCGTGAAGACATTCGTTGATGTCTGCTGGATTGGGAATGTGCCGCCGCTTGAGGTCAACTGGAAAATCAGCAAGACCATTGCCAGTAGCTGCCCCATTTGCCCGAGCAAATACACGAGTGTGTTCACGATGGCGATAAAACAAAACGACGACATGAGGAATACTGCAAATGTCGCAAACATATTTGTCGGCTTGATGCCAAGAATGAGCAAATCCAACACGAGCGCTGCGGACTGAATGATACCGATGACGAGCAATGAAAAATATCTACCCAACACAACGCTGAATGAGTCTAACTTTTTAATCGCTGCAGGATTGTATTTGCTCTTAAAGCCAAACATCATAGTTGTACATTCAGATTGCCTTTCTATGCAAATATGAGTCCGCAATGAAAGACTCCGTAATGAATAATGAAGATGTATTTGTTTCAAATAGTCATGATTTTCAACATTCTTACATAAAGCATGATGATACTATAATATGACTATTATTAGACTGGTTTCGGTTACAGTTCACACTCAATATAGATAAAGTAACGTATTCACTATTATTCTCGAAGTGCTAGTTGCCATTTTCGAATGAATATATCGGGGAACTTATTGTGAATACTACATCTATAAACTTCTCTACGCCCAAGTAATCAACTCCCCACGAGTCTTCTTCGCTGGGCTTTTTGGATTATCTTCGGGGATTCCGATGCTCATGAGTGCTGCAAAGAACCAGCCATCTTCCGTAAAACCGAGCTCTTCTTTCACCAGTTTTTCGATAGATTCGTATGCGTAATTGGCGCTCGTAAGCCAGCAGCTTCCATATCCTAAATCGATAGCTTTCAAAGTGAAATTCTCAAGTGCCGCGCCAAGGCTCTGCATACCGGGATTTCGCTTGCTATCAAGTTCTGGTAATTCCGGATCCGCTGGATCATAGAGACTGATTTCGTTATACCCTGATGGTGTATATCTTGTGCTCATCACGATTGTAAGTGCTGGCGCATTTACAAAAAATAACGTGAAATTTTTGACAAATTTTCTAAATCTGGCAGCCTTCTCCTCGTTGACAGCAGCCATTTTCTCCGCAATTTCGGCATTTTTTACATCAATCAATGTTGCAACCTTGTCCTTTGTCGCCTGATCTTTAATGACTACAAAATGCCAATTTTGTATATTCTTACCAGATGGTGCAAGCCGCGCCGCCTCAACCATCTCTTCGATTGCTGTATTTGGGACATCACCCTCTTTGTATTTTCGGACGCTTTGCCTCTTTGTTAAGACTTCTGATAATTCCATTGTTGTACTCCTTTCGTTATTTATTCCATTTCAATTTTTAATTTATACAAATTTGAAAATAGCGTGCTACATGAGATTTTCAAACTGTAATTTTATGTAGGGAAAACGGCAAGCTATTATTTTATTGTGATATTGATGCAGCGTGACGTGTGCGATGCTGCGTGATGCTGCACTTTATGGTGCGCAAACTCTGTAATTTATCGACCACCTAACTATCATTATAGCGGCTGATGCCAATATTTAATCTTAAAATGTAAGTTTACGTAGTGCGCTCGTTTTATATGGTTCAACGCGCTATTGTTAAAACGGCAATATGACTTTTGTATATTTTGAGCTGCTATTGCGGAACAATAATACAAAATTTTCGTGTCATCAAGCTTAAAATGGGCATGGTTTACGCAAAAGTCGCGATTCGGTCCTCAAATACAAGCTATTATGGGACGAAAACGCGAGTTTTGCGTAATTTGCGCTCGTTTTATGTGTTTCAATACGCTATTGTTAAAACGGCAATGTGACTTTTGTATATTTTGAGCCTGCTATTGCGGAA
>JAISJM010000126.1 GCA_031261525.1 Eubacteriales Family XIII. Incertae Sedis bacterium
GGAACAATCGTCAGTTACGACCTCAATTACAGAGCTTCTTTATGGAAGAGTATCGGCGGACAGGCGAAAGCACAGGAAGTCAACAAGGCGATTGCACCTTATATCGACGTCATGATTGGCAACGAAGAAGATTTTACGGCATGTCTCGGATTCGAGATTGCAGGCAACGATAGCAATTTGAAAGAACTGAATCTTGATGGTTACAAGGACATGATTCGGCAAGCATCCGAAGCTTATCCAAATTTCAAAGTCATCGCATCTACACTCAGAACGGTGAAAACCGCAACCGTCAACGACTGGTCTGCGATTGGCTGGATGGAAGGCAAAATTGCACACGGATTGGAATTCCCAGCGCTTGAAGTGTATGACAGAGTTGGCGGTGGCGACAGCTTCGCGTCAGGTCTGATTTATGGTCTCATGACAAAGGGTGACATCAAGTCCGCATTGGATTATGGCGTCGCGCATGGTGCACTCGCGATGACAACACCTGGCGATACGACAATGGCAAATCTGAAAGAGGTTGAGGCACTCGCATCTGGTGGCGGCGCTCGTGTAAATCGATAGACTTATACTTCATAAATCATCAATAAGACGAAATAAAATAGGCAACAATTTAGTATGAGGGATCTCAGACTAAATTGTTGCCTATTTTTGATATTTACGAATAGTAGGACTATAAATGAATCACGCCATCTAGCTTTGCATATAGCGACGGCGCGCATATGATTGGACGAGTTATATATAGATCGGTTTATACTTCATCGAGCCGATAAGTCACAAATGCAAATTTGCTACTATCTGGGGACCACGAATTTACATTCATGGTTCCCTGCCCACCAAATGCTTTGAATAACGTATGTAGATTGCTACCATCTGAATTCATAAGTCGGACTTCAATATTTTGAAGTGGCGGATGATCGCCTGGTTGCACATCGTCTTTATAATAGGAGACAAAGACGACTTATCATGTGTAAATCATGAAGTCGAAAATATTCAAAAAAAATGGCATATTAGATGCTTTTTATTTTGCAGCTCGCATTTTTACGAAAAAATCATATATATGGCGCGAGATGTAGGATTTGTAACACAAATCAACTAAAAGGCGCAAAATATGTTACAAATCCTACATCTCGCGCTATATACTGTACTTTTTCGTAATTTGCATTCAATAACAGATTACGAATACATCATGTAGCGAAGCAATCGTATGATTTATAGACATATCACAGTTACAGAAAATAAGCGTAGATTGGGATACTCAAACGAATGAGTTAGCAACTTACGCTTTAGCACCAACAATTTAAACTGAGCCTCCTCACTTAACTAATAGGAAAACATATGAGCGCCTCATCCTAAAATGTTAATAACTTTTGACATTTGCTGATGTCGGACTGGAATATTGCAAACCTACAATGTGATACGATGAATCACACCATTGGAAAATTAGTGTGTAAATCCACGCACGCGATTGTCTGGATTCTTCTCGCTCAAGACGCGCGCTTTATCAAGCTCGTCGATTGCATTTCTGAAATCATCAGCGAATTCGTCTGCCATATTCATGCCGAAGTCGGCTCTGACGACATAGCGCTGAATGATGGTATCCTGCAAATCGGCAGGTAGCGGATAGGCAGGAACCTGCCAACCTTTCATCTGGAGTCTGTCCGCTAAATCGTACAGTGTCCATTCGTGGGCATTGTCGTCTTTGAGTTTATAGCATACGATTGGCAAATGTTCACCATTGTTGTACATCTCGAACCTGCCTGTATCTTCAACAGTCTTTGCCAAAAATACCGCGACATCGTGTGTTCGTTGATGAATCTCCTTGTAGCCGTTATAGCCAAACCGCATGAAATTGTAGAACTGACCGATAATCTGACTTGCACTGCGCGAAAAATTGATTGCCATTGTTGGCATTTCCCCGCCCAGATAACTTACTTTAAAGATGAGTTCCTGCGGTAGATAGTCGCAATCGCGCCATAATACCCAGCCGATACCTGGATATACAAGACCGTATTTGTGACCGGATGTATTGATGGAGACGACATTGTCCAACCTGAAATCCCATTTTAAATCTGGCTCCATAAATGGTGTGTACAGTCCACCTGATGCAGCATCCACATGAATTGGCACGGAAACTTTGGCAGTTTTGTTATATTCAGTAAGCTTTGCATCGAGTGCTTCGATGTCATCATAGCACCCTGTGTACGTGATTCCGAGGATTCCAACCACGCCGATTGTGTATTCGTCGATGTAATCTGTGACATTTGCAACATCGATGCTCATATTGTCTCTCGTCATTGGCACGAGTCTCATGTCAACATCCCAGTATACGCAGAATTTTTCCCAGCAAACTTGATATCCAGAAGATATTACTAGATTTGGGCGTCTGGAAATGACGTCAATGCCAGCCTTTTCCGCTCTCGTGCGCCATCTGAATTTCATCGCCATGCCGCCGAGCATACAGGCTTCCGAGCTGCCTACGGTCGACGTGCCCATATAGTTTTCTTGTTCTGGTGCATGCCAAAGATCCGCAATCATGTTGACGCATCGATTTTCAAGCTCTGCGGTACGTGGATATTCACTCTTATCGATGGCATTTTTTTCAAGTGTCTCACCGAGCAGTTTTGTCGCTTCTGGTTCCATATAAGTCTGACAAAAGGTCGCTAAATTTTGGCGCGCCACACCCTCGTCAAGCAGCTCATCTTTGACCAATTGATACGCTATTCTAGGCTCGATTGGATCTGGATTGAGCTTGTATTTTGGAATATCGCGATCCGATGATGGCGATCCAAAAATGGGACGCGCGTAGAGTGATGTCTTTGATTGATCATTTTTACCGTATAGCATATGTTTCTTCCTCCTTCGTATTTGATAGAATATCGATGGTTATTTTTCAGTATGCTTAATCCTGTGCTCCCCTCTCGCAAACAGATACGTAAATCGGTTCTGTTCGTGATGTTTCAGATGGTCATGCTTGTAATTTGGATCCGAATGTTTCTTGCCATACACTTCGTAGATGACAAACGGGCATGCGAGCGTCACGATGAAGCTGATTGCTAGAATTGTTAGGTACGCGCCATCTTGCCCTTTTGTAATATCTGATGGTGGGAAGAAACTGATAAATAATGCAAATAATGATACAACGAGACCTGCAATTGCGAAAACGTATTTGCCAGCTTTACCAAATGGCACGTGATAGGTTCGTTTGATATCGCTCTTTCCCGCGAGTCTCAGATATGCAATGAAGAGTAGCACATATCCCGCAAGATAGATGACGACGGTCAGTGAAATTGCGATGAGGAAAGACAGATTGTTACCACCGCCACCAAAGGTCAAGACTGCCGCCCAAATTGTGACAACCACACCTTGTGCCATAACTAATTGCACAGGCACGTCATGCTTGTTTGTCTTGGCAAATGCCGGCGGAAGTAGCCCTTTCTGAGCGGTAGCAAAGATGCCACGTGACGGTCCGACAACCCAACTTGAAACTTCCCCTATGACGCCAAGTGCGAGCATGAGCGCGACAATCTTGACGACCACACCGAGCCCCTTATCAAAATGCAGAATCAATTCTTGGAACGTCTGCACAACACCGCTTGATAAACTCAAGTCTTTTGCAGGTATAACGGACGCAACCGTAAGTCCACCAATCGTATTCAGCACAATTGCAAGAATTACGAGCATAATCATCGAAAGTGGATAGTTCTTCTTGGGATTATCCAGTTCATTGATATGCGATGCACTCGCTTCAACACCCATAAATGCGAGGATAAAGGATACAAAAATGACTAAAGTGTTAATCTTTGAAAAATCTGGAATAAAAGAATGTATGGAGAAATCAATTTCCAGTTTGTTCCCGCCCGCAATGTACGCAATACCGAGCACAAACAAGATAATTGCGGGAGCGACAATTCCAACGATGAAACCAACCTTTGCAAGAATCGCTGTGAACCCTGTCCCCCTGAGCTGACTCAGTGTGATAACCCAAAATACAATCAAGACGCCAACAAACTTAATCCAAGGAGTAGAATCCAGTGCAGGATAGTCAATGACATATGAAAATGCCCCCAAGATGAAATAAATCATCGTGACAAATCCAACTGTAATCTGGAACCACTGGAAAAATATCGCAGCAAATCCAAATCGTTCTCCGAGCATACCCGATACCCACGAGAAGATACCGCCCTCTTGCCAGCCGTCCACGGTTGCCATTTCCGCACTACACAGCGCCGCAGGCAAGAACCAAAGGAAACCACCGAGCAACAAATAGAATACCAAATTGAGCCCACTCGTCGCAAACGTCGGATACTCATACACGGTCATAACCATGCTCGACGTCATTGCAAAGAAACCAAACAACGTCAACGTCGTCTTTGTCTGTTTTGCCATATTTCACCTCCATATATCAATTCATCATTTCATAAATCAACGTGTTTTTTCAACTATAACTTATCACTCTTTGTATACCCACGGTATACGCATACATGCAATTTATTAGAATGTTAACGGAATTTACATCAAATAGTAGTATATATGAAATATTTGGACATTAAATTTCTATGGCATCCATTTAATCGCTTCATTTGAAAATATTCCCCATACACGGTATACTATTAAGTATATGAAATGGAGGATATATGAATATAATCACAAGCCCTGAAGATTCTAAAAACGACTCAAATATCAATAATTCTGAAAAAAAAGATTCTGAGCCAATCATCAATAATACCGATCACAACAATAAAATAAATAAAAGGAAAATGAAACGACATCGAAAGGCGATTCGCCGAAGAAATCAGTCGCTCGTTGTCCGAATACTCTATGGTATCTTACGCGTATTGCTCATTATCATCATGGTCGTTATCCTTGAGACAATGCTTCTTGGTGTACTCGATCACGAAGGACTTGTTACGGTGCATCTCAACAAAATTTCCGTCTTCAATGAACGTGAGATTTCGACGGTGCAAGATTTGGTGCATTATGTTCGAAATGGATTTAAAAACGATCAGCCAGAGAGGACGACGGCAACGAAAACGGAGGAAGAAGAAGCACCTGTTGAAGATAATATCAACACAATCACATTTGATGCTGGTGGTGGTTCTATAGAATCCTCATCCGGATTATATGAAGTTGTTGGCGACAAGCTTGACCTCGAAATCGGAAGTCAAATTCGGAATTTGCCGATTGCCCACCGAGATAATCTATGCTTTATCGGATGGTATGAGATGCCACAATCAGAGGAAGACATTGCAAATGCTAGCAATGATGGAACTTCTGGAGATTATGAAGATTCAGAAGTTCAAGCCGTAGATCTCGAAGCAGGACGCATTTTGAGTATCGATGATGGATATCCGCTTAATGACGACAAGACACTATATGCACACTACAAACCAGCGATGGATGTGACAACGAAGCCAGCAATATCGCTATATAACCGTAGAATCGACAAAACGGCAAGCCCACTCCCAATTCTCATGTATCATCAGTTCTACGATAAGAGCATTGGCGAAAAATCTGTTGATTCAAACTGTTTAAGCGTTGCTTTGTTTGAAGATCATATACGATACCTAAAAGAAAATGGCTACTATTATCCAACATGGAAAGAAGTCTACGCTTATGACCAAGGTCAGATGAGTCTTCCTGTCAAAAGCATTGTTATCACAGATGATGACGCAGGAGAGAGCTTTTTCAGACTTGCATATCCCGTACTAGAGAGATACAATGTGCCAGCAACAAGCTTTGTCATTGGGGAAGCAATCATGGATCCAAATCATCCAAATCATGACTTATCACCATTTTCTCGTAATATCTTAACTTATGAAAGTCATTCGTATGGTATGCACAAAGGTGGCGTTGGCGGTAAAGGAATGATTCTTTCCGCAACAGATGAATTTATTGCCAACGATGTAGCAAGCATGAATGCAATTATTGGAAGCAATTATGCTTTCTGCTATCCGTTTGGACATTATGATGAGGACTCTGAATTGCTACTCAGAAATCTAGGAGTACAACTTGGTGTGACGGTTGATTATGGCAAAGTCCTGCCTGGCTATGACCCGATGGCATTGCCAAGAGTTCGTATTAATGAAGGCGACCAAGTTGGGACATTTGCGAGTGAGATTGGTGGACCAGCGCCAAATCTTACAAATGATGCAACTACTGAAGAAGATACTGACTCCGATTATTAGCAACAAAGCTTTGAAACTTTTGGAATTTTAAATATACGGCATCAATGCGCCAATGAGTGTCGCCTTAATCGGCGCATTGATGTTTGGTAATCTGATTCGTGTGTGCGGCGTGCTTGAACGGTTATCTCTGTCTGCACAAAAGGAGCTTGCCAATCTCGTAACGATACTCCTTGGTATCACAATTGGCTCCACCATGACTGCAGAGGCATTTCTCGATATTCGTACATTAATGATTCTTGGCATGGGTCTCGTTGCATTTATCTTCGATACCGCGGGAGGCGTTCTCTTTGCAAAACTCATTGACTTGTTCCTACCTAAGAACCGAAAAGTCAATCCGATGATTGGCGCTGCTGGCATTTCCGCTTTCCGATGTCTGGAAGAGTTGTCCAGAAAATGGCAACAAAGGATGATCCGACAAACTTTATCCTTATGCAAGCGATGAGCGCAAATGTCTCAGGTCAACTTGGTTCCGTAGTTGCTGGAAGCATGGTCTTGGCGCTCGTACCAGTCATCATGGCAAGGAGTTAGAATACGTTCGTAAATTCGAAAGGAGAAATATCATGTCAACAATTGCGAAAGGACTATTGGTATCAGGGCTCGGATTGGCAGGTGTCTTTGCGGTGCTAATCGTATTTTTTGTATTAACAAGTGTCTTATTGAAGGCATTTAAACCAAAGGAGAAGTAATATAAATGGAAATTATGGGATTGAGCTTAGCGGCGTTTTTCACGCAGCTGTTCAGCATTGTACTCATGGATTTGGTTCTTGGGGGAGACAATGCAATCGTCATCGGGTTGGCATGCCGCAACCTAAATAAAAATGTGCGTATGAAAGGCGTCGTACTTGGAACGGTAGGCGCTGTCGTCATTCGTGTCATCGCAACGATACTCGTCGTCTGGCTTCTAAAAATCAAATTTCTTATGGCCATTGGTGGATTGCTATTGATCTATATTGGTACGAAATTAATGATACAAGAGGAAGAAGGCACTGAAGTCGAAGCGTCCAATTCGCTTATCAGAGCAATCGTCACCGTCATTATCGCAGATGCAACAATGGGCATTGACAACGTACTGGGTGTTGCAGGTGCGGCGCATGGTCATTTTGGTATGGTCGTCATCGGTCTATGTATCAGTATTCCAGTCATGGTACTCGGAAGCACGCTCATCATGAAACTTATGGATCGATTTCCGATCATCATCTATATCGGTGGCGTCATCATCTTGTATACAGCAGGCGGTATGATTACCGATGATAAATCACTCGAGTCCTTTTTCAGTGAACATCTTTTCCTCCGCTGGACGTTGATTGGTCTTATCACCATCGGTGGACTCTTCTTTGGAATTCTACTCAAGAAGAAAAGACAGCGACATGAAAAAGAAGATGAAGTTGAGATTATTGAGGAATAAAAAAAGGATTTGGTTCTCGTATTTTGTGAAGAGCCAAATCCTTTTTTTAGTGTTATTATTTGTATGAAGCAAGCGTCACGGCAGTACCGCCTTTCGGACGAATATTCAATAAGTAGACGCTATCCCCGCCAAATACAGCCTCTAGGGTCGACTTGAAAATGTCAACTTTGGTCGCCGGCACAAATGCCTGAATGGTTCCAGCCAAACCGCCACCGTGGACTCTTACGGCACCCTCCCCATCAAGGACATGCTCTGCAACCGCTAAACCAACCGCAATTTCCTGCTCATCGGGCTTTGCATAGATGTTTTGTAGATATTTGTATGACGAAGTTCCCGATTCCCTTACCGTCTGAAGAAAACCTTTAAAATCGCCTGTCTCAAGCTGCCTAACTTCTTGTTCTGGTCGTTTGTTTTCAGCAAAAAAATGTACCGTTCTTAGGATTGCTCTGTCACCGCAGACAGCTCTTGCTTCGGAAAGTCTGCCGTAGAATTCGTCTTCGGATACGTCACGTAGAACTTCCTTACCGAAGAAATGAGCAACGGACTTCATCTCAATTGGCATACTCGCATAATCATTTGTCAAATCAGCATGTGACCCTTTTGTATCAACAATGCACAAAGCGTATCCAACTGTATGGAGATCAAATTGTACTGGTTTAATGATTGGATTTGTGGGATCATTGAAATCGATTAAGACAAATCCACCCACAGAAGACGCTGTCTGATCCATAAGACCAGATGGCTTATTCATATAGAAATTTTCTCCATATTTTCCAGCTATTGCAATATCAACTGGTGTTGCGCGATCCTCACAATAGATATGATTAAAAATATTTCCAATTGCAACTTCGAAAGCTGCTGATGACGAAAGGCCTGAACCGCCGAGGACATCGGATGTCATGTAGGCATTGAATCCATTTACATTGTAGCCTTCTTTTTTGAACCATGCTGCCATACCCAAAATCAGCCTTGATGTATCGTCATTCAAGGCTTCTTGATTCGGATCGAGATTGGCAATATCGACTTTCAAAAGCCCATAGCCCTCTGAATATAAATTGACGATATCACTGTTATTTGGTGTTGCAAACACAAGAATATCCAAATCAATCGCCGCAGCAAGCACGATACCGTGTTGATGATCGGTATGATTGCCACCAACTTCTGTACGACCTGGAGCCGTAATTACACTGATTTTCGTATCATCTGCAGGGACTCCAAAATGTTCCATATAGCCGTCGTAAGTCCGCTCATAACGTGCTTTTGCAACATCAATATCACTATAAATACTTTCAAAATCATATCCGTCGAAATTCATTATATCCGTACCTTTCTCATACTAATTTTTCTAACTTTATATATACAAATTAACACGCTTGATGAGCAAGTACAATCGGTTTGAACATATTGACTGAAAGGTTGTACGATTTTAGCTAGTGCTTATAGTGCAAACTGTTTAATTGCTTCTGCTACACCATCTAGATCCGAATCAGCGACGATGTAATCTGCCGCTTGTCTAACTTCTGATGGAGCATCGCCCATCGCAATGCCAGTTCCAGCATACTGGATCATATCGATATCATTGTAATTGTCGCCAATACACATGATTTCGTCGCGGTCATAGCCAAGTCGCTCAGCGAGGTATTCGATTGCATCTCCTTTATTGACACCAGTGCCACCTATTTCCACATTGAAGTAGAACGATGATGTGAGATCAAACCCCTGTGATTGATTTCTCAGTTCTAAAAGCTCGTTATAGATATCAACACGCAGCGATGTATCGGAAAACATAAAATTGATATTTTCAATTCGATGTAAATTCTCTTTCATGTAACTTTTAACATCTGGAACCGCTTTTCTCGATGTCTTAAAATACTCTAGATAATCATCAGGCACGCCAAAGTCCGCGAATTTCAAATAATCCACTTCATCCACATAAGGTGTCGAATCGATAAATACTTCTGTCATCACACCCTCACGTTCAATAATTGGCCAGATTAATTCAATAGAAGCCGCATTAATATATTTCTCGTAGACAAGTTCCCCTGAGTCAAAATCCAATATCTTAGCGCCATTGGATGTTACGAGATATTGAATACCACGAATTTCGCGAACTGCATCAGGAATCGTTGTCTCAGCGCGCCCCGTCGCAATGACCGTTGTAATTCCTGCGACAAAAGCTTTCTCCATCGCTCGTTTATTGGCCTTGGACACTGAAAGGCTGCCTGAAAGCAAGGTTCCATCAAGATCCGTTGCTATTAATTTAATGCTCATTATTGTCCTGTCTCCTTGTTATCGTGTGAATTAATGTTGCAAATTCAGCTTCTGTGATAATCTTCACTCCGAGTGCATGTGCTTTTTTATTCTTTGAAGATGCAGATTCTGAATCATTGTTGATTAAATAGTCCGTCTTCTTGCTCACAGATCCTGTGACTTTACCACCGAGTTCTTCTATCAATTCTGTCAGTGCATCTCTGTTTTCATAGTTTTCAAGGCTACCCGTGATGACAAACGTCTTGCCGAAAGCACCATTGTGTGCGTCGATATCACTATTGTCATTATCACTATCAGTTATGGCTACATCAATAGAATCCTTACTTGAGTCATGTGCCACCGATGATGCCTGGCTACGTCTTGCTTTTACTGCAATGTCTAGTTTTGATAGGAGTCTATCTAACGATTCTGCGTTCGCCTCATCGTGCATATACGCATATAGAGACTCCGCCATGATTGGACCAACGCCATCAATTGACGTCAACTCGTCAACTTGAGCTTCGCGAATTTCAGACATCTGTCCACCATAATAATCTGAGATTACCTTTGCGTTGGCCTTACCAATGCCTGCAATGCCTAAAGCATTTAGTAAGCGTGCAGTTGTAGTCTTGCGTGATTGATCGATACTGACAATCAGATTCTGATAGGACTTGTCGCCAAAGCCATCCATCTGAGAAATCTCGTCTTTGTGCTGCTCAAGTTCATAGATATCGCTGAATTCATGGATGAAACCATGCTGAATCAGCTTCTCTATCGTCTGCTCTGAGAGACCATCGATATTCATGGCAGCTCTGCTCACAAAATGGCTAAACGCACCGATATGCTTTGCTTGACAATCGGGATTCGTGCAATACAAAGTCTGTATGCCATCTAAATCCTTGATTTCTGTCGCTCCGCCGCATACTGGACAAATCGCAGGAGGCTCGCATGTGCCAGATTGAGTCAGATTTTCTGAAATCTGTGGGATAATCATATTGGCTTTGTAGACCATTATTATATCATGCAAACCGAGTTTTAATTCTTTCATTATACTTACATTGTGCACGCTTGCTCGTGATACCGTCGTACCCTCAAGTGCAACGGGCGCAAATATCGCAATCGGATTGATGAGCCCTGTTCTGGATACAGACCATTCGATGTCTAGCAATTCGGTCTGTGCATTTTCATCTGCCCATTTGAATGCGATGGCATTCCTTGGGAATTTTGCCGTGCGACCTAGAGACAATCCATAGGCGATATCATCATATTCTAGTACGAGACCATCCACCGGCAGATTACCATTTTGTGTAAATATTGTAAATTCTTCAACAGCATCAGCGACCTCATCGGCAGAAACTAATTTACGCTTTACAGTATCAAAACCAAGCTGATCAAGCATGTCGAGTTCACCCTGCATGGAGTTTAAATCATCTGAAGATTGTGCGAGTGAGAACGCATAAAATTTTAATCGTCGTTTTGCACTCACGGCACTATCCAGTTGTCTTACACTACCCGATGCTAGATTTCTAGGATTTTTATACTTCGCATCAGCATCGCCGATTTCTTCATTGATTTTCTCAAAATCATCGTAGGTGATGACTGCCTCGCCTCTAATAATCAGCTTTCCTTGATCATGAATCTTTAGAGGAATATTGCTGAAGACCTTTGCATTGCTCGTGACAACCTCTCCTGTGACACCGTCTCCCCTTGTGAGTGCCTTCACAAGTTCGCCACCATCATAAGTGAGGACGAGTGTCAGTCCGTCTAATTTTAACGAGAGTAAGCCTTGTTTCGCGTCTAGAAAACCAGAAAGTGCTTCGACACTTTTTGTCTTATCTAGCGATAGCATTGGCAGTTCATGGTTTTCTTTGACAAGATCGCTCATGACCTCGTAACCAACATTAATTGTAGGCGAATAGGATAATGTCGTACCAGTCTCTTTCTCTAGAGCGACCAATTCATCATATAATTGATCATACTCGACATTTGGCATGAGTTCTTTATCTTGCATATAATATGCTTTACTTGCCTCACTTAGTTTTGTTGCGAGGTCGCGCATATGTGTTAGTTTATCAGTCATTGGTATCCTCTTATATCTTCGTTAAAGGCGCGAAACCCTTCGCGAGCTTTTTCTTTCCTTCTGAATCGAACATTACGGTGATGGTCTTCTCATCTGTATCCATAACGAGGCCTTCGCCAAATTTGGCGTGGCGAACTTTATCGCCTTTCGCTACGTGTAAATCTCCTGATGCTGCATTCTTTCCCGCTACAGAAGTCTTGATTTTTTTTGCGACACTACTGGCGGAGTTGAATGTTGCAAATTTCGTATTGGTACTATCACTGCCATACAAATTACTTGACGACATGCCACCAAGACTTGCCCCTGGCTTAACACGTCCATCCTCGCCACCCATCGCGCCATGGAACATGCCCGTCTCGTCCTGACCTGGCATCGCAACCTTATCAAATGTATTGACATCTACCTCTTTCAGGAAGCGGCTTTCGAGCATTCTATTGTATCTACCGTAGATGGTTCGACCTTTCGCCCGTAGTAAATAGAGCTTTTCTTTGGCTCTTGTCATGCCTACGTAGCAAAGTCGCCGTTCTTCTTCGATGCCATCTTCTGCCTCCATCGAACGTGTCGTTGGGAAAAGTCCATCTTCCATACCTGCCAAAAATACAACCGGAAATTCCAGTCCTTTTGCGCTATGGATTGTCATGAGCGTAACCGCATCTTCATTCTGATTATAGTTATCGACATCCGCTACCAATGCAACTTTTTCGAGGAATCCTGAAAGGCTTGCTACTTCGCCATTTGCCTCCTCGCCCTTTTCATACTCAGCGATAACGGTTTTAAATTCCATTAAGTTTTCGATACGACCTTCGGATTCGACCGTTTCTTGGACTTCTAGTCCTTTTAGGTAACCAGTGCTTACGAGCAAGTCATCATACATATCCTCAAGGCGAATGTCATCGAGGCTGAGTGAATCAGAATCTGATTCTGATTCTTGATTTTCGTTAGAATTCAAATTAAAAATACTCGAATACTTTGTAATTGCTTCGACCATTTGCTTCACAAGTGGTTGTGATTTTGCCGATAGAGAATCAATCACCTCTTGATTCTGCAATAAATTCAAGATACTCTTATCCTGTGATCTTGCCCATGCCTCAAGCTTTTCAAGTGTCTTTGCACCCATGCCACGTTTTGGCTCGTTAATGATACGCATAAGCGCCAAGTCGTCATCGGGGTTGATAATCAATCGCATATAGCTCATCATATCTTTGATTTCTTTTCGGTCGTAATAACGCACGCCGCCGACCAATTTATATGGAATCTTACTATAAATCAACGCCTCTTCGAGCGCACGGCTCTGTGCATTTGTGCGGTAGAGAATTGCCATATCTCGGTACTCACGACCTCCATCAAGCAATGATGAATTTACCCAGCTTGCACCAAGCTTCGCCGCCGTACTATTTAGATCGATACCATCTACAAGAGAAGTAATCTCTCTTGCAATGTATCGTGCCTCGTCTTTTTCATTGTCGACAATTCGATAGCTGACTTTTTCGCCATCTTCGGCATCGGTCCACAGTTTCTTGCTCTTTCGGTCTGTATTGTTCTTAATGACAGAATTGGCAGCATCGAGAATTGTCTTGTGGGAACGATAATTCTGCTCAAGTTTGATGACTTTCGTATCCTTGAAATCATGCTCAAAGTCCAAGATATTTCGAATATCTGCACCACGCCATTGATAGATACACTGGTCATCATCACCAACCACGCACAGATTGTCATGCGCATCAGAAAGCATCTTTACAAATTGATATTGCAAAGCATTCGTATCTTGATATTCGTCGACCATGATATACTTGAAGCGTTCTTGATAATACGCGAGAACATCTTGATTACCCCGAAGCAACCGAACCGCATTGAATATCAAATCATCGAAGTCCATCGCATTGTTACGTTTTAGAACTTCTTCATAATAGGTATAAATCTTGGCAACAGCCGCATACTGTGGATTTTGCCCAAATGCTGCTTGATAATCCGTCGCAGTCATACTTTTTTCTTTCGCCTTACTGATGATTGAAAGCACATAATTCGGTGCATATTTCTTCTCATCCAAGCTAAATTCCTTGATGCCACGCTTGATTACAACCTTCTGATCCGTTGTATCATACACTGCAAAATCAGGCTTGTAACCGAGCCTGTCCGCATCACGCCGAAGAATCCGCAGACAGCACGCATGGAAAGTAAAAATCCACATACGATTCGCCTTGCTGCCAACCAAAGCTTCGATGCGCTCACGCATCTCCGCCGCAGCCTTGTTGGTAAATGTCACCGCTAGAATATTGTATGGACTCACGCCCTCATCTTCGATAAGATGCGCAATCCGAATCGTCATCGTACTCGTCTTACCACTACCGGCACCTGCCAATATAAGAAGTGGTCCGTCTTTGTGTAAGGCAGCCTCACGCTGCATTGGATTTAGTTTATTTAGTCCTTCTATCAAAATTTTGTCTCCCCTGATTGTAGTTGTTTGTATGAATATCATAACACATAGAGAACAATTGTTCAACACAAATTTTCTATTCATATTGTAAAAATCTCACTTATCTATTATATAGCAAAAAAGTAATTCACGCGTGATGAATTACTTTTTGATAGGATTAGAATAAATGCTATGGTTTGAGATGTCCAAGTGCGATGACATTTACACCATCAGGTCTTCTATATGAAAATTCACCCGCTGTAATGATATTGAATGAGCCGAGCTGCTCAAGTTTCTCTTTTGTTAGACGCTTTTTTAATTTCTTAAAATTCGATACAGCATCTTCTATCGCTTTGTCGCCACCTAATTTCACTTCAATCGCAAGCCACTTACCGTCATATCGCTCAACAATTGCATCCACTTCTAAATTTGTTGAATCCCGATATTGATAGACCTTGGCGTCAATCGCATCGGAATAGACCCGAAGATCCCTTACGACTAAAGATTCAAATAAGAATCCAAATGTATTTAAATCAGCAATCAGCATGTCAGGTGTTACTCTTAGTGCAGCGGTCGCAAGCGATGGATCAACAAAATGCCACTTGGGTTTAATACGCAACTGTGCACTAGATCGCAAATGTGTCTTCCATGCGCTTAACTCTTCCAATACAAATACTTGTGAAAGTTGATCCAAATATTTTCGAGTCGTCTGCGCTGTAATCGGTCCATCATAAATTTCAGATTCTTTGGCAAGACGCTCAAGAGATGCCTCCGTTGCAATATTTCTCGCAATCGCACGTATTAGCGCAGTCATCCGCTCTGGCGTCGGAGGAGATTTCATATTTCGGAGATCAACATAGGCTAGATTTTCTAAATAATCGATTAGTGAATCCTGCGCATCCACGGGATCGATGTCAACCAATGCAGGCCATCCGCCACGCACGACCTTTTCCGCATATTCATGCACATTCAAGCCACCACTGCCAGAAATGTCACAATCGTCCGCAAACAAATTGGCAAGACTCACTTCGCCCAAAGACTCTTTTGATTCATACAAAGACATTGGCCTTAAATTGAGTCGCGAAATCCGTCCAGCCCCCGAATGCATTGTAATATCATCACTTGGTGCTGCGGAACCAGTGAGGATAAACTGCCCTTTGAGATTCCTCGAATCAATTTCATTTCGAATTGAATTCCATAGACTTGGCACCAATTGCCACTCATCAATCAATCTCGGTGTATTCCCATTGAGAATATTTTTTGGCAATAATATCGCTTGCTGACGAACAGCATCGGATTCATCCATGCGTATGCTACTGTGCGCATGATGATTTGCAGTGGTTGTCTTTCCAACAAATCGCGGACCACGAATCAGCACACCACCAGTGGTGCGTAATTTTCTTGGTATGATTTCATCTATTATTCTTGTTTTATAAGTATCCATGACAGGATTATAACATAGTTTTTGGTTGAAAGGAAGTGTAATCATTGTTTTATAAGTTTTATAATCATGCTTTTATAGGTTTTATAGACACGATTTTAAGGATTTTGTTTTCATTTGGTTTTCATTTTTAATTTCTTTTACTCTACAAAAAAGGTCGTAACGCTGTAAGTCACGACCCATTTCTCAAATATTAAATTTTTTCGATTCATATCATAATATCGTAGCTTTCATCACCTGATAAACAGCCCCAATCAATCCCGCATCATTTCGCAGCTTACAAGGCAGCACCTCTGCAATCGTGATTCCTGTCATCTCATGAATCGTCTTATGATGTCGCTTAATCCGATCGATTCGCGCCATCAAATTCGTCAAAAATTCTTCATTCTCACTGATACCGCCACCGAGCAGCAGCAGCTCTGGATCATATGCTACAATCAAATTAAGCAAGCCTTTGGCAACATCTTCATAGTACTGATCCATGACTCTCGATGCAATCACATCACCTTGCCTCGCTCGATCCAGAATCACGCGCGCATCATGAACTGGCGGCGCAGCCGAATTGGCATCAAAATCGGCATCCGAATTGCTTTCGAAATAAGCCTCGCTCAATGCCAAGTTATACTTGCGATAAAGCCCCGCCACAACGCCACTCGTATTGTTCCAGCATGCATCTTCCAAATCATGCGAGAAATCGAGCGGGCCTTGCATCATCCAGCCAAATTCGCCAGCGGCACCATGTGCGCCGCGATAAACGTTACCACCGATGATGATACCTCCTGCAATCGCTGTACCAAGCGCGATTACCAAATAATTGCTGACTCCTTGCGCGTTGCCAATCCACTGTTCTGCAATTGCAAGTGCATTGCCATCATTTTCGACCGCAATAGGCAAATTGATTTTCTCTTCGAGCTTCGATTTTAAGTTGATACCCCAGAACGATCTGATGGATCCACCTGTGACCATATAACCATCCGCGCGCACAATTCCTGGTGCACAGACACCCACGGCTTTGATTTCGTATTTGTTTTGGAGCTCATGGACTTTATCGGCAATATCTTGAATGATTTTCTCGCCGTCATTTATAACTGTTGGGAACAAGCCTTTTTCAAGGATTGTGGCATGCTCATCCACAATGCCATATTTGATATTTGTACCACCTATGTCAATACCTATATAATATGTCATTTCATCGCTCCTCAAACCAATCTAAAATCTGCATACAATGTATCGACGCTGCTGCTGCCAACGAAAATTTTGAATTGACCGGCATCTGCGCTGAACGAATAATCTTGATGGTGATAAGCGAAGTCATTTGCACCCAATTCGAAAGTTACGATCTGACTCTGAGCTGCGTCAAGATGGATTTTTGTAAATTTCTTCAATTCTAGGACGGGTCTTGCCACTTCGGCTACTTCGTCTTTGATGTATAACTGGACGATTTCGTCGCCCTCGCGTGTGCCGACATTTGCCACTGTAATTGATACTGTGAGCGTTTCATCTTTCTCGCAAATGTTATCAATGTCATAAATCTCATTCATGTCTTCGGTATCATAAATACCCGCGAGATCATAGACTTCATCGACGTTTCTTAAGGAAATTTCGGTTGTGGATAACGTGAGATTGCTATATCTGAATTCCGTGTAACTCAAACCATAGCCAAAGGGGAATAATGCAAAGTTTGATTCGTCTAGGTATTTTGATAGATATTTTTCATCTCGATGTGCTTCAGACCAGGGGCGACCTGTTCTAAATGTGTTGTAATATAGCGGAAGTTGACCGACACTACGTGGGAAGCTCATCGTCAATTTGCCTGATGGTGATGATTTGCCACAGATGATATTGGCGATGGCATTGCCTCCTTCTGTGCCGGGCATCCACACTTGCAAGATGGCGTCTGCCTTGTCAACAATATCCGTTAGGTCTAAGGGACGACCACTGAAAATCAATACGACAATCGGCTTGTCTGTTGTCGCAGCTTTGTCTACGAGATTGATTTGGTCTGCTGGTAATTTGATATGCGCGCGACTTGCAGCTTCGCCACTCTCCCCGCTGTGTTCCCCAAGTGCAAGGATGATTACCTCTTTATCTTTTGTAGAGTTTGTTTGTTGTCTGACATTTGCATCTGTCTTTTTAGCATCGACTTCGCCATTGTCAGTCTTATGTTCTAAATGTGCAACAAAGCCTTCAATCTCCATATCATGCACAACTTGCAGACTTGGATAGACATCTCGCAACGCATCAGCCACGCTAACCGCATCTTTCGTCTCGCCGCCCGCTTCCCAAGCACCGATGATATCCTGAGACTGCGCAATCGGACCAGCCAATATAATCTGCGTATCATGCGATTCAAGTGGTAATATTTTACCATCATTTTTCAATAATACAAAGCTTTCCTCCGCAATCGTACGCGCGACGTCTCGATGAGCTCCACTTAACGTCTTTATCTCATAGTTAGACTCAAGCTGCGCCTCGTATCCACGATAGGGATCGTCGAAAAGCCCTAAGTCATCTTTCAATTTGAGTATCGAAAATACCGCCTCATCAATCTGAGCAAGCTCAACGGCACCGTCTTTTAACAGTTCTTCCAAACCAAGCAAATACGCTGGCGTCATCATCTCCATATCAAGATGCGAGTCCATTGCAAGTTTTGCGGCGTCTTTATGATTTGCTGCGATTCCATGATGAATCATTTCGGTCACCGCGCCCCAATCCGAAATGAGCACACCTTCAAATTCAAATTCCTCCCGCAAGATGTCAATCATGAGATGTTTGTTGCCCGTCGCAGGAATGTCGTTAATCGTATTGAACGATGTCATCACAAGCTTGACGCCTGCCTGAATTGCTTCTTTATATGCAGGCAGATAATATTCACGTAAACTGTGTTCTGAAATCTCCGCTTTCGCGTAATCGCGCCCCGCCTCAGCAGCACCATAACCAGCAAAATGTTTGAGGCACGCCGCAATCTTATAACGATTCTTCTTCAGTTCTTCGTTCTCGCCTTGGTAACCACGGATAAACGCTTTCGACATCTCACCGTTCAGATAAGGATCCTCGCCAGTCGACTCCATGACACGTCCCCACCTTGAATCTCTAACCAAATCAGCCATAGGTGAAAATGTCACATGTAATCCGGCCTCGCTAGATTCTATCGCGGAAATGCTCGCGGCAAGTTCAACGGTAGCTGGGTTCCATGTACTTCCGAGCGCCAATGGAATCGGAAATATCGTCTTGAGTCCATGAATCACGTCACCCATAAAGATAAGCGGAATCTGTAACGGATCCGCCGCCATATGTTGCTTCTGAATCTTATATAAAATTTCGCCATCATATGACCCCAAAACAGAGCCGATCGAAACTAAATCCTCATCGCTGATTCCGAAATCTGCCATCATCGGTCCCGTAATCACACCCTCTTCGTCCGCAAGGAAAAACTCTGGTGTCAGCTGCGTCATTTGCGCAATCTTCTGCCGTAACGTCATCTTTGCAATCAATCCATTTATATCTACCATTGTATCTTCCTTTGTTATTGTATCTTGTAGCGTGTCCTATTATTTTGATGTTGCGATTGCAGCAAAACGCAATTTTAGCTTGGACGATATGTGGGAATCTCTTCTTTTCTCATCTAAATTTATGAATATAGCACACACCAATCATTTCGTTCATCTAATTCCATGAATATAGCAACATCAATCATTAAGATTCTTCATCGTCGTCCCCTTCCGCCAAAATACCCTTGAATACTTTGCTCATAATCATCGACTGCACATAACCCACGACGCTAAAGGTGAGAAAGATTGATAATATACTTAATTTTGTCAGGTAAATGGGTACAAAGACAATCAACACACCAGCAAAGGTCAGCATGATAATCGAGTATGGTATATTTGTAATGCTGAGAACAAATGCATTGCGAATCGTATTTCCAGTCGTATTGTCAAATTTGGAAATGATGCCAAATGCGTAAATCAAGGTAAATATCGACAATACAGCAATAAGAATCAGTGGAAGCATGATGACATTTGCGCCACCAGAGGCTGATGCGATGAAAAAGAGAACGCCCCACAGTCCAATAAATCCAAGCCAAATCTTTGTCCCTTGCTTGAAATTCTTCCGAAAGCTGTCGAAGAAATTCCGCGCAATCTTTGTATCACGATGATCGATCATCTTTTGGCTTACATCATATAAAGCGGTAATAGAGGAGCCAATCGTCACAATTGGGATAGCGCAGAGAATGAACATGATATTGAGCACAATCAAAGAATAGATCTTCATCATATATTTGTAGACTGCACCATCTATTTCAAACAAACCCTTCATGATATTGACTCCTTCGTTTCTTCTATTTCCCGAGTTTCTTCAGATTCTTCGCGATATTTGCATCGCGAATCGCATTGATTTCCTTGATACTGTTATCCTCTAGGAATGCCTTGTAATCTTCGACCATCTTATCAAACTCGGCATCATCTTTTGCACGGATCAGTCCAACCAAGGTTGTGTTCCAATTTGTGGTAATTGCTGTAAGTGCGCGTGCTTCTGCCGTGCCTGGATCTGGTGCGATGTTCTCAACTTTGAATTGTGGCGTGAGATACTGCTGTCCCCATTCTTGCTGCTGCCATACTGCTTTGACGTAGGACGCTTGGTTGAGCGCTTTGAAACGGTCATGCCCAAAGGTGATGAATTCTCCAATTCTGTAATCGAGCTGCCATTCTTCTGGATTGCCAGATTGAACTTCTGCGGCTTCAGGCGTCCATGTGATGGTGTCGCCCTCTCGCGTAAACGTCTCGCCTTCAATTCCGAAGTTTGTAAGAATCTCGCCATAGTCACTCAGTAAATAGGTAAATACTTGAATTGCCTTTGCGGGGTTCTTCGTTGTGTTGGAGATGTAGTTAATCATCCAACCAGAGATTCCAGCCTGTGATAATGTTGGTTTCTTTCCTTTTGTACTCTGGATAGCATCGACGGCAATATATTCCTTATCTGGATTCTCAGCAAGCCAAGTCTGGAGTGAATTACCATTGTTGACATTGGAACCCATCATGATGGTTGCATATTGTCCAGAAGCGACCTTCTCTTTAAAGGCATTGCTATCGTCTGTAAAGCTGTCGTCAGAGATATTTCCATCTGAATGAACCTGTCTGAAAGCGCTTAACCATGTCAGATAATCTTCGTCGAGGTTACGGTCGTAGTACTTGTCATCGTCAGTTGTGATTGCCACGCCGAGCATATCCTGTACGACATTGCCGAGTGAACTTGTTGCGCCTGAAAAATCATTGAAACCAAATGGAATGAGATCGGGGAATTGTGTTTTGATTGCCTGCATGCCTTTCACGAAACCGTCTGGTGTTGTGAAATCTTGAGGTCCGATTGCATCTTGGACATCTTGACGGATGATGAAACAGTCACGCGCGGGGACTTGCCCACTGTCATAATCTTCTGCTGTATTGGAGTAATTTGGGTATCCATAAGTCTTGCCATTGCCGAGTTTGTACCAATTGAGTGTATCTTCCCTAGCAACCTCATAGAAATAAGGATCGTATTTGTCAGCGAGATCTTGTAGCGAATATGCCCATTTGTCAGCCGTTCTCGCAACTTCCATATTGGGATCGAAAATGGTCACGATGTCGGGAATATCGCCACTTGCGAAGTAAGTATTGAGCTTTGTGTCGTCTCCTACGATAAATTCTATATCAAGATTTAAGTCTTTCTTTACTTGTTTTGTGACGAAATCTTCGCCATATTTTTTATTCCACCACTCGGCATTTACATACCATGTGAGTTTGTTGTCCTTGCTATCGTCAATTTCCCATGCCGCTTTTGTGCTGTCTAATTCATAAGTTGCGTCAGGTAGCTTACCACCACCCCCATCCGCCTTGCTTCCGCCACATGCGGTAAATGTCGTAAGTGTCAATATTGCCGCTAGAGCCACTCCTACGATTCTACGTAATTTCATGTCGTTCCTCCTCTTTTTCTAAGATATTTTCTCAACTAATCTCCAAATATTTTTAGATTCCATCTACTCCTTCACAGCGCCAAGCATCGTGCCTGTGACAAAATACTTCTGTAAAAACGGATAAAGAATCAATATTGGTAACATTGTCACGACAATCGTCGCGAGCTGTATGCCTTTCGATGACGTCTCAATCTGGACTTGAGCCCCGAGCCCACTCTGTGCAGCTGCCTGCGACTTTAGAATAATCTCGTAGAGCTTCATCTGCAGTGGATAGAGAGACTCTTTTGTGACATATAATTTCGTTGTCATGAAGTCGTTCCACTGCCACACGCCGTGGAACAACGCGATGGTGGCGAGGGCAGGTTTGGATAATGGAACGATGATTTTGGCAAAGATTTTCCAGTCATTTGCCCCATCAATTCTTGCAGATTCTTCAAGTGAGTCGGGCACATCTCTGAAGAAATTCATCAAGATGACGACATCATAATAGCTGAGCATTGCGGGAATGATGTAGACCCAAAAGGTATTGAGCATGCCGAGCGATTTGATGAGCAAATAGGTTGGAATCATGCCACCCGTGAAGAACATTGTCACGATGCCCATTGCCGAGTACAATCCGCGACCTTTTAAATTGCGTTTACTGAGTCCATAGGCGACAATTGCGCAGAATGTCACGTGAAATAGTACGCCAATGCCTGTCTTTGCAACCGAGATGAAAAAGGCATTCCAAAGGGTTTTATCGCTGAACACGCTACGATAATTGTCGAGCGACAGCGATGATGGCCAGAACACGAATCCCCCTTTGTTCAGTGCCGAGGTTGATGCAAATGACGAAATTAGAACGTTCCACAACGGTACGACGATAATCAACGTGAAGACCAACATCAAGATGAAATTGAAAATGTCGAAGCTTGTGATTTTTGACTTTTTGCGTGATTTTGATTTTTGAATCGTATTCTTCGCCTGATTCAGCGCCGTATTGTCATTATTTACTGTTTTCATTTTTGTCTCCGCCTCCTCTACAATACCGACTGATTGTCATTCAATTTCTTTGTAATCAGATTTGTGACGACGAGCAAGATGACGGAAATAACGGATACACCGAGCCCTACCGCCGTTGCGTAAGCGAAGTCGCCTTGCGTCAAACCTACTTTATATACATAAGAATTGATAACTTCTGCGCTTGGTTGGTTCTGTGAATTCATGAGGACTAAGGTCTGATCCAAGTTGGAATTGAACAATCCGGAGACCGATAAGATGAGATTCAGACAGAGAATGTTTCCCAAATTTGGGATTGTAATACTCCAGATTTTTCTGAGTTTGGATGCGCCATCAATTTCTGCAGCCTCGTAATACGTTGGATCGATTTTCGACATCGTTGCCAGATATAAAATGGTCCCCCAACCTGCCTCTTTCCAGACATCAGATAGTGCTGCAATCGCCCAATATTTGTGCGCATCGAGCATATGATTTGTCGCGGTATCGATACCGATGATTCCGAGCATATCATTGATCATGCCATGACTTGACATCCAAGTGATAATCATGCCACCGAGGATAATCCACGATAGAAAATGTGGTAGATAAGTAATCGTCTGGATGATTTTTTTGAATGGTATCCATTTTAATTCGAAGATCAATACAGCTAAGATGACTGGCAATACAAACCCAACAGATAGCTTGATTGCACTGATTCCAAACGTATTGGTGACGGATTCCCAGAAATATTTATCCTTCAAAATGATTTTGAAATTCTCAAGTCCGTTCCAAGTCGATCCACCGATACCGCTGATGACGGAGTAATTCTTAAAGGCAATCGTCAAGCCATAAATCGGTATAAAATTAAAGATAATCATAAAGATGACGCCCGGAATGACCATGGATTGAAGCTGCCACTGGCGGGCAAATGTTCGTCCCCAATCGGCCATTCGAACCGCGATACTTGGACGCGGTACTGGTATCATGTTCGTACTCGTATTTGTATTTGTACTCATCACTTTTTCTCCTTCTACAAGTTACTCCCATCTGATGCGATTACTTGTTTGTACCAATCGAAGGAACGTTTTTTGATGCGCGCGAGTGTTCCATTTCCCTCATTGTCTTTATCCACGTAGATCATGCCATAACGCTTTTCCATCTCTCCTGTACCAAAACTGACTGGATCGATAATCCCCCAAGGTGTATATCCGATAAGATCGACACCATCTTCGAGCACAGCAAGCCGCATTTGTTCGATATGCTTTCTCAGATATTCGATTCGGTAATCATCGTTGATACTCCCGTCAGCTTCCACTTTGTCATAGGCGCCGAAGCCATTTTCGACAATAAAGAGCGGGATATCATATCGCTGGTTTATACTATTTAACACATACCGCAGCCCAACGGGGTCAATCTGCCAGCCCCAATCACTTACTTCAACATAAGGATTCTTGACGATTTTGGCATTTGGGAAATCAGGGATATTTTCGCCATTTTCAATTTCTTCTAGCGTTGTCACGGTGCCAGACATGTAATAACTGAATCCGATGTAATCGACCGTTCCCTGTTTGAGTGCATCTAGCTCCTCCTGCGTATACTCAATATGGAAGCCTTTTCGCGTCCAGTCATTCAATGTATATTTCGGAATCTCGCCTCGTGCATGAATATCACTGTAGAAATATCTTCGTTCCATGACTTTGACTGCAGCGACTTGATCATCAGGATTGGAAGAATAGGGATAAATGGGTACGTATGCCATCATGGCACCGATTTGAAAGTCTGGATTGATTTCATGTCCGAGTTTGACAACTTTGCTACTAGCGATAAGCTCATTCAGACTTGCTTGCATTGTCAATTCTTCGCGGTTATCACCCTCTTCGAAAAGCATCGCTGAATTTGTCCATGTAAAGAGTTCGCGCCAGCCATCGGCTTGATTGTTGATCTCGTTGAAGGTCATCCAGTATCGAACTTTATCCTTATAACGCCGCATGACCGTCTCAGCATACCTGACAAAAAAGTCGATTACTTTTTTGTTTTTGAATCCGCCGTATGTCTTATATAGATTCAACGGAATCTCAAAATGCGATAGTGTGATGACTGGTTCGATTCCGTTTTTATTGAGTTCATCAAACAAATCATCATAGAATTGTAGTCCCGCTTCATTTGGCTGTTCATCATCGCCGTTTGGATAGATTCTCGTCCAGTTGATGGAAGTTCTAAAACATTTGAGTCCGAGTTCTTTGAAAAGCTGGATATCCTCTTTGTAACGGTGATAGAAATCTATTGCTTCATGATTCGGATAGTATTTGTCAGGGAGAACACCATCTGTAATCTCTCGTTCAACACCATTTGCGCCACCCGTCATGACATCTGCCGCACTGATTCCCTTGCCGTCAACATTCCATGCACCTTCTATCTGATGAGCAGCAACGGCACCACCCCATAAAAAATCTTCTGGTAGACGATTTTGTTTTATCTTTTCTATCGTATTCTCGCCCATGATTTTGGAACTCCCTTCTCGTTTTTCGTTTCCATTTCATTCCGCTATTTCCTGTTTGCAAGACTATCTTATCAGATTATTTTTACGATTCAAGCGATTTGACGAAGCTGGTTCGCGTTCCAACGTTATGAACACAAAAACAGACGTGGAACACTGTGTTCCACGTCTGTTTTTGTTGGTATTGCAATGGTTTAAAGGTTTATTTTCGATTTGTCACTGCACAGTCAAGCGGTTTGTTACAGATAAATCATCTGGTGCCATTTTTACAATTTCAGTCGGGGATTTGAAATTGCTAAGAATATAAAAATATTGTACTTGTGATATCCTCAATCACTTCGGATCAGTCAAGTCCAATAACTTTAATTGACTTGATGTGATAAAAATGTTTATCACATGTCGCAACAGCTAGATTATTTTTTTGCGCAATTGCAGCTATCCAAATATCATTTTCAGGAATGGTATACCCATCTTTTTTCAATTGAATCTTAATATCTGCATAGATTTCTGAGACTTGTTGATCAACTGATAATATCTCGATTCCATCACTATGAAGTAAGATAATGCTATGGACTATATTGTTCACAAATCAAGAGCTCCCCAGCGCAAATATCACAAAGATAATATGAACCACTCAGTCAATCTCTTCCTGACGTTCATAAACTTTCTCAATCAGTGCCTCCATCAAAAACAGCGATGGAATCTGACTGCTCATATCATTATATTTATTAAACCTGATGAGCGGTTCTTGGTAACTTAATACATAATTTGACATTTGCGCTAGAATTGATGTCTCGTCGGATGTGACTGTGATGATTTTGAAGTCATCTTTGTTTTTGAAGTTGTTGACCATCTCGATGACTTCATTTGTGTTGCCCGAGACAGAGAGAATGATGAGCACGTTGTTTGAGGTATATTTGAGCTTCTGGGCAACGGGATAGGTCGGATCGCTGAGTGCAAAGGTATTGTAACCGATGGAAGCAAGCCGTCTCGAGCCGTATTCGCAGATGCAGCCAGATGCGCCCATACCAAAGAACATGATATTTTCACTATCGATAATCAAGTCGGCAATGATTTCCAGCTTCATCTCAACATTTGCCTGAAAAATCTCGGGACGTAGGACTTGCAAACGGTCGGAAAAATCCGAGGAATTGGATGCATCTTCCACTTCATTTTTCAGATTTGTCCGAAATTCGATATAGCTATTGTAGCCGATTTTGTGAATAAAACGCATGACAGAAGCAGATGACGTGTGAGACGCCTCCGCAATTTCACGCACACGCATGAACTGAATCTGCGCGCTGTGATCCTTTAAGTATCGGTAGATATAACGATCTGTTTCTGATAATTTATTAAAGTCGACATTTGCAAAAAATGACATAGCCTGCTCCATTTATTGATTCATTCGAACAAAAAAGCAACACAGAATGAGGTCTTCATACCATGTTGCTCTACCACTATAAATTTATTTATTGAACATCCTGCGCAATCAGCGTAGCCGCCTTCTCGGGGTCACTGACCTTCATGATGAGATACGGTTGGTCGCCTTTTGCGTAACCATACATATAGCTCACATTGATGCCACTTTCAGACAGCTTGCGCAGAACTTCTGACAACTTGCCAGGCTCGTCCTTTGGCGCCACGCGAATCACGTCGGTAACGCGAATCTGGTACTCTGGATCGAGCGCATCACGTGCATGCTCCCAATCATCCACGATCATGCGGACAATACCAAACTCTGCCGTCTCCGCGATTGTGAGTGCCTCGATATTGATGCCAGCCTTGCCTGTGTCATTTGTAAGTTCTTCAATGGAACCAGGTTTATTTTCCAAAAATACCGAAATCTGTTTAACAATCATCTTTCGTCCTCCATCTCTATTTTGGTAACCTCTGAAAACCCTCAGTGTGTATGAAGTGCTTTGTATATGCTAAGTTTTTCAGCGGTTGCCTTTCCATTTTCCTATCGGATTAGTCCTTCTTACGATTATCAATGACTCGTCTCGCTTTGCCTTGACTTCGTTCAATGGTCTTGTGCTGTACAGGTGTGACTTTCGTGGAGACTCTGAGCGAGGAATCGAGCTTCGCCTTGATCTTCGCAGCGAGTGCCTCAACTTCTCCGATTTCGTCACTGAATGCAGCATCCTTAATCTCGACTTGCACTTCAATCGTATCGAGCGTACCCTTGCGGTCGACGATAATCATGTAATGCGGTTCCACTTCTGGAAGATCTAGGAGCACGCTCTCAACCTGCGATGGGAATACATTGACCCCTCTGATGATGAGCATGTCATCACTACGACCTTTGACGCGATCCATGCGGACATTCGAACGACCACACGCGCAATCACCGTGATAGAGTGCAGACAAATCGCGTGTGCGATAGCGAATAAGCGGCATTGCCTCTTTTGTAAGATGTGTAAATACGAGCTCACCCGTCACGCCATCACCAACCTGCTCAAATGTATCAGGATCGATGATTTCAGGATAGAAATGATCCTCGCATACGTGTAAGCCATTCTTTTCTGGACAGCTGCAACTTACGCCAGGTCCCATAATCTCGGATAATCCATAAATGTCAAATGCTTCAATATTGAGACCATCCTCAATCTCTTTTTTCATATTTGCAGTCCAAGGTTCTGCACCGAAGATGCCGATTCTTAGCGGTAGATTTGAAGTATCAACGCCTGCATCTCTGAGTGCTTCGGACAAGAACAACGCATAAGATGGCGTACATGCGAGAATCGTCGTTCCAAAATCCTGCATGAGCGTCAATTGATTGTTCGTATTGCCACCGCTGATTGGAATAACGCCCGCACCGAGCTTCGTTGCGCCGTCATGCAAGCCCAGCCCGCCCGTAAATAATCCGTATCCATAAGCGACCTGTACGACATCCTCACTCGTGCCACCCGTGCAGCAAATGGATCTGCATACGCACTCCGCAAACACTTCCAAATCATGCCTTGTATGTGGTACGGCAGTTGGTTTTCCCGTCGTCCCCGACGATGCGTGAATACGTACAAAATCGTTCTTATGTGTTGCAGCAAGTCCGAACGGATAGTTGTCGCGCAAGTCCTGCTTTGTCGTAAACGGCAATTTTACAATATCGTCAATCGATGCGATGTCGCCAGGTTCCAGCCCCATCGCCTGCATCTTCTCGCGATAAAACGGCACATTGTGGTAGACTCTGTCAACTGTCTTCTTGAGCCTTTCTCCTTGGAGATTGCGCATCGCCTCCCCGTCCATGGCCTCTCGTGGCTTATTCCAAATCATTGATAACCCCCTTTGTATTGAGTGATAATTATTATTGATGGTATATTATGACCGTTCCTAGTTTATCATATATGGCATAAAAATAAAAGACGGGCTTCGTCGTATTAAGATGCGAATGGTCGTAATTTCTGATATGATATGAAGTATATATTGACGCGATTCCTACTCAGCTGCAAGACGATAACGTATTATGACCGTTATCATGGAGGGTGCAAATGCCAAAATACCGACACAAAAAAATACTCCGCCTATCCGTCCAAGCAGGCGAAATTATGCAACGTAGCGGTGCGGAGACGTACCGTGTCGAAGAGACGATTACGCGAGTGGCAAGAGCCGCTGGTATCAACGATGTTGAGACGTTTGCGACGACTACGGGAATCTTTGCTTCGGTAGATCCAGGCGAAGATGTCGATGACGTGTTCACGCTTGTGAAGCGCGTACCGTTTATCGAGCGTAATATGGAGAAAATATCGGAGATTAATTCGTTTTCGAGGGAATTTGCGACAACCGATTTGACGATTGATGAAGGACTCGCAAGACTCCGTGAGATTGATGCCATTCCAAAGTATCCGCTATGGCTTCGTTTTATTGGATCTTTTTTGGTTGGGCTCTGTATGAGTCCATCTTATGGTGCACATCCTTATGAAATGATCTTTGCGGGCATCATCGCAGGTCTGGCACATTTGCTTTCGGATTTACTGGACAATTTACGATTTACGGATTTTATACGCGTCTTTACGTGTTGCAGTGGTATCACTTTGCTTGCGGTGGGACTGAAGTTGATTATTCCGCAGATTGCGATGAGCCCGATTATCGTTGGGGCATTTGCCATCTTTATGCCCGGAATTACCATCACAAATGCCGCTCGCGACCTCATCAGTGCGGAGACGCTTTCTGGTGTCCAGCGGCTCACGGAGGCATTGCTCTATGCTATTGCAATCGCTGGCGGTGTCGGCGTTGTATTGAAAGTCTGGTCGCTTGGTGGCGGTACGCTACTACCGCGAGATGCTGTCGCGGATCCCGTTTGGCTACAGACCATATATGCATTTATCTACACATTTGGTTTTTCATTGTTATTTAGAATCCCCAAAAGGCATATCATCACCTGTGCTGTTTTTGGAGCAATTGCAATGCTCACATGCGCACTATTTACGCTTCAAGGATATTCACTGATGACGTCTGTCTTCTTTGGAACATTGGTGTTGTCTTTTTTAGCAGAAATTGGCGCACGTGTTGCGAAGGACGCAACCTCAATCTTTCTCATACCTGGAATCATTCCATTTGTGCCCGGCTCACTCATCTACGCGACGATGACGGCATTAATTGGCGGGAATTATGAGGCAAGTGCATATCAGGCATCGCAAGCTGGCGGTGTTGCTGGTGCAATTGCGATTGCGCTTGTCATATCGGCTTCTATCATGAGATTAATCATGACAGCGCGAAGACGATTCAGATGGATGCAAGCCTCGAAGCATAGTGCGAAATCGCGTGCAAAAAAAGCGCTTCGTGCGATGACAAAATCACGAGGATGGAAAAAATCGTAGTGCAAATACTCAAGTGCAAATACTCAAATCTCTTCCTAACTCGATTTTGGACGCAAAAACAAGCATTATTCTGTCCAAAATCGAGTTAGGAAGAGAATTTTGATTTGGGCTTGGGTTTGAATTTAGGCTTGGGTTTGGGTTTGGGTTTGGGCTTGGGTTTGGGTTTGAATTTGGATATGTCTACGCACTCGAATTAATGCCAAAATTTATATAAAAAAATTAACCGCCATCTATACGATAAGATGGCGGTTAATCATTTTCTTATTTCACCTTGCCAGCAACCTTCAATCGGCTCATTGCCCGAGATAGTCCTGCTTTTGCCCTAAGAACGCGCCGTTCTTCTTCCTCTGCTTTCGTAGCATTGGAAGTATCGTGTGATTCGAGCCAATTGCTATATCGCTCATAGGCAGCCTCTGCTCTATGAATATCAATCTCTTCCGCCCACTCAGCAGCATCGGCGTAGATGAGCACAGTCTTCTTCACATCGATGAACCCATCGGAAAGTGCAATGGTGCGAAGCTCTTTTTCGCCTTTCTCTCGGATATAGCAGACGCCAGATTTTAAGAGTTTCGTCGCCCAACTATGTCCCGCCATGAATCCTTCTTGTCCCGTCACTGTCTCGACGATGACCATCTCAACTTCACCACTGTAAAACAGCTGATTTGGTGTGACAATCTCCAACATGTAAACATTTGCCATCAGAACCCTCTTTCAAAATTGATTTCATTATATGCAAAATGATTTGGAACCCGAATCATGATTATCTCTATGCGAGATGCCCTCAGATTTTGCATGTAGTCGCGCGAAAATGGCATCATACCATTTATTTTTATCTACGCGTCGGTCTCGCTGCCATCATCGGAATCCAATGTTCCGTGCGCCTCAACGCCCGCTTCGGTTGTCTCCGCATGCTCGATTGCATCTTCTTCCTGAAGTTTGTTGTACCGTTCAACGACTTCATCAATACCACCTGCAAATAGGAACAATTGCTCTGGAATATCATCATGCTTGCCATCGAGAATCTCGCGGAAGCTCCGCACCGTTTCCTTAATTGTGATATATTTGCCAGGCGTACCTGTGAATTGCTCTGCAACGGAGAATGGCTGCGACAAAAATCTTTGTATCTTACGCGCACGATTTACCGTCAATTTATCGGAATCTGAAAGCTCATCCATACCAAGAATTGCAATGATATCCTGCAAGTCCTTATACTTCTGCAGTACCTCCTGCACCTCACGCGCGGTATTGTAATGCTCTTCACCGATAATCATCGGATCCATGATACGCGAACCCGACTCAAGCGGATCAACAGCTGGATAGATGCCAAGCTCTGTAATGGCTCTGGACAATACGGTCGTCGCATCTAGATGTGCAAATGTCGTAGCAGGTGCTGGATCCGTAAGGTCATCGGCGGGTACATAAATTGCCTGTACCGAAGTGATTGATCCATCTTTCGTCGAGGTGATACGTTCCTGCAAGGCACCCATCTCTGTCGCGAGCGTTGGCTGATAGCCAACGGACGATGGGATACGTCCGAGTAACGCACTAACCTCCGAACCAGCTTGGGTAAATCTGAATATATTGTCAATAAACAACAATACGTCTTGATGTTCTTGATCTCTAAAATATTCTGCCATCGTAAGTCCCGTAAGCGCAACACGCATACGAGCACCTGGAGGCTCGTTCATCTGCCCAAAGACCATCGCTGTCTTCTCAATAACACCACTTTCGATCATCTCGTAATATAGATCATTTCCCTCTCTCGTACGCTCGCCTACGCCAGCAAATACCGAGATACCGCCATGATGCTGCGCGATATTGGAAATCAATTCTTGTATGAGTACAGTCTTACCAACGCCAGCACCGCCAAAGAGTCCAACTTTACCACCTCTTGTATAAGGGGCAATTAAATCGACAACTTTGATGCCTGTCTCAAAGATGACAGCACTTGTATCCTGATCTTCAAAACTTGGTGCAAGTCTATGAATCGGTGCGCGTTGCTCGGTCACAACGGCTGGTTTCTCGTCAATATTGTCACCGACAACATTGAATAGCCTACCTAAAACTTCTGGTCCAACTGGCACAGAAATAGGATCACCAGTATCTACTGCGTCCATACCACGCCTGAGTCCATCTGTTGATGACAATGCAATACAGCGCACGATATCATCGCCGATATGCTGTGATACTTCTGCGACAATACACGTCCCACCACAGTCAATATCGATGGCATTTAACAATTCCGGCATGGAGTCCTTTTCGAATTTGATATCGATGACTGGACCTATAATCTGATGGATTTTTCCAATGTTACTCATCTTTTCTCCTATAACGCTTCTGCACCACTTACAATTTCTGAAATCTCACTGGTGATGGCGGCCTGTCTTGCGCGGTTGTAGTATAGATTCAAATCGCCAATCATTGTGTTGGCATTGTCTGTTGCACTGTCCATCGCCATACGCCTTGCTGCGTGTTCGCAGGTTGCAGATTCAATAATCGCTTGATAGATTGTCATGACAACATATTTTGGAACGAGATAGTTGAATACCTCTTCAACGGATGGCTCGTAGTCTACGATATTCGTATGAAATTCGTCATCAGGATCTGGTTTGATATCAAATGGCAGAAGCCGCAAGGCTCTCGGCGCTTGCTCTAGCGATGACTTAAATTCCGAATAGATGATGATGACCTCATCGATCTCACCCTCACGGTACATCTTAAGGATTGGTGCAGCAAGATCCTCAGCTTCAATAAATTGCATCGATTCTGGCGGTTTCATATACTCGCCGATGATATTTTTATCGCGCTTTGAAAAATAATCGCGCCCTTTGCTACCAACGCAGACGATATATTTATTGCCCGTATGCTTCTGCATGCGCGTCTCTGCCGCCTTAATCAAAGAAGAATTGAAACTTCCGGCAAGTCCTCGATTGCTTGTGACGACAATATAAAGAGAGTTCCGAATTTTCTTTGTTCCCCTGAGATATTTCTCAGGTACTTGTTCACCCGAACCCGCGATATCGTGAATGGCCTCCGTTACATAATGAAAGTACGCAGTAGTCGATTCGTATGCTGATTTTGCACGTCGAAGTTTTGCCGCACTGACAAGTTTCATCGCGCTCGTAATGTGCTCAATGCTTGTAACAGAACGTATTCGGTGCTTTATATCTTGCATACTAGCATTTCCAGCCATAGCCATCTCCTTTCACCAGCACACAATCTTGGCACTAGACTTATACTTATGAATTAACTGACTTTGCGATTGCCTAACTATGTTTCTCTTATTTTACATTTGCCAAGATCTTCTCATCTTTTTCTGATTGGAAGTCGTACTTAAATTGCTCGATGGCTTTTTTGAGTTCAGATTCTGTCTCTGCACTCATATTGCCTGTATCGCGAATCTCTGTACCGATCTGAGGCCAAGCTTGATCCATATATTCATAGAATTTTTTCTCAAATTCGGCAATTATATCCAAATCCAGATCATCCATGTAGCCGCCCACAGCAGCATAAAAATACATAACTTGATTGTACGTATCAATCGGTGAATATTGCCTTTGCTTGATGACATCCATGAGCACGTGACCATGATCGAGGCGCTTTTTCGTGTCTTTATCAATATCACTACCAAATTGAGAGAAACTCGATAATTCTCTAAATTGCGCGAGCTCAAGCTTGATACTTGATGCAACTTTCTTCATCGCTTTAATCTGTGCATTGCCACCAACTCTTGATACAGATATACCTGCATTTACGGCTGGTCTCTGTCCCGAAAAGAACAAGTCTGATTCTAGGAAAATCTGTCCATCAGTGATAGAGATGACATTGGTTGGAATATACGCACTGACATCGCCTGCCTGCGTCTCAATGATTGGAAGCGCGGTCATTGACCCTCCGCCGAGTTCGTCGGATAACTTTGCACTTCTTTCAAGAAGTCTTGAATGCAGATAGAAAATGTCGCCAGGATATGCCTCACGACCTGGTGGTCTTCGTAACAATAACGACATCGCTCGATATGCAACGGCGTGCTTCGAGAGATCATCGTATATAATCAGAACATCTTTGCCTTGATACATAAAATGTTCGCCGATTGCGGCACCTGCATATGGCGCGATATATTGGAGTGGTGCAACTTCACTTGCTGTTGCGCTTACAATAATCGTATATTCCATGGCACCTAAATCATCTAAGTGGCTGACCATCTGTGCAACGGTAGAATTTTTCTGACCGATGGCAACATAGATACAGATGACATCTTTGCCCTTTTGATTCAGAATGGTATCAACAGCAATCGCCGTTTTTCCAGTCTGGCGATCTCCGATAATCAATTCTCGTTGCCCTTTTCCAATTGGAATCATCGAGTCAATCGCTTTGATACCCGTTGATAATGGCTGGTTTACACTCTTACGCGCGAGTACACCTGGTGCCGCGAACTCTACAGGTCTCATCTTTTCAGGTCTGATTGGACCTGCACCATCAAGCGGTTGTCCAAGGGCATTTACAACGCGACCGATTAATTCTTTGCCGACGGGAACCTGCGTAACTCTACCTGTTGGCTTTACAATATCGCCTTCACGTATTCCCGTGTCTGGTCCAAGGATTACGACACCGACATTGTCTTCTTCGAGGTTCAGTGCCATACCAAATACATCACCAGGAAATTCTAAGAGTTCCCCACTCATGCAATTGGTTAGACCATAGACTCGAGCGATACCGTCTCCAACTTGAATGACAGTACCAAAATCTGTAATATTTAATTCGCTCTCATAATTCCGAATCTGTTCTTTTATGACAGCGCTAATTTCTTCTGGTCTCAAATTCAATTTACTATATCCTTTCGCTCATTTCAGCATACATATCCCGAAGTCGTGCCTGTAGCGTCATGTCGATCATCTGACCTTCTACAAGAATCTTGGCGCCACCCAGAACTGAAGGATCAATCTCATTTTTAAGTTTAATTTTCTCTCTGAAAAATGTCGAACAAGAATCTTCCATCTCCTTGAGCTTTGTAAGTTCAAGAGGCGTTGCCGTCACAACAATACCATCAGACATGCCCTCTCGATCGTACTCAAGATTCTCAAAGTAGTGTACGATGCCGTCAAAAGCGTGCATCCGCCCTTTATCAATCAACACAAAGAGGAAGTTCATCACTTCTTTGTGTAATGTATCAGAAAATATCTTGCGTGCAACTTCTTGTTTACTGGTTTTACCAATCGTCACACTTTCAAGAATCAACTGTACTTCAGGATAGCCTTCATAAATCTCCTGAATAAAGCGGAGCTCCTTGAGAACTTCGACTGACGATGACATTTCTACCGCAACGTCGAAGAGTGCACGAGCGTATATATGTTCAATTGTGAGTTCTGACGTGTTAGCCAATTTAACTACCTCGCTCTACACACGATTTTAATATGATTAATGAATCGTTACAGAATTTTCTTTCGCATTGCTCATCGAGTTGATGACATCGTCAATAATCGGATCGGTATCCATATTCTGTAGCTGTACGCCAATGATTTTCTCCGCCGCCATAATCGATAAGGTTGAAATCTGCTCTCGCATATCTGCGACAGCGAGGGATTTCTCGCGTTCAATTTCCGCTTTGGCTTTGACCATAAGCTCATTGACCTTTTTATTGGTGTCCTCGAGCATCTTCCGATTACGCTCTTCCGCTTGGAGCGTTGCATTTTTAATAACCTCACGACGCTCTTGCTCGATTTCTTTCATCTTATCGGTGTATTCTTGAAGACGTGCATCGGCAAGCTTGTTGACTTGATCTGCATTGTCAAAACTATCGCGAACCTTCTCCTCACGATCAAGCATAAACTTCCGAACTTTATCCCAGAAGAATTTCTTAAGAATAAGAAAAAGCACCAACAATGTAATCATGTTCATGACTAGCGTAGGATTAAATTCTATTAAATTTGTATAACCTAGTCCCTCATGCATCTCGCCACCTATAGCATCTTAACAAGAGGATTCAAGAATACGAGTATAATTGCGATTACAAATGCCAAGATACCTGTTGTCTCTGATACTGCCTGACCAACAATCATCGTCTGTAGAATCTGACCCGATGCTTCAGGTTGTCTTGCGATGGATTCAACAGCCTTTCCCGCACAAAGTCCCTGTGCAATACCAATACCAGATGCTGCAAGCATCGCAATTGCCGCCGCTATTGCACTGAGTCCTAAAACAAATGCTTCTGATGAAATATTTTGCATTTTCGTACCTCCTAAAACTGTTACGTTAAAACATAAATAACAAATGATATATTTTATCGCCATGATAAATAGCGAGTAAAATCGAATGGGTTCCTATTAAATATCATAGGATATGGCAGCCACAACAACTATAAGAACAAAATACAACGAGCATAAGCTTGGTGCAGGTTGTGCTCCGAGTGACGATGTGGCGCACGGAACGTACGCTTTGTTACGTGAGTACGGCGCATCATCATGCTGCGTGCAAGATGCGCCAAGATCATGGCTCAATGTGCCGCGCCTGGTGCTTTGATTGATTTCGCAATAAACACCATCGTCAACATCGTAAAGATATACGCCTGAATGATTGGTTCGAATATATCGAAGAATAAATTCGCAGGCAGCGGAATGATTGCCTCAAGGAATGGATAATGCATTCCGACGATATGTGACAAGGAACCAAGTCCGTTGATTACAAGCGCCATAATGATTGCGCCACCGAAGATATTGCCGAAAAGTCGGAAGCCCAAGCTGACTGGGAACGAGAATTCTTCTAGAATAGAAATGGGTAATAGGAATGGATACGGTTGGGCGAAATGTCCAAAATATCCAATGACGCCACGCGAGCGCATACTACCAATTTGAATATTTAAGAAAGTGAGAATACTGAGCGCAAATGTCATATTTACATCGGCTGTCGTCGGTCTGAAACCGAACATCCCGAGCATGTTGCCAAGCACTAAGAAAATAAATAAAGTCCCGATGTATGGGGCATAACCAATATTGTGCTTGCCCATGGTATTGCCAACCAAATTATAGACAAATTCAACAATGAGTTCAGCAACCCCTTGTGCTCCTTTTGGATACTGTGTCAGTTTGCGTGCAGATAAAATAAGAAGCAGCGCTATCACTATCGCTGCAATCCAACCCCAAATAACCGTCTCCGTAATGAAGATTTTATCTGAGAACTTTATAATGATTCGTGGTCCAAGATTATTTAAATCATGCATAGAATAATAACCCCTCCTCACTCTCACAAAATTTTAATTAATCAATACGTTTTCTTGCGAAATTATAAAAACGTCGATGGGTCTTATAATATCGGATTTTAAGCTCTCCGTCAAGGATAATTTTGTGTTTTCTTTGAAAAGATACTCTTTTTTCAAAGGTAAAATACTCCTGTGGTACTTTATCGTACTTCACATCCTTGAATTTTGGTTGAATCGCATGTTGGATGACCAACAGGATATTTTTAACCAAAAACCCACATACGCACAAGATACCCGCAAGTACAGATTGCTTCGCGCAGAGATAGAAGACGACACCATAGATACCCAGTCTGATAAAATAACTGAGTGGCACAAGCATCTGCGCTTTATTTTTTGTGTTTTGGGCAAATGCCTTCAAAATCAACAACTCATTGATCTTAAAGTTCAGGAAAGATGTCGCGGTACCTAAAGCAAATCCAATCAAGCATTTACATATAATGATCAAGACTTGTGGCATTTGCATCCTCCATGATGAATTATTATATAGGAATACCCTTACGGCAATGTCAACCGTTTTTTTGATATTTTTTTGATAAATTAAGAGCGTTTTTCCCAATCCCATACCAAAATGAGGATAAAGAGCATCGCGACGGCGAAAAGCATGATCGAATCTTTTACAAGATCGCGTGATAATTCCACGGCTGCCATACCCATTATACCACTAATTCCATATAATGTAAGCACGCTTCGGCGCTGCCCCATGCCCATATAACGAAGTTGATGGTGCAAATGGTTTCGATCGGGCGCAAAGATATGTTGTCTGCGCACGAGCCTTCTAAATACCGCAAATACAACATCAAATAATGGTACAGCTAATACTAATGCCGGCATAATCGTTGCTACAATAGCAGCTCCTTTCGCCGGGCCAATCAAACTCACGCTCGCAATGATGAACCCAAGATATAATGCGCCACTATCGCCCATAAAAATCTTCGCGGGATTGAAATTCCACGGCAGGAATCCGATTGCAGCGCCAGCGACTGTCATCATACATAAGGCAGCAACGTGCATGCTACTTATATATGCGGAATATGCGATTGCAATTGCAGCGATGGCGCTTACCCCTGCGGCAAGTCCATCGAGACCATCAATGAGGTTGATGGTGTTGGTGATGAGGACAATCCAAAGTATCGTCACAAGGTAATTTAGAAACATTCCAAGGTTACCCATATCGGTAAGCTGGAAGCCAAATACTGAATCCATGCGTATACCAATAAAAAATGCGACACTCGCCGCAAATATCTGAAGCAAGAGCTTTTTCTTTGCTCCGATTCCAGTAATATCATCGACCACACCAACCGCATAAATCACAGCACCACCGACAATGATGGCTAGAATTCTTTCGGCGTAATTTGTCGTTACAAAGGGTCCAGTATACCCCAGTTTTGGTAAAAATACATTGCGAACCAAAACCAAGGATACCGTCACTGCAATAAAAATTGCCATACCTCCAAAACGAGGGATGGGCTTTGTATGCATACGGCGATTATCCTTAGGTACATCAATCGCACCAACAAGATACGCGACTTTCTTTGCAACAGGTGTGAAAGCAAAAGCCAAGATGAGTGCCGACAACGTCGCAATTAACAGATAAAATCGAGTCGTGGACATATGAGATTGTGTAAATAATAAATCCAAAATACTTTGCATAAACACCAACTAATTCTATTCTAATGATTACTATTCTATCGCTCCAGGATTGGCATTGTCTGCCTCATGATGGATTACAACAATGCCAGCCTCTTTCAATAAATCTACGGCAAGCTCATCTGGGTAGCCATCGTCCACAACGATGCGCTTAATTCCCGCATTGATAATCATCTTTGCGCAAATGACACAAGGCTGATTCGTAATATAGATGCTTGCCCCCTCAATACTGTGACCTAAAGTCGCCGCTTGAATAATTGCATTTTGCTCTGCATGCAAGGCTCTGCATAATTCATGACGCTCACCAGATGGAACTTTGAGCTGCTGTCTCAGGCATCCGCCTTTTTCTTCACAATGCGGAATTCCTTTAGGTGCTCCATTGTATCCCGTTGCGATAATATGTTTTTCGTGTACGATGACAGCACCAACTTGGCGCCTGAGACAGGTGGATCGCTCCGCTGTCAGACGTGCCATGCCCATGAAGTACTCATCCCAACTAGGTCGTCTACGCATATACAGCCTCCTACTTTTTCAATTCACTTGTTGTTATACACCATACACAGATTGAGCGACGCGGACGGCTTCCATTGCATTTTTGCTATAGAAATCTGCGCCCATTTTCTCTGCATATTCTGGCGTAAGTACGGCACCACCAACAGAAATTTTGATATCCCTGCCCTCGCCGATAATCAACTCCTCTTTAATCTGCTTGATTGTCTCTTCCATGTTCTTCATCGTTGTTGTCATAAGCGCAGATAATCCGACGAGATTCGCACCACTATCGCGCAAGGCATCGACAACAACTTGTGGATCTACATCTTTGCCCAAGTCGATGACATCAAAGCCATAGTTGGAAAGCATGGATGCAACGATATTTTTGCCGATATCGTGGATATCGCCCTTAACGGTCGCGATAACAATTTTACCATATTTGTTAGATTCTTCCCCTTCAGGAGCCGCCGCCTGTATGGTATCAAAACTAATTTTCACCGTGTCGGCACTTCTGACCATCTGCGGAAGGAAGATATCTCCTGATTCAAACTTCGCGCCCACGACTTCGAGCGCAGGTACAATGACTTTATCGATGACATCGACACTGTCCATGACCGCAATCACATCCGCTGTCGCTTTTGCTGCATCCACGCTACTACCTCTTACGATAATATCATATAATACAGCAGCTTCACTTGGCAAGGTCGCTTCGATAATTGTCAACGTATCTTCAATATCAGCAGGAATATATGGTCCAAACTTATCTTTCGGATGCGATGCTTTTTTCTGTGTATGTTTTGATGCATTGCTTGTAGTATGAGCGCCCACACCGCCTGCATTTGCACCGCCTGCGCTGATGAGATCCCCAATCGTCATATTGGGGTTGATTGTGACCGAATCAGGTCTCTCTTTGATATATTCGATATAATGATCCGCATCGCGGTCGACGCCAACAAGGACGGAAGCAGCACTTAACGCATCTGTATATTCCGTGACAGTTGGGTCTGTAATCGGATTCGTAAGACCTGCATATACAGCCATGGATAAAAAAGTCTGATTCATAAGCTTTCGGTCAGGCAAGCCAAAACTGATGTTGCTTGCGCCGAGTGTCGTCGCCATACCTCGTGCACTGATGATTTCAATCGATTTGAGCGTCTGAACCACGGCATCTTGCTCTGCACTTACCGTAAGTGCCAGCGCGTCTACAATCATGCGATCTGGTCCGATTCCATAGGCACGAGCCTCTTCGATAATCGTATCTAGAATCTCAATGCGCTTGTCGACATTTGTGGGAATGCCATCATCGTCCAATAACAGCACAATCAAACTACAACCATAACGTGCCGCGATTGGCAAGATTGTATCGAGGCTTTCGCGCTCTCCCGATACGGAATTGATAATCGCCTTTCCTCTATAATAACGCGCCGCGAGATCGATATATTCGGGAATCTTGCAATCGATGCTGATTGGATTGTCGATTGCGGTGCTCACCGCATCGATACTGTTCAGCAATACATGTCCTTCGTCAATCTCAGGCATACCCGCATTGATTGCGATGATGGACGCGCCTGCATCGGCTTGCCTGCGTGCCTCTTCGACAACATACGTAAATTCATCCGTTGCATATGCCTGTCTGAGACGCTTTTTGCCCGTTGGGTTGATGCGCTCGCCAATAATCTTTATGTTTTTATCCAAGACGACATGGTCTGTTAAGGAGCATGCGGTCGGTCTCGACTTCGCAATGATATGCGTTAAACGATTGGGGTTCAATGCTGGGGGCCTTTTGCAAATGTCAAACTCACTGCCATTGTCAGATGAAGCTCTCCCATGCTCATGCGAAATATCTCCAGATTTGTCATGTCCGTCCACAGACTCATTGACAACATCTCGAAGCCTTTCAATATGCGCAGGCGTCGTACCACAACATCCACCGACAACACTGACACCGAGATCAATCATCGTCTTCATGTGCTCACTATATTCATTTGGACCGATGTCAAATACCGTCGCACCATCTACAAGCCTTGGCATACCCGCATTTGGCTGCACAAGGACAGGAATCTTCGCGACTTTCAGCATACGCGCAATCAACGGAACAATATCCGCAGGTCCGAGCGAACAATTAATGCCAATTACGTCGATGCCCATGTCTTGAAGCATATAAACCGCCGTCTCAGGTGACGTGCCAAGTAGCATGCGCCCGTCTTCTCCAAAAGTCACAGAACAGAAAAGCGGCAGATCTGAATTTTCCTTTACGGCTAGAATCGACGCTTTTAGCTCGATAATATCGGTAAATGTCTCCAGAATTACCAAATCTACACCCGCATCTGCGCCGATGAGCACTTGATCCTTTGCTAAATGATAGGCGTCATCAAAACTCATGTCGCCAACAGGCTTTGTAAGCTTGCCCAAAGGTCCCATATCGAGTGCGACATAGGCATGCTTGCCCGTCTCTATTTCATGTGCATCGCGCGCTGCTTTTGCGCACGATATGCCCGCTTCGATTACTTCTGCTAGTGTATAACCACAGGCATGTGGATCTGGCGTTACATCTAGCTCCAGTAACGCAGAACCTTCTGGACGCTCGAATTTGAGACCATTTGCGCCAAAGGTGTTGGGCGTGAGAACATCCGCACCCGCTTTCAGATAATCAGCGTGGATTCCCGTGATGAGTTCCTTATGCGTGATGGAATACGTCTCGGGTAACGCGTCTTTATCAATCGTATCATCCACAAGCGTTGCTTTCTGTAGGGATGTCCCCATTGCGCCATCGAATACAATTATTTCTTGACCTAAATAGTCCGTGATCTTTTTCATATTGTTCCTTACTCTTTAAAATCCAAAATCAAAAGAATCGATGTTGTAACAGATCTTCACGTCATCTCTTGGACACACAAGTCTGTTCACCTCGTCCTTAATCTCCTCTTTCGCTGGGGCAAATATAGGATCGACATCGATGAAATGATGGATATTTTCACTCAGTTGCTTGCTGTTAAGTGGCTTACTAAACAGGTACCCTTGGAAATAATCCGCTTGATTTTTCATAATCTCAAGCATCTGCTCCCGTGTCTCAACGCCCTCCGCAATCAATTTCATACCACTCACATGCGCAAGCTGGACAAGGACATGCGAGAGGAACTTTTGAAAATCATCTGTCACAATATCATCGATAAATTGTTTTTCTGTCTTTAGAATACTCACAGGCAAATTCCGAACATTGTTAAAGTTGGAATATCCTGTACCAAAATCGTCCAGCGCCATCTTGATACCAAAAGAACGTAGTCGCTCAATTGAAAGGGAGGAATAATCGCCGAAGTTGACTTCTTCACTCTCTGTGACTTCAAGTGCAAGGCAATGAGCAGGGAAATCGTGTTTTTCAAGTACATGAAGCACCTTTGGAACCAAAGTCTCGTCGGACATCTGCGAGGGGGATAGGTTGACATCCAAGAAGAAATCTTCTACTTCGTCCAAACGCAACTCCCTACAGATTTCTACAGCCCGATCTAAAATCCAATATCCAATCGTATTGATCAATCCAATTTGCTCTGCAATATGGATAAACACAAGCGGCGGAATGCGTCCGAATTCTGGACTCTCCCATCTCGCCAAAGCTTCCAAACCAATCCATCGTTCTTGCTCAGAAGTTACAATGGGCTGCAAATGCACATCAAAACCCTGCATGTCATTGATTACACATTCTTTCAGACTCATCTCAAGCCTCAGATTGCGCCGAATTGCAGCGTCCATCTCTTTACTGTAGACGGCAATACTCTGTGACTCCCTTGATAAGTCTAAAGTACGCTCCATCACTGAAAATATCGCTTCAGGACTTTTTTCGCCGACACGACCATCAATAAAGCACTCACTAATCTTCGTTGTCACAAACGTCTGTGAATCGTTGATATTGATTTCCCAAGGTTCCGTAAATCGCTCCCAAAGTCGTTCAACCAATCCGCTCGCAAGAATCGCATCGGCATTGTCTAAAAGCACGCAGAACTGGTCTCCGTCCACACGATAAATCTGATAATTCTTCATCTCAAAAGTACGAATCCACTTTATGACCATCTGCAGAAGCGCATCGCCAACAACTCTACCATACGCATCATTGATGAATCTCAACGCCGTAAAATCATACGCAACAAGACAATAATTGCCCTCTGGTCTCGCAAGAAGATCCTTCTCAAGCCGAAGTCTGTTCGGCAGGTTCATCGCTCGATCATAATATGCTAAATGGCTCAGTTCATCACTCGCCATCTTCTCATTTGTAAAGTCAATCGCCGTGATTGCATGAGCAAAGTAGCCATTTTCAAGTTCCACGGGGACTGCGGTGCAACGCCAATACATATCAAGCATTGGATTGTAGCCCTCATTTGTCACAGGATGCATATCAAACCGATGATTCCCATCGAGATCCATATCGCGGGGACAAAATTCACAAGGACCCGAACCCTCCCCACCCACATATTCATAACAGGGACGACCAATCATCTCCGACGGATGGAGTCCAAGCTTACGTGCATAATAATCATTGGCTAAAAGAATTTTATTTGTATGGAAATCCACCAAATACAAAAATGCATTGGCATTGTCAAGCATGGAACCAATCTTCTCTATCGTTTCGTATTCACTCATTTTATTATATCCTCGATCTTGTAATAAATTTTCTTCAGGTATAACCCCTGCGGTGGCGCCGTATGCCCTGCTCTGGTGCGATCTCGTGAAGCAATCATTGCAGCGATATCCTCCGGTTCGATACGCCCTGTGCCGATATCAACCAGCGTCCCAACAATAATCCTTACCATATTATACAGAAAACCGCTGCCCGTTACCACTATGGTAAGGTCATCGGCTATCTTTGTTACAGTTACGTCATAAATTGTCTTCACGGTAGACTCTGGCACAAAACTACCCTGAGCCATGAAGCAGGCGCAATCATAAGTCCCGATGAGGTATCCACAAGCTTTTTTCATGCGCTGAAATCCGCGTTCAAAATCATTCGTGCCATCCTGTTCGGTCACGAGCAAATGTCGCCGTGCACGTGTCAATTGATATTCGTAAGCCCTTTGAAACAAATCTGGGGTATCGGAGATATTGATTTTATATTCGTAGGTCTTTCCTACCGAGTCAAACCTTGCATGAAAGTCGTTTTGTACTTCTTCTGCATCTACAATATAGATATCATCTAAGATATTGTTGACGGCAAACGGAATGCGATTGGCAGGTATCCCAAAATCACCCCTTAAGCTTGCACGCTGACCAAGTGCATGAACGCCTGCGTCCGTGCGGCTTGTGCCATCAATCGTAACTTGCTGTCCAATCACATAACTGAGTGTCTTCTCTAACTCACCCTGAACGGTTCGCTTACCAGGTTGACGCTGCCAACCATGGAAATCTCGTCCATCATATGCAATTGTAAGCAAAATATTTCTTTTCATCTACTAATTGTAACATATGACGAAAAATATTGTTAGATTTTGTTAGACATCGAGCAAATCTTTAATGACTTCTCCCGCGATGATTAGACCTGCTACAGATGGGATAAACGCAATACTTCCAGGAACTTGTCTTCTGTCAGTACAGTTTCTCGTTGCACCTGGCGGGCAGACGCAACCAACTTTGCAACTGGTCGCTTCTGTCTCAATTGGCGTCATAGCTTCTTCTTTAGAATAGACGACTTTCACATCTGTGATGCCTCTTACTTTGAGCTCTTTGCGCATTGTCTTGGCGAGCGGACAGTAAGATGTCTTTGAAATATCCGCAATCATGAAACCTGTTGGATCCAGTTTGTTGCCTGCGCCCATGCTACTGATGATGGGAATATCTGCCGCTTTTGCACGCTCAATCAAAAGCAATTTCGCTGTCACGGTATCGATTGCGTCCACAACGTAATCATATTGACTTAGATCAAAATCATCTACCGTATCTGGTCCATAAAATTCTTGATAGACGTCAACAATGGCATCGGGATTGATGTCGAGGATTCGCTCTTTCATGACTTCGACTTTCGGTCTGCCAACAGTCGACATTGTCGCAATGAGTTGGCGGTTGATATTGGTCACGCATACCAAATCGTCATCGACGATTCCAATTCTACCGACACCACTTCTTGCGAGTGCTTCTGCCGTGTAAGAACCCACACCACCGATTCCGAAGACGATGACAGAAGATGTATTTAGTTTAACGATACCATCTAAACCTACTAATAGTTCAGTTCGCGAGAATTGATTCATTTATTCGTATTTACTCCATTTCATGTTATCTTTGATTTTTGTTATCATTATACTCGAATTTGACAATACTCACAAGGCACACCAAATGCAAAAAAATAGGGGAGATTGCATCTCCCGAAAAGATATGGCCTAATGTCTGGTTGCCTGATTATCTGGTTGTCTGGTTATCTGGTTG
>JAISJM010000031.1 GCA_031261525.1 Eubacteriales Family XIII. Incertae Sedis bacterium
TGATTTAGATTTTAGAAAGGTAAAGAAAAGATGTCTGATATTGTAAGAATTGAGTTGGAAGATGGCGGAATCATTAGAGCGGAGCTTTATGAGGATATTGCGCCGATATCTGCAAAGAATTTTAAAGATTTGGCAGAAAAGGATTTCTATGCGGGGTCAATCTTCCATAGAGTTATTCCAGGTTTTATGATTCAAGGTGGTGCAAGTGCAAAGGGCGAAGATGCCGCACCAATTAAAGGGGAATTTGCAAGCAACGGCGTAAAGAATGACTTGAAGCACACAAGAGGTGTCTTGTCGATGGCAAGGACGATGGTAAAGGATTCAGGATCTTCCCAATTCTTTATCATGCACGAAGATTCACCACATCTAGATGGGGAATACGCTGCATTTGGCAAAGTAATCGAAGGTCTCGATGTTGTTGATCGAATCGCAGCCGCCCCTCGCGACCGTTCCGATCGTCCTCATGAAGACCAAGTAATCAAGACGATTGTGATCGAGTAGACAAAGAGATTCCATGAGAAAGATGCAGAATATTTTGTAGAAAGACGACAACCTTATGCAAGGACTCTCTTGTATAAGGTTGTTTTTTCTTTGTTCAAAATAGTATCCTGCATGTGACTTTTATGTGATACCTAAAATTAACCTTGATTAGTGCTACTCATATAGGTTATTATTAAAATGTATTGTTTTATTAAATAATTTATCAGGAGGGACCAAACGAGTGGACAATGAAGTATTGGAGATATCGTTCCAAGAATTATTGCAGATTATTAGAAAGAATTTAGTCATTATCATAGCAGTCGCATTTACAGTGTGTTTTGCCTCTTTCTTTGTCTCACAATTCATAATTCCAAAGACCTATGATAGCACCGTTAAATTTTATGTATCGACAACAAAGGAAGGTCCTTCCGCAAGTTCTGCGCAGGATATGAGTGATTTGACATATGCTCAAAAAGTTGTAAATACATATATTGAGATGCTTCAGACAAGTAGCTTTGAGAAACAGGTGCTTGACGCATCCAATGTAGAAAATTATGTTGATATTTCTTTTGCAACATTAAATAATACGGAGGTATTTCAAGCAAAGATTTCAACACATGATGCTTATGAATCAAAGCAGGTTGCCGATGTATTGGCGGATATCGCCCCAGATGTCATCAATACGCTTGAGGCGAGTGCAACATTGAAGGTGGTCGATCCTGCATCTGTTGCATCTAGTCCATCTTCTCCAAATGTTCTTCTCAATACAATTATTGGACTTCTAGTAGGGCTCATGCTTGCAATTGGATTCGTCTTTATTCAAGAGCACTTGGATGTCAGAATAAAGAATGAAGATATCATTGGTCAGAAGTTCGATTTGCCGGTTCTTGCTTCCATTCCGGCTTTCAATAAGGAATATACAAAGAAGAAGAAAAAGGCGAAGAAAGGTAAATAATTCATGGCATTGAGAAAAAAAAATACCAATAAGCGTACAACGGTACTCAATTCATCTCTTAGTGATGACATGAAGTATCGAATCAACGAAGCTTATAAAGTAGCGAGAACCAATATTGATTTCTCTATCTTAAAAAAAGGCTGCAAGAAGATTCTTTTTACAAGTTCACTGGCAGGTGAGGGAAAGTCTACAACATCCGTCAACACGGCAATCTCCCTTTCGCAGAAGGTCGATGTAAAGGTGCTCGTCATTGACTGCGACATCAGAAAATCCAAAGTCCAGAAATTTTTCAATATGGATGTCACACCTGGTCTCACAAATTATCTAAGTGGGCAGGCGAAACTTGAGGCAATCATCAGACATACCAATAGTCCGAATCTTGATGTAATTACAGCTGGGACAACGGTTCCCAATCCATCTGAGATTCTTGCAAGTGATCAGATGTCTGATTTGTTGACATTGCTTGATCCAAGTTATGATTATATCATCATCGATTCTCCGCCATTGAATGTTGTCATCGACGCATTATCGCTCAGTGTAAAAGTAGATGGCGTTGTCATCGTTGTCAAAGAAGGATCCTCAAAAGAGCCTGAATTAGCAAAGACAATCGAGACCCTTCATCGTGCAAATGCCAAAGTCTTAGGCGTCATATTGAATGGTGCTGCAGAAGATATCGGTTCTTCATACAAGTATAGTTATTATGACAAGAAGTAAGAATTTATGACATTTACAACACATTCAATAAAATATATAGACTTCCACACCCATGTGCTTCCGGGTATTGATGATGGGGCAAATGATATCGAGACCTCTATCTCAATGCTTTCTGCACTACAGGCACAGGGCGTCGATACGGTATGTATCACACCTCATTACTACCCGCATAAAGGAAGTTATGAGGATTTTTTGAGAAAACGTAAGGATTGCTTCGAGCGGATTCAGCCTCGTATACATGAATTGGGATTGGGGTATGTGCTTGCGGCGGAGACTTTTCTCAACGAGTATTTATTCAATGTGGACAATATTGATGACATTTGCATGTTTGGAGATGGTGGGCGAAAATATCTACTGACGGAGATACCATGGGGATCTTCCTTTAGCGATTCGACTTTAATGCGCATTGAAAAGCTCATGCACAATTACAATGTCACACCCGTTCTTGCACATCTTGAGCGTTATGATATCTTTTCTGATAGAGACCGTGTCGGTGATTTACTTGATATGGGCTGCTTGATTCAATCAAACTGCGAGGCAATTAAAAGCAAGCGTTTTGGTTTGAGCCGCATGATGAGATATATCGATGACAATTATGTGCAGGTGATTGGAACGGATACGCATAATATGTCTTCACGAAAGCCGAATTTTGACGAAGGTCTGACGCAGATACGTAAAGCACTTGGTGACGATACCATTGATTCGTTGATGAACAATGCGCGGACGATTGTCAGTGAAAGTATCATCTTGGCATAATATCGGGATGTAGCGCAGCTTGGTAGCGCGCTTCGTTCGGGACGAAGAGGCCGCAGGTTCAAATCCTGTCATCCCGACCACTTCCAAAATTTACCAATTATAGGCGTGAAATTTGGAAACAGTTCTATAGACATAATGGTGGTATCTGTGTTACAATGATAAGGTTAGTTTTACCTATGCTTAGTTTGAGGCATGTGATAATCATATCGCGCTTACTCAGCATCGGCGTATTTATTGAAGGAGATAGCAATGATAGATCAGAAAAAGAAGCAAGAAATTATCGAAGAGTATGCACTAAAAGAGGGAGATACAGGTTCTCCAGAGGTACAAGTTGCCATTCTTACATTTAGAATCAACGACCTCAATGAGCATCTGAAGATTCACAAGAAGGATCACCATTCAAGAAGAGGACTTCTAAAGATGGTTGGTCAGAGAAGAAATCTACTCAAGTATGTCAAGAACAAGGACATCGAGAGATACAGAACACTTATTGCTCGTTTGGGGCTCAGACGATAATCAGATACGAGTGGGGCGGGGTTACACCTCGCCTCTTTTGTGTTTTTATTACAGGCTTCAAAACTTGTAAAATTTACTAAATTTTCGGTAATTAGAGAACAGAACAGAGGGAGTAGAGAAAAATATGAGATTTACAGATTACAAAACATTTGAAACGGAACTGGGGGGACGACCTCTAAAGTTTGAAATCGGCAAGGTTGCTGAACAGGCAAATGGTGCCGTTACTGTTCGTTATGGTGATACGGTTGTCAATGCGACAGCTGTCATGGCGAAGAAGCCACGTGAGAATCAGGATTTCTTCCCACTCAGCTGTGAGTATGAAGAGAAGATGTATTCTGTTGGCAAGATACCTGGTGGATTTATCAAGAGAGAGGGACGTCCGACAGAGAGAGCGACACTCAATGCAAGACTCATGGATCGACCACTTCGTCCACTTTTCCCAGATAATTTTTTCTATGATGTACAGGTTGTCGCATCTGTCTTGAGCGTTGATCCTGATTGCTCGCCAGAAGTTGCGGGCATGATTGGTTCTTCTGTTGCGCTTTCAATCAGTGACATCCCATTTGCAGGACCTACAGGTACTGTCATCATGGGATACATCGATGGAAAGCCAGTTGTCAACCCAAATCAAGCGCAAAGAGCTGTAAGTGAATTGAACCTTACAATCTCTGGTACAAGAGATGCGATTATGATGATTGAAGCGGGTGCAAATGAACTCGATGAGGAGACAATCCTTGACTGTATGTTTGCAGGACACGATGAGATTAAGAAGATTGTTGAATTTATCGACACTATCGTTGCCGAAGTTGGCAAGCCAAAATTTGAGCCACCAGTAGATCCCGTACCAGCATCCATCATCAAGCTTGTCGATGAAGTTGCAAAGGATGCAATTGATGAGGCGCTAAGAACAATCACTGAAAAGGTTGCACAGTCTGCGAAGATTGATGAGATCAATACAGAAGCGAAAGTAGCAGTTAGAGAATTATTTGCTGGCTCTGTTGAGTATACAGATGCTCAGATTAAGAGCTATACTTCAAGATATCTTGAAGAGTTACTCGATGCAAGATTTAGAAAATTAATCCTTGAAGAAGGCGTTAGACCTGATGGAAGAAAGACGACAGAAATCAGACCAATCTGGGTTGAGACTGGATTCCTTCCACGTACACATGGTACAGGACTCTTTAAGAGAGGACAGACTCAGGTTCTTTCCGTAACAACACTTGCACCACTTGGAGAGTCTCAGAAGATTGATGGAATCAGTGATGAGACTGGTAAGCGTTACATGCATCATTACAACTTCCCACCTTACTCTGTAGGTGAAGCTAGACCGATGAGAAGTCCTGGTCGTCGTGAGATTGGACATGGTGCCCTCGCTGAGAGAGCTTTGATTCCAGTTCTTCCAACAGAAGAGGAATTCCCATATGCAATCAGAGTGGTATCAGAAGTACTCTCTTCCAACGGTAGTTCGTCACAGGGTTCCGTCTGCGGAAGCAGCTTGTCACTCATGGATGCTGGTGTGCCAATCAAAGCTGGCGTATCTGGTATCGCAATGGGATTGATTGATGCTGGTGAAGGCAATGTCGCAATTCTTTCAGATATTCAAGGTCTTGAAGATCACTATGGCGACATGGACTTCAAGGTTGCAGGTACAACAAAAGGAATCACAGCCCTTCAGATGGATATCAAGGTTCATGGTCTTTCAAGAGAAATCATGCAGAAGGCAATCCATCAAGCAAAGGATGGTCGTGGATATATCCTAGAACAGATGAATGAAGAAATTGCTGCACCAAGACCTGAGCTTTCAAAATACACACCAAGAATCATCTCCCTTCAGATTGATGTAGATGATATCCGAACGGTCATCGGACCTGGTGGTAAGACAATCAACAGAATCATCGATGAAACTGGTGTCAAGATTGACATTGAAGAAGATGGTATGGTCTACGTTGCTGGTCCAGATAAGGAAACGGCTGAAGCGGGTGTATCCGCAATTGAATTGCTTCTCAAGGATGTTGAAGTTGGCGAGATCTATGATGGAGAAGTGAAGAGAATCATGGACTTTGGCGCATTCATTGAGATTCTTCCAGGTAAGGAAGGTCTACTACACATCTCTAAGATGGAAAATCATAGAGTTGAAAAAGTTACAGATGTTATGAATGTAGGTGACAAAGTTCAGGTTAAAGTCGCTGAAATCGATAAAATGGGCAGAATTAATTTATCACGCAAAGAATTATTGTAAAATAGGTGGAAATGGTTAAAGTAAACAAACTTAAAAATGACATACCAGTAATTATGGAGAAAGTCGATCATGTTCATTCTGTTCAGATTGGCATCTTCCTAAGAGTTGGCGGTGTGGATGAAGATGAATATAACTTAGGTATCTCACACTTTATCGAGCATATGATGTTTAAGGGCACAAAGAAACGTAGTGCACTGGAAATCGCTGAAGAAGTAGAGCGCGTTGGTTCAAGCCAAAACGCTTATACTTCGAAGCAACTGACTTGCTATCACATCAAGTCATTGAAAGAAGAATTGCCGAAGTCTGTAGATATTCTCTATGATATGCTTACAAATTCTGTCTTCGATACAGCAGAATTAAATCGTGAGCGCAATGTCATCATTGAAGAAAAAAAGATGTATGAGGACAGTCCTGACGATGTCGTCTTTGAGATGATTGCCGATTTGGTGTTCCAAGGTCATCCTTATGGCAATGAGATCATTGGGACAAATGAATCGATCAATCGAATTGATCATGATATGATTGTCGATTATGTTCGAGAACATTACAACGCATCTAGCATGGTTGTAAGCGTATCGGGCAATTTTGAAGAAGCGGAGCTTCTTTCTATGCTCGAAGATACTTTTGGCACGATTGAAAGTGGCGATTATACGAGAGTTCTTCCACCGGCTGATTATACACCAGGAACAAACTCAAAAGTGATGGATATACAGCAGACACATCTTTGTCTTGGTGCAAAGGGTGTGAAAATCGGATCTGATGATTATTATGATATGACGATTTATGCAGGGATTCTTGGTGGATCCATGAGTTCTCGATTGTTTCAGAAAGTCAGAGAAGAAAAAGGACTTTGCTATGCGGTTACTGCAATCCCCGATTGCTATGTTGAAGATGGTGCTTTTTATATTTATTCTGCGGTAGCAGATGACAACATTGAGATTGCAATTGAGGCAATCATTGGCGAAATTGAGCGTATGCTCGAGGGCATTACAGATGAGGAGTTAACAAAGGCAAAGAACCTCATGAAAGCTTCCTATACATTCTCCTATGAAAGTCTGAATTCACGCATGAATGCACTTGGAAAGAATTACCTTTTGCTGGGGAAATACTTTTCAGAAGAAGAAGTTCTTGATGGAATCAGCAAGGTTACAAAAGAGAGTGTTCTGAACATTGCAAAACGCAT